>JBDHQE010000229.1:0-5859 GCA_039806885.1 Verrucomicrobiales bacterium
ATTAGTTCAATCGCTCGTTCGAGATGAAAGCTCATGCACGGTTTTCTTCAGATTACATGCCATTGGGTCTTTGTTCTCGGGAAATCGGCTTTTCTATTTCCTGCGTTGCACGAAAGCCGATCTCGTTGAACAATTCCCCTTCATACTCATTCGAAACACCCATCTCATGTCAACTTCAACTGAAATTACCTTTGGCTCTCGTGCAGATCGCTCTGCCGTGGAACAGGGCCTGAGCTTCGCCCCTAAATTCGATTCCGACGGACTGATCGTGGCGGTGGCTCAGGATGAAAGCACCAATGAAATACTGATGGTCGCCTACATGAACGAGGAATCGCTGAAGCAGACTTTGGAAATCGGCGAAGCGGTTTACTATTCTCGCAGTCGAAAGGAACTCTGGCACAAAGGAGCGACTTCGGGACATACTCAGGTCGTGAAGAAAATCCTTACCGATTGCGATCAAGATGCCTTGGTATTGAAAGTTCACCAACATGGCCCCGGTTGCTGTCACACGGGCTACCGGTCCTGCTTCTTCCGAAAAGTGGAAAAACTCGGCGATCCCGTAGAACTGAGTGCCGAAATCGCGGATCGAGCCTACGATCCAAGCAAGGTATATGGGTGATCCCCTGCCCTTCTGCCTCTGGCTTTTTTACCCAATGCCCCCTTTCTCCGATGAAATCGCTCTGGAACGATCATGAAGCTGCTCAGTTTTCTAAGCCGCTAGAACGGCGTGTTTACACATCTCGCCTGCTTGGAAAAAATCCCGACCTCGTCCTGCACGGAGGCGGAAACACCTCGGTGAAGGTGCGACAGCCGGATTTCTTTGGCACGCCAGTCGATGTCCTCTATGTAAAGGGGTCGGGCTGGGATCTCGCCACGATCGAGGAAGCGGGCTTCGCTCCAGTGCGAATCGAGCCACTCCTGCGCCTAGCTCAGCTCGATCAGCTTTCTGATAGTGAAATGGTAAGGCAAATGCGAGCCGCGATGCTAGACCCCGGAGCGCCAACTCCTAGCATCGAGACCATCCTGCACGCTTCGATTCCGCAAATTTACGTAGACCATACCCACGCGGATGCCATCGTGGCGTTGACGAATCATCAGGGAGGTGAACAAGCAGTGCGAGATCTCTACGGCGACCGAGTCGCCATCGTCCCGTATGTGATGCCGGGATTCGATCTCGCGAAAGCCGTGAAAACAGCTCTGAACAATCTGGATGTTACTCGATTGGAAGGAATCGTCCTGATGAATCACGGGCTTTTCACCATGCACGATGACGCTCGGGAAAGCTACGAGGCGATGATCCGTCTGGTCACTGAGGCGGAGGACTTTCTAGCCCGTGCTGTAGGTCCTTCGTTCTCCCTGCCCGTGGCGACGGCGAAAGAAGATTTGCACGGTCTGGCGGCAATTCGCAAATTTGTCTCTGAGCTGCGAGGCACACCTGTTCTTGCCTCGTTAGATGACTCACCAGAGGCCGCTGGATTCGCCAGTCGTCCCGATGCGCCCGATCTGGCCACTCGCGGCCCTCTGACACCGGATCATACGATACGAACCAAACGCATACCGGCTGTCATCGGAGCAGATTCTCAGGTGGATTTGGAAAAATTTGCCGAAGATTATCGAGCCTATTTCTTGGCCAATCAAAAGGGAGAGACCATGCTTTCCCCTGATCCTCGGTGGGCGGTCTGGCAGAATCATGGTGTGATCAGTCTCGGCACCAGTGAAGCCGAAGCAACAATCGTTCGGGACATCGCGACGCATACTTGGCAGACCATTCAGACTGTGGAAGCTGCATTTCCGGGAGGCTGGAGACCGCTGCCTGCCGATCAACTCTTTGCAGTGGAATACTGGGAGCTAGAGCTGGCGAAGCTGAAGCAGTCAAAAACACCTCTGCTTCACCAGGGCAAGGTGGCCATCGTCACCGGAGCCGCTGCGGGAATCGGATTCGCCTGTGCGGAAGCGCTCGCAGAACAAGGGGCCAGAGTCGTGGGAATCGACCTGAATCCCGAGATCGTCGAGGAAATGGCCCGTATCGGAGGAGTCGGAATCGTAGCGAACCTCACGGACGACACAGCCGTGACCGAGGCGGTCGCTGAAACCGTGCGTCGCTACGGAGGCCTAGATATTCTGGTGAGCAATGCGGGGATTTTCACTGCCGGAGCGTTTCTGGAGGACTTGGAAGAATCTAATTGGGACAAGTCGATGGCGGTCAATGTGACGAGTCACCAAAAGCTCTTGAAACACACCATTCCCTTCCTGAAGCGTGGGATTGATTCGGCGATAATCCTCGTCGGCTCTCGCAACGTCCAGGCACCGGGCGCCGGGGCCGCCAGCTACTCCTGCGCCAAAGCTGCTCTCACCCAGCTCTGCCGTGTGGCAGCGCTGGAACTGGCTCCGCACGGCGTGCGATGCAATATCATTCACCCCGATGCTGTTTTCGACACTAAACTCTGGACACAGGAGAATCTACAGCGTTCTGCCGAGCGCTATCACATGACGGTGGAAGAATATAAAACTCGAAATCTTCTGAAAACCGAAATCAAATCCCGTGACGTGGGTCGAATGGTTGCAGCCATGGCAGGACCAGTTTTCGGCAAGACCACTGGAGCGCAAATCCCTGTCGATGGCGGGAATGATCGTGTGATTTGATCTAGCCGAGCGATGTAACAAATCCGTCTTGGCACGAGCTGTGGAAGGGTGCTACTGTCCGCAGTCGAGAGAACAATGCCTGAAACAGACAGCATGGAGTCAGCGGACCTGCCCGCCGCACGAGGCTGGGCCGATGATGGGCTTTCTCCACGGATTCGGAGTGCGCTGGAGCAGTTCCGTAACCGCCTCTGGTCGCTAAAGATTGCGGAAGGAGCGCTTTCGGGGATCGTGGGACTGAGCTTATCCTTCCTGCTGGCTTTTCTTTGTGATCGTCTCATGGATCCTCCTCAGTGGCTGCGGTGGAGTCTGCTGGGATCGGGATTGATTGCTCCTTTTCTCATCTTTCCAGTGATTTGGCATCGCTGGGTCTGGCGACGGCGTTCGCTCAACCATTCCGCACGCATGATCCGCCGACGATTGCCGGGATTTGGAGATGAGTTGCTCGGAATCGTCGAACTAGCTCAGGAAGGAGCGTCTCGGCAGAATCGCACCCTCGTGTCCGCAGCGATGCGTCAGGTGGAGGAGCGAATCGGAGAGCAGCAGTTAGCCGATCTCTTGCATGAAGAGCGACGCCGTAATTTACAGCGCATTGTCTCGGTAATGCTGCTCCTGATCACTGGGCTTTTTATCTTGGCTCCTCGCGCTACGGCGATTACGCTCGTCCGTTGGGTGGCCCCGTGGAAGCCGATTCCTCGCTATGTATTCGCTCGCATCGAGCCGCCTCCGACCACGATGACGGTCGCTTGGGCAGAGTCCTTCTCTCTCACCTTCACTCTCGCATCAGATACCGACTGGCAGCCGTCTCATGCCTCGCTGCGATTGGCTAGCGGAGAGCGACTCAAGGCACAAAAAGACGGAAATCTTTACGCATTCTCTATCGCCCCACTAAAAGACGAAAGTCTTCTACAATACCGTATCGGAGATGCTGTGGGGAGGATTCGCATCGAGCCTCGGCTACGCCCAGAACTACGTGAACTGGCGGCCGTGACGCGACTCCCAGATTATCTGCGCCGCACGGAAGACCTCGTCCTGCCGATTCGGGGGGAGGATCTCGCCGTAGTAGAAGGTTCCTCCGTAATCGTGCGTGGAACGGCCAGCAGTGAGCTAATCTCGGCGGAGATGAATGAGAATCCGATTCCTAGAGTGGGCGCGGAGTTCTCGACGCCCGCTCTCTCGCTCGAGTCTCCGCTATCACTGACCCTCACTTGGGAGGATGTTCACGGACTTCGTGCGAAGTCGCCCTTGCACCTCGAGATTTCGTCTGTTCCGGATAAAGCAGCGGAGATATACGCTCACCTCGTCGAGGATAAGCGCTTCGTTCTAGAAGGTGATGCGGTTCTATTCGATTTGGTCGCCAATGACGATTTCGGCGTGCAGGCGGTCGGGTTGCAATGGCGTCCTGCAGAGGAACAAGCTGCCGACGGGGAGGCGAAGACTTCACTCGCGATAGCCGGGGAAAAAATCGTCGCTGCCGGGGCACCTGATCGGACATCGCTGCAGATTCGAGGCGTCTTTTCCAGCAGTCGAGAAAACTTGCCCCCTGGGATCTATGAAGTCCGAGCCTTCGCACTGGATTATCTACCCGGCAGAGAGCGCTCGCTTTCTCCTGCTTTCCCCCTTCGCATCCTCAGCCGAGATGAGCATGTCCGCTGGCTTGCAGAAGAATTTCGGAAATGGCTTCGAGGCGCAAGGGAAAGCTTCGAGCGTGAGCAGCAGGCTCACGAGACGAATCAGGGGCTGCACGCATTGTCGAATGAGGAGTTAGACGATCCCAAAGCTCGGGATCAGCTTCAGACTCAGGCTTCCTCTGAATCGGCGAATGCGCAGCGTCTGGAGGCTCTCTCGAAGGCGGGACGAACACTGATCGAGGAAGCAACAAAAAATCCTGATTTTGAGGCGCGACAGCTCGAACACTGGGCGGAAAAAGTGCAAAGCTTGGGTGAAATTGGCAGTGCCCGGATGCCGAAAGTCGCCGAGTTGCTCCGACAATCTTCCCGAGCACTGTCTGCGGAGAGCGCTGCTCCATCGGAGGAAGCTCCTGCCCGTCAGCCGCTGAGTCGATCGCTGAAAGAACAGAGCGAACTGTTGAAAGAATTCGCACAGGTGGTCGATGAACTAGAACAACTGCTGGCCGGGATGGAGTCCAGCACTTTCGTGAATCGTCTGAAGGCTGCTTCCAAAGCTCAGACCGAACTGGCTGAAGAGCTGACAGCAATCTTGGCGGATAGTTTTGGAACGCCTTGGAGCAGTGTTCCGCAAAAGCTCCGTGTGATTTTGGAGAACATTCGGGCAAGTGAAGAGTCGCAGAGCGTTTTTATCCGCCAGATCCAATCCGATCTGGAGGCCTATTACTTGCATAAACAAGAAGCCATTTTAAAAGCAGTGCTTGATCAGATGAAGGATCTGTCGGTCATCGCGGCGATTCGGGACATCGGACTCGGAGCCATCGGGAATCTGAGCGGACGCACGATCTCCTCCTGCGAATTTTGGGCGGATACACTCGACCGCTGGGCCGAAGAACTGGTTCCGGCAGCTTCTGATCAAGATCAGAACGGCCAGGAACAGAACGAAGCGAAAAGCTTGCCGCCAGAAATCACTCTGCAGATCATGCGAGCGCTGCGTAGCCAAATTCAGATTCGTGAGGAAACTCGTGAAGCTGAAAACGCACACGGAGCACTGACTCACGAATCCTATGCCGCACGCGTCGCTCCTATCGAGAAATCTCAGACCAAAGTTCGCGAAGATCTCGATGCCACGATCGAAGCCGTAGATAATCTCCCTGACGCAGGTGCTTTTGGTAACGAGCGACAACTGCTCGAAGCCGTGTCTGACCTGATGCGTCGTTCCAGCGCCGTCCTGATCCGTCCTGACACCGGACCAGAGACGATCGCCTACCAGACCGAAGCCATCGAGCTACTGCTCCAGTCGAAGCGCCAGAAATCTCCCTCCAGCGGTGGCGGCAAGTCCAGCAGCGGATCGAGCTCAGCGAGTGGAAATGGCGGTGGCAGACAAAGCGGTGCTCTCAGCGACATCGGCCCTCAGAGTGGTGAGATCGGTGCACCGACCCTGCCTGCCGAGACCACCACTCCCGCTACAGGGCGCGCTGGGAGAGAACTTCCTGATGAATTCCGCCAAGGACTCGATCTATACTTTAACAAGATCGAAGCAGCTCCCCCAGCACCCTCCTCGCCATGAAGCCTTTCTTTCACCCCCTGC
>JBDHQE010000230.1:0-5848 GCA_039806885.1 Verrucomicrobiales bacterium
GCCGCATCGAGGCGATCAGCCGATCCAGTGCTTGAATGAGTTGGCTCAGGAGCAGCATGAGTGCGGCAATCACGATCATATCGATCACGACAGCCAAGCAGCGACTGAATGGGCTGGCGAGAGGGATCTCGAACCGCACGCCTTCGGGGGTGTCGATGCGTAGGGCTGCGTTTCTTGCGGTCATGCCTGTCGTGGGGATCCCACTGCGGACTTTGATCGTCCGCAGAGAAGCAGGTAGAGGGTGAGAGCTGTGAGTTCGAGACATCCGAACGCGATTTTCCACGGATAGACGGCGGGTCCATGGTATTGGGAAAGAAAAGATTCGATCACCCCCGCCCAAACAAGCATGAGAGCAGCCCCGAGAATGAGGGTCAGCAGGTCGGCACGGATTCGGGCGAAGCGCTGCCGCAGTCGCAGATTCGTCCCCCAACCGAACATGGCCCGAGCGATCACCAGCCCGGCCTGACCTCCGATAAAGATGGCCGGTAACTCGAAGGAACCGTGGGGCAGCAGCCAGGCTGCGAGAAACTGCCCTTGGCCGTCCGAAAGATAATCCGCGATTACGAGCCCGAGGATAAGCCCGTTGCCAAAGAGCAGGGCATAGGTGAATACGCCCCAGAGTACCCCCGAGGCCATCGCCAGCAGCGTAACCTTCGTATTATTCGCGATGAGCGTGGCAGAAAACGTGTGTCGCCCCTTAAATGCGTCGAACTCAGTGTTTTCTTCACGGGTAACTCTCGCGGAGGGCTTTTCTTGTAAATGGGAAAACTGAGGTGGAAGCAGATCGACTTTCGCCCCTGGGTGCAGAGTCACGATCCCTCCACCAAAGACAGCGCCGATCAAAAATGTCCCGAATGACAGAGCAAAGGCGATCCAGTGTCGCCGAAATGTGCAGGGAAACGTATAGATCAGCCAGTGCCAGGGGCGGAAGTGGACACGGCTCGTGTCGCCTTCGTTTAGGCGTCCATAGGTTCGCGCCACCAGATCCTCGAGGTATCGGACGACTTCGACTTCCCCAGCGAAGGTTCGTAGCTTCACCAGATCAGATGAAATGCGCAGGTAGAGATAGTGAAAACGCCGCGCTTCTTCAGGAGAAGTGCGGCGATCAGGCTGCTCTTCCTGATGTCGCAACAGCGTCGACAGCTCCTCCCAGAAAGGCCGCTCTCGCATGATAAATTTATCCAGATCTAGGATCACCTCGGAAGTATGACGGTTTCTACAAAAAGGTGCAAGTCTGTCGAGAGGCGCAACCAGTGATAACATGAGGGGTTGACTCATCAGCTGATTGGTTGTCCTCGTTCTTAGCTCATGTCTCTCATCCCCCTGATTAGCCGAATCGCAAGACGTGTCGGATGCCTAGAACCAAGGCGTTGCGAGACGATTCTGAGCGAAGCTCACGCTCGTGGTAGCTCTCTTCTGGACGCGCTTTACGATGCTAATCTAGTCGATGAAGAAGCCTTTGCTCGCCAGTTGGCCACGGAGTCGGGCCTAGAATTTCAGGCCGAGTCAGAATTGGATCTCAGCAGTGCTCTTCATCGCCGTTTTCCCGCAAAGGTGGCTCTGCGCCATCGTCTGCTCCCCGCACGTATCGGAGAGGAGGGGATCTGTCTGATGACTTATGATCCTTTTAATCTCGATGCACGACAGGCGGTGGGGCGGGAGCTGACTGTGCCTGTATCATGGGTCGTCAGCACACGCTACCGCATCCTAGAAGGGCTGCGTCAGGGATATGGAGTCGGGGCTGAGCAGTTCGATGAGCTGTTGGAAGGACGAGAAGTCGCTGCAGATGATGAGTATGATCAGGAGGTGACGCAACTCGACGAAGAGCAGGAGGAGGCCTCGGTCATGAACTTCGTGAACCAGATCTTTCGCGAAGCTCTGCGTGAACGAGCGACGGATATTCACATCGAGCCTTTGGAAAAAAATCTGCGCATTCGGTATCGGATCGACGGAGCTCTGCAGGAGATCGTGGTTCCGCCGGATATTCGATCTTTGCAAGCCTCACTCATCTCTCGGCTGAAGATCATGGCTCAGCTCGATATCGCTGAGCGACGGCTGCCGCAGGATGGACGAATCAATCTGGAGCTCGACGGCTCACCTGTCGATGTGCGCGTAGCCACGATTCCATCGGTGAACGGGGAGAGCGTGAGTTTGCGCCTGCTGACGCGGCAGAATTTCGATATGTCCATGCTCGGGCTGGACGATAGAACGACGAAAGTAATCGAAGGCCTGCTCGCTCAGCCGAACGGGATCATCCTAGTCACGGGGCCGACGGGATCGGGAAAGTCCACCACCTTGTACACCTTTCTCAAGCGTCTGAATACGAAAGAGACGCGGATCGTGACCGTAGAAGATCCCGTAGAGAATCGCCTCGACGGAGTCATTCAAATCGCGATCAAACCAGAGATCGGGCTTACTTTCGCCAGCGGTCTGCGGAGCATTCTGCGAGGAGATCCCAATATCATCATGGTAGGGGAAATGCGTGACCTAGAGACGACAGAGATCGCAATTCGCGGGGCACTGACAGGACACTTGGTTTTCAGTACCCTGCACACGAATGATGCTGTTTCCGGAATCACTCGCTTGCTGGACATGGGAATCGAACCTTTCCTGATCGCGTCTTCCGTGCGCGGATTTCTGGCGCAGAGGCTGGTCCGCCGACTGTGTGCTCAGTGTAAGCAACCGGCTCAGTTGGATGATGATTATCTCCGCGAGATTCAGTTTCCTCTCGAAAAGCGTGCCGGGATCCATGAAGCCGTGGGCTGTCGGGCCTGTCGAAACACCGGATACCGAGGGCGGATGTCGATTCTGGAAATTTGCTTGATCGATCCAGAGATGGCGGAATTGATCACCTCTCATGCCTCGTATGCTCAACTGAAGCAACAGGCACTGACCGGAGGAATGAGGCCTCTGAGGGAATACGGATGGGATAAGGTGGCTTCTGGTGAGACCACGATCGAGGAAATTCTGAGTAATGTGGGGCACTGAGCGGATTTTTTTGATCAGGTGATGTCGACAAGAGTGCAGAGGACACGTAAATTCCCCTGACAGTCGATCCGACGAACTCTTAAAGAAATGAATTCCGCTGACGCATCTACGAACGAATTTTTGAGCGAAGCGCTGCGTAGTCGCCAGGCCCGTTTCTTTCGTGCGAGTGGTGGTTCTGCCAAAGGGAGGAGTGGGGCTGAAGATACCGCTCGCTTTGCGAAGAATCTGATGCTGCTACAGGAGTGTGCCCGACTGTTCGGAGAGCGTCTGGGAATGAAAGCTACGACCTCAGCAGTCCTGTATGAGCGAGAAGAAACCATCGGCTTCACTTTCGATCCGTCCAGTGATCCACAGGATGCCGAGGCTGTGGGAGCCATCGTAAATCAGCGCGTCCCGATGAGGCCATTCCTTGAATCGGCTCTTTCTTCTGATCCGCTATGAAGCCGAAAACCTTCTCCGGGAGTCTGAGTGTGATCCGAAATGCTGGCTCGGTCCAGGGCCTGCTCTTGGCCCGTGGCGATCAGATACTGCACTGTGACCTGATGGGCGGCGAACCGAAAGCGCGAGAGATGACGACTCTGATCGAGGATATTTCCGTGTATTTTGAGGAGACACAGAGAAATCCGGATCAGCTCTTTTTTGAATACCAAGGTGGAAATGTTCTCCTGCTTCTGATGGATCAGTATCGGATGATGATCCTCTTTCAGTCTCCAGAAGAGGTCGATGTGATTGCCCGCGCCTGTCGATCTTTTCTCAAAGATTACGCGATGGGGCAATTTATGGTGGCACAGGGATTACACAAAGCATCGAGCGGCACCGTGAGGACTTGAGTGCACCTCCGGAAGCCCTTGCGAGCACGCTGCTTAGAGAAAAGTTTTCGGAAGTGTCCTTAAAAGATCGTCGAGAAGCAAGGACGCAACAGGGTTGAGCGATGGACTGAACAGGGTTCGGTCTCAGGGGCGATTGCTAGAATTTCCTCGGAGGTATCCTGATTCAAAAAACGTCGGGTACACAAAAAAAGCCGTCGTTTCCGACAGCTTCTTCGCATTGTTATCGATTTCCCGGTAGTTTACTCCACGTCCGCTACAGTCGTGGCAGCGCTTGCTTGAGTGCGAAGAGAAAAGCGGACTTTGTTCTTGTTACGCTTGGCGTTGGCGCGTGCTTTGCGCTTCGCCTTTTGAGTTGGAGTCTCGAAAGCACGCAGACGACGCATTTCGTCCATGATTCCTTCGGTTTCCAGCTTGCTCTTCAGGCGCTTCAGAGCGCGATCAATAGGTTCGCCTTTTTTAATTTCGACTTCGGGCATAGGAATAGAGTAATAGGGTTTGAGATTTCGATAACAAAACAGAATACCCCCTGTCCGGTGGGACAGAGGGCAGGAGGGGCAATCTAGGAGGGACGTGCCACCTAGTCAAGAGGGAGAATGCAATTTCCTGAATCAATCTTCCTTCTGCAGGGCTGCGAGAGCGGTGAAGTCCTCCAGAGTAGATGTATCACCATGCACCTCGCCCTTGGAGACGATCTCCTTCAGCAGGCGCCGCATGATTTTTCCACTGCGCGTCTTGGGCAAAAGTTGACTGAAGCGGATATCGTCTGGACGGGCGATCGCTCCGATCTCGTGTCCGACGTGAATTTTCAGTTCCTTGGCCAGTTCAGGTCCGTGTTGGTAACCCGCTTTCAGAGTGACGAAAGCGACGACAGCCTGACCCTTCAGATCATCGGGACGCCCGACGACAGCAGCCTCTGCTACGGCACTGTGTGAGACGAGTGCACTCTCGATTTCTGCCGTGCCGAGACGGTGCCCGGAGACATTCAGTACGTCGTCCAGACGACCGACGATCCAGAAGTTGCCACTCGGGTCGACTCGGGATCCATCACCTGCTACGTAGATGCCTTCATACTCACCCCAGTAGGTCTTTTTAAAACGCTCGGGATCCTTGTAAATCGTGCGCAGCATACTGGGCCAAGGCTTGCGGATGACCAACATCCCGCCCTCGTTCGGACCGCATTCCTTTCCGTCAGCACTCAGAACGGCCGCGTCGATCCCGAAGAATGGCCGCGTCGCGGTGCCGGGAATCGTCGGAGTCGCTCCGGGGATGGGAGAGATCATGATCGTGCCAGTTTCCGTCTGCCACCAGGTATCGACGATGGGGCAGCGCCCTCCCCCGATTTTCTCGCGATACCACATCCAGGCTTCCGGATTAATCGGCTCGCCGACGGAACCGAGTAGGCGTAGCGAGGACAGATCATGCTGATCGATAAAGGAATCTCCCGCTTTGATGAAGGCGCGAATCGCGGTAGGAGCAGTGTAAAAAACGGTGACTTTGTATTCTTCGATGATTTTCCAGAAGCGTCCCCAGTCAGGTGTGTTCGGCGCACCCTCATACATAATCTGAGTGGCTCCGCATGACATCGGACCATAGACGATGTAGCTGTGTCCCGTCACCCAGCCAACGTCGGCGGTACACCAGAAAATGTCGTCTGGCTGATGATCGAAGATGTAGTAGAAGGTCGAGTATGCGCCTGTGAGGAAGCCACCCGTTGCGTGCAGTACGCCCTTCGGTTTTCCCGTGGACCCAGATGTGTAGAGAATGAAGAGAGGATGCTCCGAGTCGAATCCTTCGGCAGGGCAATCGTCCGAGACTCCTTCGATCGCGTCGTTCCACCAGAGATCGCGACCTTCAACCATCGTCACCTCATTCCCACAGCGATTCAGCACAAAAACTGTGTCGACGGAGCAGCCGGAAGCCAGCGCTTCATCCACATTCGCCTTCAGAGGGACTACACTACCGCGTCGCCATCCACCGTCGGCAGTGATGATGGCGGTGGCTTCGGAGTCTTCCAGTCTGTCTTTGATCGA
>JBDHQE010000231.1:0-5833 GCA_039806885.1 Verrucomicrobiales bacterium
CTCACGAAGGAGAGAGTTCATTCGGGGTGTACGCGCCGTCGGATCGAGGAAAATCACCAAGCCGCCCCGACGTTCTTCCCAGAACGAACGGACGAGACCGAGTTCCCGCTCTGAGAGATCCACGGAGTTGCCTGGAAAAAACAATACGTCCGCATCCTCCGGAATCGCCTCGCGCCCCTCCAGCAGTAGCCCCTCCATCCGTGCATTCTGAGCATTCGCCAAAGGCTGAATCTGCTCAGCGATACGCACGAGTTCCTCGGCACGTCGCCCACCCGTCACGACATAGATTTTCCTCTGCCGCCGCTCCGTCACCTCCAAAATCGCAGAGGTCAACGCCTCCTCACCGACAAACTCACTGACGAGACCAGTCGCGGCATCTCGCTTCACCAGTTCCTCCACCGGCAGCAGACGCACCCGTTCATTCTCCCCGATGACCACCACCTGATCTCCACTAAATTCGATTCCATAGCGATCTCTCAGTTCGCTCAGCCGCGTCCGACTACGACTCAGATCGAGCGACTCCACCGAGACCTGATCTCCACCCAACCTGTCATATTCCTCCAGTAATCCCTGCACCTCTCCGTGAAGCTCAGAACTCGCCAAGAAGGCCATCACAATATGGACTTTCGCCCCCAGTCCCTTCAGCACCTGCTCAGTGGTATCAGAGACACTAAAGCGCCGATTCCGAGTCATATCCCAAGCCGTGTGGCGACGGCAGCTCAGATAATTCACCTGAAGAAATACTGTAAAAATCAGTGCGATCTGAATCGCGACCATCAGCGCAATCCGTCCTCGCTCCACACTCCGGCGAAAGTGCCCCCAGGAAACACGGGATTTGTTGTCAGGTTGTGGCTCACGGAAAGGCATCGGATCAGGGGATAAAACGAAGTCGCAGAGTCAGGAGCGCCATTTTCGGGATTCGAGAACATGATGCGTACACGCCAACAGCACCACGCTAAAGCTGATGTAATAAAATACCGGACGACTATCGATCAGCCCCTCGGTCAGAAATTCCATGTGCCTTACGGTAGAGAAGTAGTTGATGAACTCAGCCCACATCGAATCCGGAATGATGCCAAAATTCTGAAGGAATCCAAGAAAGTAATGCAGCATCACCATGGCGAAGGTCATCATCGCGGCGACCAGCGCATTCGCCGTCAGAGAAGAGGCGAAAATTCCAATGGATAGATGAAAAACTCCCACCAGAAAAAGCCCGACCGCACTACCGATCACTGCCCCGCTGTGAAAAGCCCCGGTTTCTCCCGTAATCAAATAAAATGCGAGAAAGAACAAAAAGAGCGGCAGTAAAATCGCAGCATAAGCGACGATGGACGCAGCATACTTGGCCAGAAGAACCTCAGAGGTCCTTACGGGAGCGGTGAATAGCCCCTCAATCGTTCCCATCTTTCGCTCTTCCGCAAACAGACGCATCGTGATCAGTGGGAAGAGCACCAGATACCCCATCCAGAACCACCCCGAACCGAGTAAATTGTGGATCAGACTACCAGGACTCGCATGAGTCTGCATCGCCCGGACCATGCCGACGAAAAGCCAGCCATTCAGAAACGTGAACAAAGCAATCACGACATACGCCGTAGACGAAAAAAAGAATGATCGCAGTTCCTTTAAGAATAAAACATGGAAAGCGTGCATGAAAATCAGGATCGATCAAATAGAAGCAAGGGTAATAATGACTCAATCAGCGGAAGCAGTCTCGCTCTGCTCATTGGTCAGCAAATCAACGAAGGCATCCTCCAAGGACGGACGGCGCATCTCCAGTTGCCGGACTCTCCACCCGCACTCTGTCGCCAGAGCGAAAACAGGCTCTCTCACATCGCACTCAGCATTCGAAGTGAGTTGAAATCGAGTCCATCCATCGTCAGTCTCACTCGATGTGACTTCACTCACCCCCGGAATCGTCCTCAGTTTTTCCAACCCGCCAGAATCTGCAATTGCCTCCAAGTTCACCTGACCGGGCCGATGCAATCGGCGAATCAGATTGGATGGAGAATCGGATGCCTTGATCTTCCCCTGATTAATGATGATCACACGATTACAGGTCATTTCAACCTCGTTCAGGATGTGAGTTGAGATGAGAATTGTGTGCTTCTCTCCCAATTCCTTCACCAAATCGCGAGCCTGCCTGATCTGGGATGGATCTAGCCCATTCGTTGGTTCATCCAAGATGAGCAACTCCGGCTTGTGAACCAGTGCATCTGCCAAGCCTACGCGCTGTCGATAGCCCTTGGACAGAGTTCCGATCATTTTCCTCTCGACCTCCTGCAGACTGCATGTGTCCATCGCCTCCGCCACCGCAGAGATACTCTCCCGATAGCGCATTCCCTTCAAGCGTGCCCGAAAGCGAAGGTACTCTCGAACTCTCATCTCCGGATATAGAGGCACGTTCTCTGGCATGTATCCGATGACCTGCCGAACTTTCAGAGAATCCCTCGCGATATCAAAACCTGCCACCGTCGCCGTTCCGTCGCTGGCCGAGAGAAAGCAAGTGAGCATCCGAAGCGTCGTGCTCTTCCCCGCCCCATTCGGGCCGAGAAATCCGACGATCTCCCCCTTCTCGACCTCGAAAGAAATGCGATCCACAGCAGTGCGCCCGGAGTAGCGTTTCGTCAGAGATTTTGCCTGAATCATGATATTGATCAAAAAGTGGCCCTTTAATCGAGGTGTTCCACATGGAGACGGCTTCGCTCTACGATCGCCTCCCGATCTCCACGATGCACCCAGACACTCTCGACCATTCCCAGAAGAAACAAAATGACTACAGTGAAGGTCCCTCCATAACTGATCAACGGCAATGGGATTCCGGTAATCGGCATCAGGAGAAGATTCATCCCTACATTCTGATAAACGTGCGCAAAGAGTAATCCCACCACTCCGACCACCAGCAGCCTTCCTAGCGTATCTCTGCTGTAAAACGCGATGTACAGACACTGCAGCAGGAGCAGGAGAAAAGCCCCCAGCATCATCAATCCACCTCGAAAACCCCAAATTTCAGCCAGCACAGGAAAAATAAAGTCATTGATCGCCGTCTCCGGAGTGATGAACCCCTTGTGATTCACAGTATCCAGATTCTTGAAGCCTTTTCCTCCCCAGCCGCCGCTGCCGATCGCGATCAGGTTGTTATAAGCGCTGTACGCATCATTCTGCGTATCCACCTTCTTCCCCTGTAGCATTTCGATCTGCGTCGTAATTCGCTTCTTCTGATAGTCCTTCAGCCCGAAAAAATAGGCGAACGGAAGGAACATCGTCACGCAAAGAACGATCACCAACAAATACCGCAAAGGAATATTACCCATCAAAACCATCGCCGCCAGCACGGGAAGCCACACGATCGATGATCCGAAGTCGCCCTGACGCAGAACGAAGAAAAACGGAACCGCCGCCACTGCTCCGATCACGAGCAAGCGAGAGAAGGGACTCCGGAAAATCGGATAACGCTTATGTATCGAACTCATGATCACCGATAGAAACAGCACCCCAGCAGCTAGTGCCAACTGAGATGGCTGGATCTGAATGATTCCCAGATTCAGCCAGGCTCGCGTGCCATTCACCTCAGTTCCAAAATACGTCGTGTAAACGACCATCCCCGTCGTCGCGAGATAGAGGAGAAATCCAAAGCGCCGAACCCACTTGTAATCGATCAGACTCGCAGTCAGAAAGGCGACCAACCCCAGCAAAAGAAAGAGCACGTGATTTCGCCATCGACTGATCAGACTCAGATCCTCCCGCATCCACGAAGCACTGTAAATCGCGAACGCCCCGAAGATCGCCAGCCCCACGATATTCGCGATGAGCAGCCAGTTCAGTCCGAGAAATTTGCGAAACAGAGGAGTCATAGTGAAAGTGGCTCAGGAAAAGGAACTTACGAGACTCTTGGAAAACTCATGCTCGGGTGCAGAGAGAATCTCCGATTTTAAGCCGAATTCGACAAGTCGTCCCTGATGGATCACGCCGATAGCATCGCCCAAACTGGCGGCAACCGCAAGATCGTCGGTCAAAACTAGCAAACTCAAAGGATACGAGTCACGGATCGAATGAAGGCAGCCGACTAATTCGGCGGACTGCACCGCATCGAGTCCCTCCGTAACGCCCTGGCATACGAGCAGAGAAGGCTGAGGCAGCAAGACTCTCACCAGTGCCACCTTCTGACGCTCCCCGGCACTCAACTCGTTCGGGTAGAGCGACTGCACATCCTCGGAGAGACGACAATCCGAGATAATTCTCTCGGACAACTCTCTGAATTCAAGCTCAGCGTGGCGGCGATACCAAACCTGGCGCACTTCCTCAAAAATTTGTTTTACGGTCAGATGCTCAGGGAGCTGTCCCGCAGACGTAGAAAATACCGCCTGCAAGCGACGCCAGCGATCTCGATTCTCTTTTTTTTGAATATGAATCGTCTGAATCCCTTCAAAGCGAACAGAACCGACTTCCACACGCGCACAGCCCAAGATCGTCAGTGCGAGAGCCCTGAGCGATTCACTGTCTTCAGAAACGAGAGCCACGCTCTGTCCGTCGTCTATCGAGAAGGACACGCCATCGATTTGATTACGGTGCGTGGCGCTTCTCTCTCCTACTACCGTACGCGAAAGCGTCAGATCTTCGACTTCCAAAAGCTTCATCAATCTACGCTCAGGATGTAAAAAAATTTTTGAGAACGGTCTTCAAATTCATCTTCCAAATATTAATCAATTTAAATAATTTTGGAAGCAGGAAAATCGATTTACACAAAGCGAAAACGCAAAAGAATTACAATAATTAGATTGAATTTTTAAAAATTTCTTTCCTTTTTGTTAATTTATTTTAGATTTTTAGAAATGCGTTCTATTCTTTCTGCTTTCTCGACGCCCCTTGTCCTTCTTTCATTGCTTTCTGTTTCCGCTCAGGCGACGGAACCGAAGCTCCGGGAGCGTTCGTTTCGTCCCCTTGTTCCAATTAAGGCTGTGATTCAGGGCGCAGAGGGCGAAACTCGCTCACAAAGCATCAAGGTTACCATTCCTCCACCCGCGATTCCACAAGACGGCAAGGTATCATCTCCGGCCTCCCCCCTCCCGACGGAGCAGAACACTCCGTCCCCTAGCTCCTCTGCCGCTGAGATCAGTATTCCAGAGAAAAAGAATAACAGTGAATCCGATCAGGCTTCAAAAGAAATCGGTGCTTCCAAGACGCCTACATCACACGTCAAAGAGACTCCCAAAGCTTCTGGTGCCCCCACGCTCAGCCAGCTTCGGGCGGAAGCTCACGCTCTGGCAGGAAAGAAATTGCATTACGTCTTCGGTGCCGACAATCCCGATTCCGGATCACTCGATTGCTCCTCGACAGTCCAGTATCTCCTGACAAAAATTGGCATTAAGGATGTTCCCCGCACCTCCTATGATCAATACGACTGGCTCAAGCGTAAAAAGCTGCTCGACGACGTCTACGGCAAAGCAGCTCCGTCGAAACTTCTCAAAAAGCTCTCCCCTGGCGATCTGATTTTCTGGGGAGGCACCTGGAATTCAGGACATCGAGTATCTCACGTCATGCTCTACATGGGGTATGATCCCAAAGCAGATAAACACTATGTGTTCGGTGCTCGAAGCCGGACCTCCACGGGACTGACCGGAAGCGGCGTCGATATTTTTGAACTCGATACCGAACGCGGACGCCTGATTGCGCACGGAAAAATTCCTGGTCTCCTCTACGAGTGATCGAATTCGTGCTCTGACAACTCTTCTGTTGAGTGTCACCATGTCCCCTTCTCAACGGTGTCCAAACTTCCGTGAGATTTTGGGGCCTACGCACCTGTTTAAAACGCCGAAACTCCATTCTGAGAAGC
>JBDHQE010000232.1:0-5820 GCA_039806885.1 Verrucomicrobiales bacterium
GCGGGTTCTGAATCACTGAAGGGCATGGCGGCATTCAGTATCTGAAGTTCGGCTTCACTCCCGCCATACTCACGCATGTCGAGCTGCTTCAACGCCTCGTTCATCTGAAAAATCACGTAGGCGGGGCTTTCTGCGGCTCCGGCGACGTCGGCGATCACGTAGGTCACGGGCATGAGATTTTTGTGATAGCGACTTTTCTCTACAACGGTATCTCGTATCGTAACAAGCTCTCGCAGAGGAATCAGAGGCGATCCATCAGCCCCCGGTTCGGGCAGGGCATTCGCATCCCCTGAACGAACGCGCAAGGCTAAGAGCTCCTCTGGAGTCGTCTTCGCACTGCGGGGCAGTTCCAGTCGAATCGGAACGTCTTCTCGCTCATCGGGCTGATGGAGCAGATCGACTGTCTCGCCGTCCACGGCCAACTTTAGAGTCTGCGAAATCGTCGCCGCGCTGATCCCGTGAAGCGCTGCTTTCTCCTTGTCGATGTCAAAACGTGCTTTCTTCTGATCCGCCTCGACATACCAATCGATGTCCACTACGCCCGGTGTCGCTTGGAAAATCTCCCTTACCTTTTCTGCCAGAGCCAGACGTGAATCGTCATCTGGCCCGTAGATTTCCGCGACTAGTGTCTGAATCACGGGCGGACCAGGGGGGACCTCGGCGATGGCGACTCGCGCTCCGTATCGCTCTGCGATCGCTGCGACGGCGGGGCGCACTCGCTTTGCGATGTCATGGCTCTGGGCTTTTCGACTCCCCTTGTCCACCAGATTTACTTGGATATCAGCGACATTTGCTCCGCTTCGCAGGTAGTAATGCCGCACCAAGCCGTTGAAATTATAGGGCGAGGCCGTTCCCGCATAGACTTGGTAATCGCGCACCTCCGGCTCCTGACGAATGACGGTCGCCATCTCTCGGGCGACGGCTGTGGTTTTCTCCAAAGACGAGCCCTCGGGCATGTTGAGGATGACCTGAAACTCGCTCTTGTTGTCAAAGGGCAGCATTTTCACCTTCACCCAGCCGATGCCCACTGTCGCCATGCTCCCGAGCAAGAGAAGCGCGATGCCGATCAGGAAAATCCAGCGCCAGACGACATGGTGGATCAGCGGCCCCATGATGTGGCGGTAGAGCTTCGTGAAGAAATCCTCCGGATGCTCGCTCGCGAGGTGATGAGCCTGATCGACGGCGCTCTTCTCCCCCGGTTTGATCTCGGTCAGTTGGGAGTATTTCTTGCCCCAGCGCAACATACGGATCGAGGCCCAAGGGGTCACGATGAAGGCGATGAGTAGCGACCAGAACATCGCGGCGCTCGCCCCGATGGGAATGGGGCGCATGTAAGGTCCCATCAGACCTCCGACGAAGGCCATAGGCAGCACAGCTGCGATCACGGCGAAGGTGGCGAGCACGGTGGGATTGCCCACTTCGCTGACGGCCTCGGCTGCAATGACGCTCCAGCTCCGCCCCCGATTGTGCGGCAGATGGAAATGTCGCACGATGTTCTCCACCACCACGATGGCATCATCGACGAGAATGCCGATGCTGAAGATCAGGGCGAAGAGGGTGATGCGATTCAGCGTAAATCCGTAGAGGAAAAACACGAGGAGAGTCAGCGCGAGTGTCGAAGGGATGGCCACTGCCACAATACCGCTCTCTCGCCAGCCCAGCATCAGCCAGATCAGGATGGCGATGCTGAAAATCGCGATTCCCATGTGGAGCAAGAGCTCATTCGACTTTTCTGCTGCGGTTTCTCCATAATGTCGAGTGACTGAAACTGTCACATCGGAGGGGATGATGCGCCCTTTCAGCATTTCCACCTTGTGCATGACCTCATCGGCGACAGTGATGGCATTGGCTCCAGGCCGCTTTGCGATGCTGAGCGTCACGGCGGGTTCTTCAGTCGATGTGGAAGCACTTCCGAAAAAGACGTATTGCGACGACTCTTCCCCAACATCGACGATTTCGGCCACTTCCCTCAGATAGACTGGACGACCTCCAAAGACACCGACCACGACATTCCCCACGTCCTCCGCCGTGTGGAGAAAGGCCCCGGTCTCGATCAGCACTTCTTCATTTTCCGCTGTCAGTTCACCGGCGCGAAACTGGCGGTTCGCCTGCTGCAACATGGGGATGAGTCCCACCGGGCTAAGGTTACGACTCGCCAGCTTCGCGGGATCGAGCAAAACGCGTACGGCTCGACGCGATCCACCGTGCAGAGTCGTCTCCGCCACCATCGGCACCTGTTTTACCGACTCATCCACCTGCGCTGCCAAGCGACGGAGGGTCAGGTGGTCATAGCGCTGGCTGTGAAAGGTGATCGCGAGGATAGGCACATCGTCAATGCTCCGTGGCTTCACGAGAGGCTGGGACACGCCCATGGGGATGCGGTCAAAGTTCGATCGCAGTTTTTCCGTCACCTTTACGAGACTCAGATCTGGATCTTCCCCTACGAAAAAGCGGACGATCACTAGGCTCTGACTGTCGCTCGATGTGCTATAGACATACTCTACTCCCGGTAGCTCCCAGAGCAGCTTTTCCATCGGACGCGTGGCTCGCTCCTCGATCTCCTTCGCTGACGATCCCGGCATGGAGACCATCACGTCTATCATTGGCACCTTGATCTGCGGCTCCTCTTCTCGCGGAAGCAGGAAGACCGCCGCTGCTCCTAACAGAACGGAGGCGATCACGATCAGCGGTGTCAGCTTCGAGTCGATAAACATCGCCGCGACACGCCCGGCGAAACCGTGTGCTTCGGAGGGAGAATCGGTAGGTTTCATGAATTGATCAGGATCAGTTATCAGACTTCACTCGGTCACAGACTGCCCATCCTGGAGCTTTGAGTCATCGCTCACGATCACTGTCTCATCGCCTTCCAGACCGGACAGGATCTCGATCTGATCGTCATAAGCCCGACCCGTCTTGACCAAACGCATGACAGCACGGCCATCCTCGACAATGAAGGTCATCTCCATCTGCCCGCGTTTCACAACGGCAGTCCGAGGCACAAACAAGCGCTTCACTTCACCCAGCGGGACCGAGACGCGCCCGAACTGTCCTGTCCGGACTCCCTCGGTCGGTGGCAAATCGAGCTTCACCAAAAAAGTTCGACTCGCAGGGTCTGCCACGGGAGAAATCTCGCTGACAGTCCCCTCGACGGGCTTCGTCAGTTGAACGCTCAGTTTGTCGCCCTGCTTCACATGCGAAAGAAGAGTCTCGGGCAAATCGGCCTCGAATCGGAGAGCACTCGGATCCTCGACCTCGACCAGTGGTTTCCCCGGCATGGCCAAGTCGCCCATATCCGCCAGCTTTCGAGCGACGACACCATCGAAGGGAGCTGTCACACGGGCATATCCGAGCATGGTTTCTGCCTCGGAAAGTGCTGCGGTGGCCACTTTTACTCGTGCCTCGGCAGCTTCGTAATCTTGGCGAGCCGTGGCATTACTCTCGATCAGGCGAGCCTGACGATCAAAATCACGCTGCGCCTGGTCGAGAGTCGCACGCACTTGGTCCACCTTGGCCTGAATTTCCTGCACGTCCAATCGTGCTAGGAGATCGCCCTTCTTCACGCGGGCACCGGGGACGGCATTGTATTCCACGATACGACCACTCACCTTCGCTTCAACGAGCGCCCGCAGCTTTGACCGGACCGTGCCGACGACGTCCTCGCTCGCCGCGTGCGGCCTCCACTCGACACGTTCTGTTTTCACCGTCACCGACGGCAGAGACTGAGAAGCGTTCTCCCGTGCGACCTCTTCCGCATGCTCCTTGCACGCAGGAAACAGAGGCAAAATCACGATCAATCCCGCAGCGAACAGAAATCGAGAAAGTCCGATCTGCCCAAGGTTGATCTGCCCTAGTCGAATACGGGTAAACAAGGCCGGAACCGAATTCAATCGAGCGACAAGACTGCTATTGGAGTGCTTCATGTGAGGAGACGCGAACAGATGAACGGCGAATCGAAGGTAAATTTTAATTCAGTTTTTTATTTGCGTATATGACTAATTACTCATATTCTCACGTAAGCAACTTTTTTCTCTCATGTCTCTTTCGGACTCACAAATACCTCGTCCTCCGATCAGTGACGAGGCGCTCTCACTCGTGAGCACCTGCTTTCGAGCCCTCGGCGAACCGAGTCGTCTCAGGATTCTTCGGGCATTGGAAGAACGAGAAAGGAGCATCTCCGACCTGGTCGAGGTCACGGGATTGACTCAGACCAACGTATCTCGTCACGTTCAGATCCTGGTCAAATCGGGCATCGTTGGCCGTCGAAAAGAGGGCTTATCGGTGATCTGCTTCATCGACGATCCTCTGATCACAGAACTCTGTCACATGGTTTGTGGGAATCTGGTGAAGCGGCTGGGAGAAAAAGTGAAAATGCTGGAGGGCGCTGGAACGTCGTGACGATATACGGCTTCACGCTAGGTTCAGATTGGCCTTGAATCTCGACACCGAAATCGATAGGGTTTGGGACATGTCTTCCCATCGGTGTGCGACTTTCTTGGCTGGCTTTTCATTGATTTTCTCCCTCGCAGCCAGGGGAGAGGAACAGCCTAAACGGTATCCGATCCCGTCTCTCGCGATGAAGCAGGAAATCGATCACTGCTATACGCTCAATATGGACTTCGGAGAGCCGGGCGACAAAGAATCGAAGAATCAATCAGGCCTGCTCTTATTCGAAAACGGAAAGGCCCTAGGACCAGCGCGCGCACCGCACAAGGAAATCCGCGAGAAGGGTGGCGGACTGTATTCACATTGGCTCGAACAAACCCTCTACTTTTCTACATCGGACAATTCCGATCCGCGCACCAATGGCCGACGCTATGAAATCGCTTCGACCAATCCGGAAAGCATACTCGGCGGTATCGGTGAGATCGCGACGCCGATCAAGCGTCATACTGAGGTGATCCACAGTTCGCATCAAGAATACACGATACATCTGGGCGGTCATCTAGACTTCGAGAACAGTCACACTCGCCACAACAACGGCTTCAACGTAGCCTTCCAGCCGAATGTCTCGCTGACCATCGCCAATACCGGCGACCAGCCCGTGCTCTGGCCGAAACTAGTGGCCAACGGTCTGCGTGACTGGAGCACTTATGATCGCCTGCTGGAGGACTTCACACGTGGTGCGACGAACGATCAAGAACGCGCACTCTTCATCTGGCAGACAGCTCGCGACAATCGCTATCATTGCTCGCCGCTCTTCCCTGATCACGAATTCCACGATCCGGTGAAGATGTTTAACTCCTACGGGCTGAATCTCTGCGACGATATGGGGTATTGCGGCGTCTCGCTATTCAAGAACGTGGGACTAGGGAAGCCGAAATACTCCATCGACCCGAAGATACGTCACCTGAACGGTCACATGATGTGCGAGGCTGTAGTAGACAATCGTTATCAGTTCCTAGACATCGATGAGAGCGCCTTTTATCTCGACCGTGAAAACGAACGTCCAGTGAGCGGAGATGAATGCGCTCGCGACCACGATCTAGTCCGGCGCGAAGTCCACTTCGGACCAGTTTTTACCGGCTGGAGCAGCAGCAACAGTTGGGCTACGCTTTTTGGGAAGGACGACAGTTCTTCACAGTCCTTCCAGCGCGGTCACGAGATGCGCTATACACTGCGCCCGGGGGAGCGCGTCGTATTTCGCTGGGATAATATCGGTAAGTACGCCGCCTATAGTGACGAATGGGATCATCAGCCGCCCGTCTTCGGCAACTCGAAGTTCATCTACGCACCTCGGCTGGGAAAAGAATCGCAGCCCGGCCCCCTAGTGTATGCCGTAGATACTCCCTGGGCCATCTGTGGGGGAACTCTGCGAGCCGA
>JBDHQE010000233.1:0-5769 GCA_039806885.1 Verrucomicrobiales bacterium
CTGAAGCGCCTGGCTGATGACTTCGGCCATCCGGCTGAGTCCAGCGGCAGCTCCCTTCGCTCCGTGGGTTTTCTTCTTCGCCTCACCGAGAACTTGGTAGTTTTTGTCGAACACTTTTGCCAGCATCTTCGTCCCGCCCAGATCAAAGCCGATCCATACGCGTCGATCTTCGACGCGGTAAGTGGCTGCTTCCTCATCGATCGAAGTCGTGGCCTCATCTTGCTTCTCCGGTGAGCGCCCACCAGACTTTTTTACTGCGGTCTTTTTGATCATTGTTTTGCTATGATTTCCTCTGCGTAGATTCGAGCTTCACGGTCGGCCTCCATGATTTCATCGAGTGTCGGGTTCAGGATCACGTCGTGTTGAGCCATCGTGGCTTCCACTGTATGCCAGATTCCGGGAAAGCTCAGTCGTTCTGTCAAAAAGGCCTCGACTGCCACTTCATTCGCTGCATTGAGAACTCCGGGCAGAGTGCCTCCCATCGCTCCGGCTTGTTGGGCCAGCCCCAAAGCCGGAAAGTGTTTCCAGCGCGGCGCTTCAAATTCCAATCGAGCCAGTGTCGCGAAATCCAGTGGGGGCAGATGATTCCGGACTCGGTCTGGCCATGTCACGGCATACTGAATCGGGAAACACATGTCCGTCGTGCTCAATTGCGCCAGCACGGAGCCGTCCACGAATTCGACCATGCTGTGGACGATGCTCTGCGGATGTACGATCACATCGATCCGTGCCATCTCGATCCCGAATAACCACCGAGCTTCGATCATCTCCAGCCCTTTGTTAAAAAGAGTCGCGGAATCGACCGAAATCTTTCGCCCCATATCCCAAGTCGGATGTGCCAAAGCATCAGCGACGGACACCTTGGCCAGTTGCTCGGCGGGAGTTTTCCGAAATGGCCCTCCTGAAGCTGTTAAAATCAAGCGCGAAACTTCCTCCGTCGAACGCCCTTCGAGGCATTGGAAAATTGCGTTGTGCTCGGAATCGACTGGGAGAACGCGCACCCCTTTTCGTCTGGCAGCCTCCATCACCACAGCACCCGCCATCACCAGAATCTCCTTCGATGCTACGGCGATGTCTTTTCCTGCTTCGATCGCAGCGAGAGCAGGCCGCAACCCTGCCACTCCGACGATGGCGATCAGCACCAGATCCGCCTCCGGCAGAGTTGCCATCTCGATCAGTCCCTCGTCACCGCAGTGCAGCTTTGCTCCTTCAGGCAGGAGTGATTTCATCCGATCGTACCCTGTAGGACAGGAGAGGCAACCCTCTTTAATCCCGAATTCAGCCATCTGTGCCGCCAGCATCTCCGCGTTCTTGTTTGCCGCGAGGCCTACTAGTCTCATTCGGTGGGGTAGATCTCGCGCTACCTTCAATGAACTCTGACCAATGGAGCCGGTGGAACCGAGCACCACGACATTTTTAGGACGGGAAGAATCAGCCATACAGCACTTAGGAGAGCACTTAGGAGGCGAGGCGAAGGAAGAGATAGTAAACCGGTGCCGTGAAAATTAGCGAATCCACTAGATCCAGAATTCCTCCGATGCCCGGCATCATTCGACCGCTGTCCTTCACCGAAAGGCTCCGTTTTAAAATCGATTCACATAGATCGCCCAGAACAGCGATCAGTGCCACCACCAATCCTAGCACTCCCGCAGAAATCGGACCCACCAGAGGAATTCTGTCTCCCAGAAGCCACCAGAGGAGATAACTGCCGAGGATGGCGAAGATTAGAGCGCCCCAGAATCCCTGCCAGGTCTTTCCGGGGCTGATGTGAGGAACCAGTTTTTGACGTCCGATCGCCGATCCCACTAAATAAGCACCCGTATCGCTCGCCTTTGTCAGCACGATGAAGTGAAGGAGATAATATGCGGCAGCGGGATAGCCCCCACTCGTCTCCAGCGGTAGCAGGAAAATCTTTGGGATGAAGGAAAGCAGTACGACGCAATATGTATAGCCAAAGATCGTCACTGCGATCTCATGGAGCGTGCGCTCTCCCTCTAGTGGAGAAAACAGTCGCGATCCGATGATGAGAACGAGCAGGACGAAGATCGAGAGGGATGCCGCCTCGTCGATCCACGGTCCTTTTCCTCCGCTGAAGGCGATAAAAAATGTGAGCAGATACAGCGCGGCCACGAAAACCGTCTGAAGTCGAAAGCGGTGGAAACGTGGGTCGGAGAACAGGTGAAAATACTCCAGAAGCGTTCCTAGGGCCATCAATGAGAAGAATCCCAGATACACCCGGATATCTCCCAGCCACAGAGTGAAGCCAGTTACTGTCAGGATCACCACGGAACTGATCGAGCGCCGCAGTAGAATGCGGGCTTTGGAGGAGGGGGCGACTGATGATTCCGACATGGCGTGGTGCGTGGTGCCTGAGCGTGCATGAAACAGGCTGGCATTGCAATTGGCAATACCGAATTTGCGCGGGTTTCAAAATGAGCGCGGAAGCCGAGAGGAGTCTTGAGGGTTGTTCTATGGCGTAGAACTGGCTAGAAAGGAAAGTGGACGGATAGGCTTTTCATCGACAAAAGCGAGAGATTCTTCTGACTCGCTCATCCGGCGATCATCTTTCTCTGAGATACTTACAGAGTGACGATGGACGGATAGAAATCTGCACTGTCTCACGATCACACTTCGCGACTCAGATCTTGCTTATGACAACTGCTAGCCTCACGACACCCGCAGCTTCAGCTTCCGATTCCGATGCTAGACTTCGGTTAAAACAGGTCAATTCTCTTGTAAGGCGTTCCTTTCTCTCTCGTGTTCGAGATGTTTGGAGTACGGGAAAGAAAGGGCGACTTGGCTTTTCCGATCTGCCGAGAGCGGTGCGTCAGACTCTCGATCCATTTCTTCTGGCAGGACGGAATCAGTTCGATAGCGCAAATCGCTTGACTGAAGGCAAGCACATCCTCTATCACGTCGGGCTGCGGCGTGAAGATGATTCCGTGGACGTGCATTTACTCTTTGGAGAGCGAGGAGAAATCCTCCGACGTGCCGAATTTGCAGACTTCTGATCTGCTTCTTTCGCTTTCGAGTTCGGCTTCGGCATCGAAGTGATCGTCGAATCAGTAGGCATGTCCGTCGATCACTGAGGAGCGTTCTCAGAAGACGAAAGAGTGACTCCTAATTCTAGTTCTACCACTTGTACCACTTGCAGCGGCTTTGACAGGCTCGTTGACTGAAGAGTTACTTCGACCTCGTTCCATCCCGCATGGGGCAGGTTCAGATCGCTGATCTGTATCTGTATGTAAGCTTCTGTCGGAGCTGTATGTGTGCCGTTCCCATGGCGCCTGCCTGTAGTGACGATGAGCCGCTTTGCGACTTCTCCTGAGTGAAGCTCATCGCCATTCATTTTGATTCGCATCGCCAACGAGGCATCGCTTTGATTCGCTCCATGCAATCCGATGCGAAGTCCTACATATTCCGGTTTCGGTGTCGAAGCGGAAAGGTCTTCGCCAACTAGGAGGCGCAGAGTCACTGGCTCACCTGGCTGGAGTGCTGCGGGGAGTTGTTTACGATATTCGTAGCTATCTTCGGAATCCAGAAAGTAAGCCTGTGTGATTTGATAACGACGATCTCTAGACGGCTTTTGCGCCAGTCCTTCACGAATTGCCGCGAGCATGGGCTGCGGATTGGACAGAAAGCTGAAGTTGAAGAGTTGGACTCCATCCGCACCCAGTCGACGCTGATTCAGGATTGCGCCGAGGATCTGTGCCGTATCCGGATCGCGCGTTACTTCGTCGGCGTACGCATGATCGTCGTGCCTCGCTGAAAACGGCCAATTATAGCCACCGCGACCATAGATCGATCCGAAGACTTTTACCTCTGTAGGTTGGGCGTTTCTCACGAATTCATCGATTGGGATGTCCGCCTGCAGGGTCATCAGGGGGGAGGGAATTACGATATCAATCAGGCTTTCCTGCATCCATTTCTTCAACTCTAGTCCAGCCCAGGCACAGTTCTCTATCGACGGTGGGACGCGAACGATGAGAGGCATGGAGCGTCCGTGCTTCTCTGCGAGGGTTCGGAGTCGTTGGCTCACCTGCCTCACCATCTCCGTAATCAGTGGTCCTCCTCTCTCTGCTTCTCCGGGAGGAAAGAAAATCTGGAAGCGATTAAAATCCAGCTCGAAGCCATCCATCAGGTTCTCATAGCGATCCATCGCTTCGAAGAGAATACTCAATCGATAGGCGCGTACGTCGTCACGAGCGTAATTGAGCAGATGTCGGTAGCCGTCAAATCCGGCAACTGGCGATACTCCTATCGTCGCATCCTGATGCTCCATCCAGAAGCGACCTGTCAGCGGATAGTCGAGTGGGTCGCTAGTAAAGTGTGCATCATTCATCCGATACGAAGGGATGAACTTCAGTCCGTGCTCGTGCAGGCGCTCACCGACGATGCGCGGAGCATCCAGTCCGGCATTGGTCGCGATACGGCATTTCTCGATCCGTGTTTTCCACCGAGGATCATCGTTGTATTTCGTATCTCTCCAGCCCCAAGTGCTCGCGACTTTCGTCGGATAATACAGAATATCGGAACCAGCTCCGATACTCCAGCATACTGCATCCAGAGACAGCTCTGCTTCTCGATCGATCAGTTCTCTTAGCAGGGTTACGGAAGCTTCCGGAGTCGCCCCACGAAATGAGAGGTCTCCGTCAAGATTGTGAATCAGAGCCGGGCCTGCTGTCACCAGCGATGTTGCGAGCGGTATTAACGCGATGAGCAGAGATAATCTCATCCGGGGCTTTACTCGGTCTTGTGAGCGAGCGTCGCTTCATGCTCCGATGCCGCCCGAATCCGATCTGGGGGAGTAGAGAAGAGGAGCGCGATTAGGATCGTAGACACGGCTCCGAAGACGACGCGCCAAGGGAAGGCGAGAACGAGAGGCTCGGAAATGCCGACTGCCGACTGGAGTTTCCCATTGCTCAGGAAAATCACGAGCGCGAAGCCGATGCACATCGCAAGAATGTTCCCGAAGTCGTTGCCTCGCGTTTTGGTGAAGATGCCCACGAGAAACACTCCGAGTAGCGATCCGAAGGTGAAACCGAGAATCCCGAGCACCAGAGGAATGATCTCGGTACCCGGATGATAGGTGATATAGTATGCGGTGATCACCCCCACGAGGATGATCGCGACGGCGAAGGCGAAAGTGCTGATGCGCAGCAGACGGACTCGGCGAGATTCGGGTAAATCTTCGGGAGCCTGATCGAGCAGAAAATCGCGGGTGAAGCTGGTGGCCAAGGCATTGAGAGCTGTGCTGAGCGAACCCATCGCCGTAGCCATGACCCCCGCCACCACGAGTCCGCGCAATCCCATCGGCATTTGGGTAAGGATAAAGTGGGGGAAGACGTTTCGCGTCTCCAGAGTGCCGTCCATCGCTCGCGGGAGATTCGGATCCGGATAGGCTTGGTAGAATGCGAACAGCAGAATCCCGATCAAGATGAACGCACTGACTAGAGGCAGATCGATCAGTCCACTGAGGATCGTAGCGACGCCACTCTGACGACGATTTTTTGCCGTGAGCATCCGTTGCACCGTATCTTGATCGATTCCGTGGGTGGACATCGTCAGCACCGTGATCCCGATCACCGCTGTCCACAGGGTATAGTCCTGGGTCAAGACATTGCGCAGCCAGGGCATGAATCCGGGTTCCACAGGCTTGGCGAAGTCAAAGAAATAGGGCGTTTCCATGATCGCCTTTGCCGAGGCCCAGCCGTCGGGCAGCTTGTGGATCAGAAAGAAGATGGAGAATACCAGAGCTGCCGCGAGCAC
>JBDHQE010000234.1:0-5767 GCA_039806885.1 Verrucomicrobiales bacterium
TGTGATAGATCAGAGTGGGAACCTCCGCTCCGTCCACCATGTCCCCGCTGTACAGCCCCCGTGGCTGTGATCCGTCGAAGACAGGTCGCACGGCGGTGCCGTGATAGACCCAGTGAACCAGATCAGCACTGGATGCGTGAGTCCACTCCTTTCGGGCGGTGGCGATATCTCGACCCTCAGCGACCGTCTCTGCGCTGGGATAGATGATGCTCTGAAAGAAGAGATGATATCGGCCCTTCCAGAAAAAAGCGCCGTTGATATCGTTCCATATTCCGTCCGGAGTTCCGAGGTGCCACCGAGGACGCAGGGGATCCGCCTGAATCTGTTCCCGCAGTTCACGAGCAGCGCGGAGTTTGTCGGCGAGGGTGAGATTATCTCGTCCGACGATTTTTTCCGCCTCTCCCCGCAAGGCGGCACGACGAGCCGCTACGGCCTTCTCTCCGCCGCTCAAAGCGATGATTTCGGCTTCGCTGAGTGCTCGCGTCCATAGGGCTGCGTGATCGATCTGCCCACGCACGGGGCCACCTAGAACGATGGGTGCCCGGTTATCGCCGCGTAAATGACCAGTGACTTCCTTCCGTCCCACGGGAACTCCGTCCAAGTAGAGCGTAAGACGTTTTCCATCGTAACAGGCGATCACATCGTGCCAGCCTCCGGTCGAGACTTTAGCGACCGGGATGGGCAGGCGAGCCGCCAAGCGAGGTTTCCCCTGCACCCCGAACTCAAATCCGAACTCGCCTCGATGGGTGTGCATGTTGAACAGCACCTGATTATGTCCACCATGGCGGGCGAAGATCTCTCCGTCGGGCCAGGGACGGCCATCACCCTTTACCCGTAGGAGCACGCTCATGGCCGTGCCATCGATGGCGACAGGTGCCCGGTCTGATAGAGATTCGAGCAAAGCCCCACCATTGAGCACGGCGACTTTTCCGTCTCCTCCGCGAGCGGTGGATTCGCGGAGATCGTTTCCATCGAGAGCTACGCCGATTTTCACCTGACCCTTCAGAGCCATCTCCACTTTTCCGTTAGAAGCGTCTGCGCTCGTGCACCCCCACAGGAGATCCGCGCTACGCAGGACTTCACCGGGATCGATCGCGTGCAAGCGGGGAGAAGCAGTGAGGATGGCAAGAAAAAGCGGAACGAGAGAGTGAGGAAATAAGCGCATGAATGAAGGGATTCCTGCTAAAGATCAAAAAATTTGTCCAATCTGTCAAAAAGAATCGATCTATCGGACTCTATAGCAAAAAGTCTGTGAATAAATATTCGTATGCTCTAGAGGAAAAATTCTCTTGCAATCTGGAATCATTTTTCGAAGATATCGTGCGTCGAAAGAAGTTTTCCGAATCGAGGTTTGGAGAATCGCTTTCAATCTAGAGAAAATTGAAGTCAATCCCTCCGAAATTAATCCTACATCCGATGATGAAACTGAAATCACCTCTCGCGCTTCTGTCTCGGAAGCATCGATACCATCTCGTAAAGAAACTGATTCGAACTCTCGCCTTCACAATTTGTGTCGGATCGCTCGGGATGAGCGTAGCTCAGGCAGCAGACGTGTATGAGGGATTCGATTATGCAGATGGAACTCCGCTCAATCCAGTAAAAAACGCTGGATTTAACGGACAAAATGGTGGTACTGGTTTCGATTCTGGATGGGGAGGTGGAGCTGGCGAGCCCTCAAAAGGTGTGGTGATTGCGGATTCCCTCACTTATCCGGGGATCGTCTCAACGGGCAACAAGGTAGAAAACGAGGGGTCTCGTTTGTTTCGTAATTTGCAAACGCCCCTTACATCTGGTCACACCTACTATATTTCTGTTATCATTCAGAAAGACGAAAATGACGCAGATACTGGATACTTTGGATTAGCATTAGCTACCCCAAGCAATCTAGAACGACTCCTTCTAGGAAGGCAAACTGGTTATTCAAACTGGATGATTGGTGGCGGCACCAGCGTTGGAGTACGAGTTCCTGCGGAGCATCCCCTCTACGATTCAGCTAACCCTACGGGTCTATCGAGTGATATACCTATCGATGGCTCCACTGTTCTTTTGGTCGCCAAAATAGAAATGCGAGATGTCGATGCTGAGACGAATCCGGATGGACTCGAGGAGATAACTTTTTGGGTCAATCCCGATTTGTCGGCTCCAGAGGATGTTTCGACCGCGGTCGGCGGTCAAGCATTCCCGAGTGCGATTGATTTCGTTTCACTTGGGCGGATACGAGTAGGCGGAGGTGGGGCTGGAGTGAAGCATTGGACCGACGAAATTCGTATCAGTGAATCCACAATCTTCACGAACATTGCTGTCAAGCAGTCCGGAACGGTTCTACCGAATGGTTCCTCGACAACAGATTTCGGTTCAGTCCAGATTGGGTCATCTCAGTCGCTCACGTACACGATCAGCAATGTTGGCACCGATGTTCTTAATAATTTGGCGCTTGCCTTCTCTGGCACGAATGCTGCCGACTTCACTGCCAGTGCTCTGAACGTTACGACCCTGAACCCCGGTGAAAGTACGACGGTGGACGTGACATACACTCCTGCTGCTCTCGGAGTTGGTGCCGCAGTCATGACGATTAGTTCCGACGACAGAATTAATAGTGTGTATGACATCAATCTGACTGGTGTTTGCACGAAGATTCCTCAAGAGATTATCTTTACTAATCCAGGTAGTCGCTTTGTATCTGAACTGTTCCCGCTCGCTGGTACTGGTGGAGCTTCAGGAAATCCTCTCACCTATTCTGTGATCTCCGGTCCGGCAGTTGTTAGCGGCGGCCAGCTCCGTTTCACCGGTGGTGGTCAAGTGACGATTGCGGTGAATCAAGATGGGGACGCCACGTACGAAGATGCTGCACAATCATATTCCTTCAACGTCGTTCTTCCCAAACCCGACGTAGCTGTGGGGGCGAAAACAACGGCCCTAGTCGGCCAGAACAAATACGCTCCGACCAAGCAGCTCGTGACGATTCCTTCGACTCAGCTTCGGGCTGTGACCGGCCACATTGGAGTCTTTAATCGTGTGACGTTGTCAGACAGGCGTGCGGCGACTCCGATCTCGGTTCGCGGGACGAAAGGCAACGCCTTCTTCGCAGTGAAATACACGGGTCCCGGTGGGAACCTAACTGCGAAGGTGGTCGCGGGGACATACCGAACCGCAGCCATTGATAGCACGAATGCAGTCGTGCGCTTGCGCTCGCTCGTGACTCCGAACAAGAAGAAACTGACGAAGAAGGTCGGCAAGAAGACCACCTATCTGAAGAAGACCTTCGCTTCGACGATCCAGGTGAAGTCGGTCGCGTATCCTAAAGCGACGGACACGGCCAAGCTGAACGTCCAGACGAAGTAACGATTAAAGTTCTGAGAGACCGAAGAGATTCTTGACTCTCCCGATCTCTGTCAAAAATCCCTGAGGGAAATCGAGTGATCAAACTCGATGATCTCTCAGGGATTTTTTGTGATGAAACATCCTCACCTGAAAAGTGAGATCACGAGAGGAGATGGGGGATCAGTCCGCACGCTTTCAGTCGGTATCGAGAAGCATCTTCGCACGTTCCAGCGCCTCGCTGGTATCGACGCAGACATTCTCTGATCCGAGCGTGCGAAGAAATCCGCTTTTCTCCAGTGCCTGCTGGGGTTGTCCATGGATTCCGCTGATGATCAGCACTTGTTTGCGGCTTTGAATTTTGCTATAGAGTCCCTTCAGTGCCATCAGGCCGGTCGCATCGATGGCCGTGACCTTTCGCATGCGCAGAATGATTATTTTGGGTTCGTAACTGGTGCGCGTCAGCGCGGTTTCGAGTTGATTCGAGGCACCGAACAGCAAAGGTCCGAGCATTCGGTACATCTGGATTTCTTTCGGGATGTTCTTCTCCGCTACGAAATTTCGAGGACTCTCCATGGGATCATTCTCGCTTACGAGCGAAACCTCCGTAGTGTCAGCGATTCGCTTGATGAAGAGCACGGCGGCTAGAATCACGCCAATCTGTACGGCGACGACTAGGTCAAAAATTACGGTGAGGAAAAAGGTGCTCAGGAAGACGATGGCATCACTCGCTGGCCAGCGGACGAGCTGTCGAAAATAGTGCCATTCTCCCATTCGCCAAGCGACGAAGACCAGTACTGCGGAGAGAGCACAAAGAGGGATCGCTTTCGCCAGCGGAGCCGCTAGGAGCATGAGCGCAGCCAGAGTCGCCGCATGAATAATTCCGGCGATCGGTGTGCTCCCCCCACAGCGGATATTAGTAGCCGTCCGTGCGATCGCTCCGGTGACAGCGATCCCGCCGAAGAGTGGACACACGATGTTCGCTAGCCCCTGAGCTTTGAGTTCCTGATTCGAGTCATGCTTTTCATCCACCATGCCGTCGGCAACAACTGCGGAGAGTAGGGATTCGATTGCGGCCAGTAGCGCAATACTGAGAGCGGGGTGAAGGAGTTGCTTTAGTTCGGAAAAGTGGAATGCAGGCAGAGAAGGGGTGGGGAAACTGCGTGGAAGATCGCCAAAGCGAGAGCCAATGGTTTCCACCGAAAGATTCGCCCAGCGAGCGATCAGTGTTGCAACGACCAGTGAAACAATCGAGCCGGGAACAATGCGAGACCACTTCTTCGGCCAGAAAGTGATCAGCGCTAGTGAGGTGATCGACAAGAGTGTGGTGGAGAGGCTCCAGCTTCCGGCGACTTCCGCGATAACGCGGCATTTATCGATGAAATGAGATGGAAGATCGCCCGTTTGGAGTCCAAAAAAATCCTTCACCTGCGTGCTGAAAATCATGACAGCGATGCCAGACGTGAAACCCATGGTCACAGGAAAAGGAATGAAACGAATCGCCTTTCCCAGACCGGCGAAACCCATCACGAGCAGCATGACTCCGGCCATGATCGTACAGATCGCCAGATTCGTGGCACCATATTGCTGAAGGATTCCGTAGAGGATGACGATGAAGGCTCCGGTCGGGCCACCGATCTGAACACTGGACCCACCGAAGGCGGACACGATGAATCCACCGATCACAGCGGTGATGATCCCTGCCTGGGGAGGTACGCCGGAAGCGATCGCAAAAGCCATCGCCAGCGGCAGCGCGACGATACCCACCGTGATTCCGGCGAGAGTATCAGCACGCAGATGAGATCGATCATACTGCCGCAGGGAGTCGATCAGGCGTGGACGAAAGGAGAGCGGAGAAGGCATGGAATATGAATGAAGCGAAATATTTTAGTGATTCAATCATAACAGACAAGCTCGATCATAACAGATAACCCTCCCAGGCGTGGTAGGTGATCGCGGTAGGAAAAGAAACTCGCATCTTTGCATTCTCTTCGATACGATGGAGCGATATGAATCCTGACTCTGCTCCGCTTTCGACCTCTGGCCTCGCGTCTCGTCGTAGTTTTCTTCGCTCCGGTGCTATTCTAGGGGCTGGTGCACTTGCTTCTCGCAGTGCTACCGTACGTGCTGCGACGAATAAAAATAGTAAGCTGCAGATCTTCCAGATCGGAGTGAATGGGATCGGAAATCTTCAGCGAAAGCAACTTGTTGATCATCCGAAAGTCCAGTTCGTCGGCTTTTGCGATGTCGATGCGACAGCTTTCGACAAGGTCAAAGATGATCCCTACAAAGGAGCTTGGAAGATCTCTGACTATCGCGAGGCTTTCGCGAACAAGGCGGATCAGTTCGACGCCGTGATCGTCGATACGCCGGACTTCGACCACTGCCCGATGATGGTGACGGCTCTGAAGCATGGGAAGCACGTCTATGGACAGAAGCCGCTCGTCCA
>JBDHQE010000235.1:0-5767 GCA_039806885.1 Verrucomicrobiales bacterium
GAGTTCGACGGACGCCGGTGCATCTTTTGCCCCTGCGGTTAGAATCGCTGGCGAGGAAACCTTCATGGTCGGCATGGGCAATACCGACGCCGAGTTTGGGCCGGATGGGAAGCTCTATGTGAGCTGCTTCAACAATAACGGATGGGTGAAGCAGGACATCGGGAATATCTACACGCTGGAAGGCACCCCATCCACGGAAGGCGCTGCTCTCGTGAGAGCCACCCAGTCGCTACTCGTCCAATCCTTCTCGAAATACGATCTCAAAAAGCTCGATGAACTGCTCGGGCATGCGGATATGCGCGTACGCCAGCGAGCGCAGTTCGAACTCGCACGGCGACAAGCCAGCGAGATTTTCACAGCCGCCGTCCAGCAGACAGAAAATCGATTCAAACGCCTGCACGGTCTCTGGGGTCTAGGTCAGCTCGCACGAGAGAAACCCGATCTGTTGCAGGCTCATATCGCCTCCCTCTCCGATCCAGATATAGAAGTACGCGCTCAGGCAGCGAAGATACTGGGCGATTCGCGAGAAGCATCTGCCGGGGAGGCTCTCATGCCAGCTCTGGACGACTCATCTCCTCGCGTAAAGGCATTCGCCGCCATCGGCGTCGGAAAGTGCGGGAATCACATGGCGCTTTCAAAGCTCTTCGAACAACTCGCCACCAACGACGACCAGGATCTCTTCCTCCGCCATGCCTGCGTCCAGGGCATGTGGTATCTCCACGATAGCGAACGGATGATGAAGGAAGGGCGAATCAATCCTGCTCCCGCTGTGCGTCTGGGGGTTCTGCTCACCCTGCGCAAGCTATTGGATCCCAGAGTGAAATACTTTCTCACCGACGAAGTTTCCCGCATCCGAAACGAGGCGATCCGAGCGATCCACGATCTCGATTTCCTCACCGCCCTGCCCGATCTGGCGGAAGAACTCCTCTCGCCCCGCAATGAGAGCGAAGAAAGTCGCCAGGCGTCTAACCCGCAGGAACTCATGCTCCAGATGCGCCTGATCAACGCCAACTTTCGTGTCGGAACGCCCAAGTGTGCCCAGAATCTGCTCACCTTCGCCGCTCAGGAGAACCGCTCTCTCCTTCTGCGCGAGCAGGCGCTCCGCGCTCTGCTGGAATGGAAGACTCCCGGACCAGTCGATGCTGTGACGGGAGACTATCGTCCCCTGCCCCCTGAGTCTCGCGCTGACATCAAACCCCAGCTCACAGCAGGACTCTCGCCGATTTTTCAATCCTCAGAAAAATCGCTGGTCGGTCTGGCCGCTCGCGTGGCGATGGCCTACGGGATCCCCGCTCCCGCGCCCATCCTGAGCACTCTCCTTCTCGACTCAGCAGCACCGGTTGACGCTCGAATCGCCGCTCTGGAGAGCCTCTCCACCGACAGTCCATCAGAACTGACTTCTCACTGGCCGACGCTGCTTCAGGAGAAGAACCCCGAACTCCGAGCTGCGGCCATCGCGGCTCTCGCTCGACACGATGCCGCTCAGGGAAGCGCAGCCGCGATCGAAATGGCGAAATCCAAAGACTTGAGACTTCGTCAGCGAGCGTATCACCTGCTGGCCACTCTGAATACACCCGAGACCGCCTCATTTCTCTCCAATCGACTCGCCAAAATCAGCACCGAGCCGCTGGACTCCCGACTTGATCTGCTTGAGAGCGCTGCGGCGAGAGGCGGAGACGCCCTCACGAAACAGATCGTCGAATACGAGGCATCACTCGATCCCAGCGATCCGGTCGCACCGTTTCAAGTCACTCTCAAGGGAGGAGATCCTGCTTCTGGAAAGCGAATTTTCACCAGTCATGCGGTCGGACAATGTACGAAATGCCATAAAATCGATGGCGACGGCGGAACAGCCGGGCCGGACCTCAGCAGCGTAGGGGCGCAACGCGACCGTGATTTTCTCCTTCGCGCCCTCATCACTCCGAGTGCGGAGATCGCAGATGGATATGGCATCACACTCGTCACACTCAAGGACGGCACATCGATCGGAGGTGTTTTGACAAAAGAAACGCCCACTGAGATCGTCCTGAAAATCGCTGATCCGGCCACCACTGATCTGCACCGTGAGCAGACCATTCCGCTCAAAGAAATACAAAAGCGCGAGCCCGCCGTATCCGCAATGCCTCCGATGGGAGTCCTTTTGAAAAAGGCGGAAATCCGCGATCTGATCGCCTATTTATCCACTCTCCGCAAGGGTGGCGCGAAAAAGGTCCAATAAACTTTGTCATTGGACCGTTCTGTAAGTAATGAGCAACAAACTTGAACTTCCTCATTTCTGGCTCATACTATCTTTAAGATGAGACTTCTTCTCTTCTTCCTTCTCATTCTTGCAACTCCGCTTGCGCTGTTCGCTCTGGAACCTCCTTCCAAGCGCGGTGGGATGTTTGGATTCGGAAAAAGTTCCGGCAGCCAGATTTCTGCCGATCTGTTTCCTACCCAAAATAATTCCGGCGGCGCTACCGTTCCCGTCGTCCCTGAGCAAAAAAACATCTTTCGAGGGGGGCACCCTCAAAAGGTGAAGCCCTCTTCCTACGTGATCGAAAATGGTCAGAAGCTTGAACAAGCGCTCCCTGTATCGAAATCGTCCTCAGCATCGTCCTCTGGAGCACCAGAACCAGTGAGCGACGCGATCAACAGCACCGAAACAGCAGCCACGAAACGAGGATTCTCCTGGCTGCCATTTGGGAAGAAGGATGCCGATGCCGAAAGTTTGAAGGAAGTCGAGGCACCGAAGATTGTTGAAGCCGTTCCCGCCCCACCGATCAAGGCGACTCCGCTGAAAGCAGATACGACAAAAGCGCCCCCAGTGAAGGCGACTCCGGTTTCGTCCCCCACCCCGCCCATTCAGCACGCAGTTCCCCTCGCTACACCATCGCCTGTGGAAGCGGACAGTCAGAAAAAGGGGGGACTTTTAAGTTGGGTTCCCTTCATCGGTCGAAAAGGGGATGAAGCGCCAGTCGCTTCGATGGCTCCAACGGCTCCGATGGCTCCCGCCACACCATTAATCGCGACACCGATCGCTGCAACCCCAGCACCAGCAGCTAAGCCTACACCAAAAACTGAGCCGACGGTGACGAAGAAACCAGAGCCAAAAACCGAAAAGCCCGCATCCTCCGACGTCGCCGTGTATGAGATCCGGCGCGATCCCAATGCCCCAGTCGTCGAAAAGAAGCCAACGAAAGCCGCCTCTGAGAGCACATTCCCTTCTCCTCGATCAATCATTCGCTTTCCGAAAAAGGAAGTCGATCTGACCGGATCGGAGACCATCATTCAGAACGGAGAGATCGTAAATGAATCGAATCCTGCCGTGGCATCCGCCTTCGAATCAAAGACCTCCGGTGGCCCCCGCCAGGCACCACAGGTGGTCAACGGAGTGAAAACCTACTCCTCTTGGAAAGATGTGGATGCCCGTCCCGCCTCCGTCGCAGATCGGATTCTCAACCAGATTCGATAATCTGGGAAACGAATCATAACAGTCGGGGTTTCTTCACCTAAGCCTTCCTCTAAGGTTCTCTGACTTTCACACTTTCAAGATGTGGTTCCATTTTCCCCTTCACCTCAGTTTTCTACTCCCATGCGGGGTATGTGGGATAATCTTGCTCTGCGCCCCCGCTAGTGGCGAAGAGAGCACGAGACCTGACTATTCAGCAGCACCGACAGCTCTCAATCCCGACGAGTTTACTCCACTGGTGAAAACGAGTCCCTTCACACGAGTACTCAGCCTCTCAGAAACCTATGCACTGCGAGGAATCGCGAATCTAGGAGACCAGCAGGTCGCCACCCTTTATAATAAGGAGACAAAAAAGACCATCGTCGTGACTGCCAAGGGAGATAATGAGGCCGGACTGTCTCTCGTGACAGTCAATCCTGCCACAGATTTAGTCGAAGTTACCGCAAAAGTCGCGCTGGCCGGAGATGAGGCTGAACTACGATATGATGAAAGTCAGATTAATCTCGAATCACGCAGTGGTAGCCGCCCCGGAGCCACAACTCGACCACACTCACCGGAGCACGACCGGTTTATGGCCCTGCCAAAGGAACAGCAAGATAAACTGAGATCCTATATTGGATACGTAATGCGTAGTTATCCCAACATGTCGCGAGAAGAGAGAGGTAATCTCATCCGCGGCGCGATGACTCGCTTGAGCGATGGTCAGGACATCACCATCCCGACGACACCGACGGCTGCATCGACTTCCGCCCCCCAAAAAGCAGCTGACCCGCGAGGTGCGAAAGGAAGCCCAGCCTCTGGCTCGACTACGACCACTACACCACGCTCCAGTAAGGGTGGGCGCAAAGGGAAGAGACGATGATGTGAATCAATCGGCAGTGTAGACGAGCGAAATTATACGCTACAAACTGCCGCAGCGGTTATCTTAGCCCATCCCGATCCATCTGGCACATATCCACCACCAGTCCCCTCTCTCGATTCGTGCCTCTCCACGCCTTGAGCAGGAAGTAGGATGTGCTCGAACACACACATCGCTACCCATCACTTAAACCATAGCATCAAAAAGTCATTGATTTCCAGTGGCAGTGTGATCTCGACGCGATCATTCTGCCGGAAGGAGATGGATCCATGAATGGCAGACTCGGCCCGGGTGACCTCCTTTGACGAACTAATCTTCAATCGCAGATCTGAGATGGGTTCAAGACTGTAGTTGGCGAGCGGAATGACCATCCCCTTCTCTCCGGGGAGATACACGGCATCAACGAGCGCATGTGAACATTCGACGGGTCGCTCAAGGTCTTTTGTCGGGGCGAGGAGCATTTCCCGGATCTCGGCGGGGAAATCCCAAGGATTGTAACTGCGCTCGATCAAGGGATGTTTCGCTTCTTCCGCGACTTTGCGGCGGTCGAGTGCCGTTTTGATGTAGCTCAGCGCGGGGAGGAAGCCGTACATCGTGACCTTGTCGCTTCGGATCACAGCAGGACTGCCATCGTCAAAGGTCGCCAATATTTCAGCATTTGCCCTGGGCTTGAGGCTCTGTTTAGCCCCGAGAACCTCGGCTTTGCCAGAGGTCCAAGTGACGGTATCCTGAACCTTCAGTCGATTCAAATTGCGTCCAGAGGTTTGAAACTTCTCCAGAGTGACACACTCTCCTCGCTCTGCGGGCAGGAGATCGTTCAGCACATCAAGAGGGCGATTGTATTCGTCCCTCATCGCGGCTCCGGCCGTGAGGGAAAGGATGCCCCCGTTCTGCACCCAGGATTTTAGCTTTGAAGCAGAGGCTTGGGTTAAATTAGGTCCCGTGAGGAACGCGACACGATATTTCTCGAGTGCCCCACCCTCGATCTGTCGCTCGGAGAGGATATCGACTGGCACTTGTGCATGGGATAGAGCCATCCAGGTGTGCATGCGATCAAACCCGAAGGCATTCGTTTCATCCACCGTCCAAACATCGCTGGCGCTGCTGTAGATCAGCGCCACCTTTGCCGGTGCGGGCCTAGCGGACAGGAGCAAGTCTTCGGCGGCTCCAATCTCCCGAGTAATGCTGGCATTGGCCGTCCAAGTCTCTGGTTTCCCCTGCCAGAGATGAGTACGAAAGTAAGGACCTCCCTCGTGCGAAGCCCAGATGGGGCCATAACAGAAGTTGTTGAGAATTCGAACTCCGCGAGCAACTTCGCTGGTAGCCTTGAGCTTGATATCCCATGGCTTGCGCCCCGCGTGGGCGATGAGGTGGTGTCCGATGGTCTGTCCTCGTGCCTGCGTAGCGCTGCGCATCAGATCGACATTGAAGCTGGCACACTGGTAGGATGACGAAAT
>JBDHQE010000236.1:0-5728 GCA_039806885.1 Verrucomicrobiales bacterium
CCATCCCGCCTCTGCCGCATGATTGAGGAGATGCTGCAGTCGATAATCTCCCTTCGAGATCGCGGCTTCGACCAGAGTCAGCATTTTTTCCCGTGGATAGACGGCGGCTAGAGGCTCCCACTTCTGGGAACTGACCGGGGCACGTCCTGTGCTTCCTGAAAGGAGTTTCGTGAGAAATTCGACTTCCATGCGCGGCAGATCGACGGCCAGGACGAGCACTCGCTCGGCCCGACTGGAGCGGAGGATGGAATGCAGCCCGCCGATGGGGCCGAGGTCAGGACGCTGATCGACGAGGCGAGTGACGTCGCTGAGGACATCGGGAAAGGGCTGATCGGCACGGGTGGAAAGCCAGAGATGTCCGGGAGAAAGTGAGGCTAGCTTACGCAATTGGCTCACGTAGAGAGGCATCCCCTGCCAGTCAAGAAACGCCTTGTCACTGCCGAAGCGGCTCGATCGACCTCCTGCCAACAGGGCGGCGTCGAAGGCGGCTAACTCGGTCATGGCGGATTAGAGAGAGGAGGGATGCAATGGGGAATCAGGGAGAATCAGTCTGGAATCAGTTCTCCAGCGATCAGATCTCGGTGTGTCTGCCGTTTTCTTACCACCTTCGCTTGATCGCCCGAGACCAGAATCTCGGCAGGCAACGGGCGAGAATTGTAGTTCGAGGCCATAGTGAATCCGTAAGCTCCGGTGCTGAGCAGCGCGATGCGGTCTCCGGCGCAGAGTTCCGAAACGCTGCGGTTTTGAGCAAAGAAGTCGCCGCTCTCACAGACGGGGCCGACGATATCCACGATCTCGGTGCGGTCGCTGGTCGGTTCTCGTAGCGGAGCGACTTCGTGATAGCCCTCATAGAGAGCGGGACGGATCAGGTCATTCATCGCGGCATCGACGATTTTGAAAGTTTTTTCTGTACCGCGTTTTTCATACAGCACCTCGGTGATCAGTGCTCCGGCATTGCCTACCATCACGCGACCAGGCTCTAGTACGATACGGAGATTGAGGGGCTTTAGAAGTGGCAGGAGACGTGAGGCGTATTCGGCGAAACTCAGCGTGGTATCCTCGTGTCCAGACCACCAAGCTTGGTCGCCGCTGGCGAGACTGTCGCGATACACGATTCCGATGCCTCCTCCGATGCTGAAAAACTCGATCCCATAGAGCGATTTCAATGTCTCCACTAGAGGCAGAACCTTAGTCACCGCTTCGACGAAGGGTTCCACGCTGGTGAGTTGCGAGCCGATGTGCATTTGGAGGCCGCGAATTTTCAGATGAGGCAGCGCAGCGGTGCGTGCGTAGGCGTCGAGGATGGAGGCGAAGTCGATCCCGAATTTGTTTTCGCTTTTCCCGGTCGAGATATATTTGTGCGTTTTCGCATCCACGTTCGGATTCACGCGCAGGGCGACAGGGGCGACTCGTCCCATTTCTCCCGCGATCTGATTGATCTGAGCCGCTTCCGCTTCGCTCTCGACATTGAAGCTGTAGATGCCCTTTTCCAGAGCCTGACGGATTTCAGCCCGTGTCTTTCCGACCCCGGCGAAGGTGCAGCGCCCTGGGTCACCGCCCGCTGTTTCCACTCGGAACAGCTCACCACCGGATACGATGTCAAAGCCCGCGCCCTCTTTGGCCAAGAGGTTGAGGACAGAGAGGTTCGAGTTCGCCTTGGTGGCGAAGCAGATCAGGCAATCCAGATCCGATAGCTCGGCAGCGAGGCGTCGATAGTGATCCAAGATGGTCGCAGAGCTGTACACGTAGAGCGGTGTGCCATACTCGGTAGCTAGGGCGTCGAGATCCACATCCTCGCAGTGGAGCGATCCGTTTTTGTAATGAAAGGAATGCATAAGCGTCGCGCAAAGTAGCGACGAAACCGAGTCCCGACAAGCGGGCATGTGCATCCCTTAGAAGATGGGATAAAAAACTCGGCGCTTCACTCTGTCGTGATGCTGCCGCTCTGCTTCAGAGCAGCCGCGAGAGTGTGCCAAGCCAGCGTGGCGCATTTCACCCGAGCGGGGAATTTTCGCACACCCAAGAGGGCGGCGAGTTCACCCAGCTCTAGGGGATCGATCATGGGATCTTCCTTGGCTGTCAGCAACTCCATCACCTCCGCGATTTTCGCATCTAGAGAGTGCTCATCCATACCTTTCACGACCTCCGTCATGATCGAGGCAGAGGCGCGAGAGATGGCGCAGCCCTGTCCTGTGAACTGGACAGTCTGGATGGTTGGTCCTGCGAGCTTCACATACACCTGAAGACGGTCGCCGCAGAGAGGATTGTATCCTTCCGCTTCGGAATCATGCGGATCGAGAATGCCCTCATTGCGAGGGCGCTTGTTATGGCTCAGGATGATCTCCTGATACAGGTCTTCGAGATTGTCGTCCATCGGATGAAAACGCCGCCGGAGAGCGGTGGAGAGATACCGGGAACAGGACTCGAACCTGCAAGCCTTGCGGCACTTGATCCTAAGTCAAGCGTGTCTACCAATTTCACCATCCCGGCGGATCGCGATGTCTTGCGGACCTTGGCTCGCGAAGAGATCGTGTAGTTTCACTATTATACTGAGAGCGCTCCAGATACAAGTGCGAACATAGAACAGGATGACGATTCTTTGCGAAATGCAGCGCACGCGCTGGAATCGCGCAATCAAGTTCTCTTTTCGGTCGCCAGACGTGAAGAAATACGCTCTTATTGGAGTCTTTGTGCCCATTCCGAGCACGATTTCGTTTTCACAATGACGCATTCTCTCTCTCAACCCCATTCCCACTCTCGTCGCGATGCCATCGCTGCGCTGATCGCCGCATTCCTAGGCTGGCTCTTCGATGGCTTCGAGATGGGGCTCTTCCCTCTGATCGGTCGTCCGGCATTGCAGGACTTACTCCCGACGGCTAGCAGCGATACGCAGAGTCAGTGGTTTTCCATCATTATCGCAGTTTTCCTAGTCGGGGCAGCGAGTGGCGGTGTAATTTTCGGCTGGCTGGGGGACAAGCTGGGGCGAGTGAAGGCGATGACCTTCGCCATCCTCACCTACGCCATCTTTACCGGATTCTGCGGCTTCGTCGGCGAGGCTTGGCAGTTCGCGGCGCTCCGCTTTCTCGCATCTCTGGGGATGGGCGGCGAGTGGGCGCTGGGCGTGGCCTTGGTGAATGAGATCTGGGGTTCCAAATCTCGCGCGTGGGTCGCCGGATTAATCGGAGCCGCATCAAATATCGGCTTCCTAGGCACAGGGCTGCTCAGCCTGTATCTCAATGCCAGCCTCGATACTATGAGGGAGTGGATGGAGTGGATCGGAGTGGGCGAGGGGACGACCCAATTCCTGCTGCAACACCGTGGTTGGCGTTTCTTGGCGATGAGCGGAGCATTACCGGCGGTCATCGTTTTTCTGATCCGTCTCTTTGTTCCTGAATCAGAGAAGTGGAAAGAGGAGAATCGCTCCGGCAGCACTTCACTCTGGGCGAATCAGGATCTGCTGGGCGTCCTCTTTGGCACTTTCGCCGGATTGGTCGTGATCACCCTGTGGACGCCCGACATCTTCGCGAAAGTCGGAAATATCGTCGCCCTACCGGCGACTGTCCTCGGGATCGGAGCGATTCTCTGGGGTTTTCTCTTGCCCGTGCGGCGCTACATGACCCGTGCTGTCAGTGCGGGTAGTCTGGAGCAACACGAGCGATCGGCTGTCATGCGCAATCTTCTCGTCGGAGCCGGCATCGCTGCTGTGGCATTGATGGGGACGTGGGGTTCTGCTCAACAGGCGGCGAAATGGGCCTCCTTCCTCTCTCCGAAAGGAGCTGGATCGAATGTGATCGAATACGTGGTGATCTCGACCGCGCTAGGAGCGATTCTCGTGACTCTGCTTGCCCCACTCTTGGCTGACATCGTGGGGCGACGGGTGACCTACGTCGTTCTCTGCGTCCTCGGTCTAGCCTCGGCGCTGGTGTTCTTCCAGATGAATCATTCCTACGAGAGCGACCATGCGCCTTTCCGTTTGCTGGCTACGGCGTTTCTGCTCGGTGGACTCACGGCTTCGTTCTACGGCTTTTTCCCCCTCTACTTTCCCGAGCTTTTTCCGACCAGTGTCCGGGCGACAGGGCAGGGGTTTTGCTTTAATTTCGGACGCATCATCGCTGCGATCGGTTCGTTGCAATTCATGAACCTGCTCGGCCTCTTCGGATCGGACAAGCTGGAGACTCTCGCGGGTGAAGCCAAGCGACTGGAGCAGATCAGCGTCGAGGCGAATGCATACTCTGTGCTGTCCTGCATCTACATCGTGGGCATCGTCCTCATCTGGTTCGCCCCGGAGACGAAAGGGCAGGAGTTGAAGTGAGTTCTGATCTCGGGCAGTCTGAGCCATCCAGCGTCAGTTCGCTCCTATCGGCATCGCCCAAGGAATCCATCCGGCCCGTAGCACTGCCAGCAGAAGAGTGGCGACGATTCCGGCGAGCAAGGTGGAATAGAGCACGGCAGCGGCGGCAAAGCGGCTGTCGCCTCCGAATTCGTGCGTCAGCAGAGCTGTGTTGACGGCGGTTGGCGCGGCTGCTCCTAGGATTAAAATCGCGGCAGCCTCTCCACGAAAACCGAAGATCCAGCACAATCCGAGCGCTGCAAGCGGGCCTCCCGCGAGCCGAATCGACAGGACAGCGGCGAGGTTTCCTGTAGGAGCGGGTGGCTTGGTCTGGGAGAGTTGCACTCCCAGTGTGATCAGTGCGAAGCCGACCAATCCATCGGCTATGTAGCTCAGTGGACGCCAGAGGAAAGCGATATTCTGCATCGGGTTCCCGAATGCACGCATCAGAAGTGCCGCGATGATCGCATAGGGAGAGGGCTGGCGGAGGACGGGCAGGAACCAGCCTTCACGTCGCTCGCTGCCAGCATTGGCGAGGAAGATTCCGAGCGTGAAGCTAGTCGCATTCATCGTAGCCAGCACCAGCACTTGGAGCACTGGTCCGAGGGAGGTGAATGCGAGACTCGTGAGCGCGATGCCCCAGTTGCCGCAGTTATAGATCATCGTCCCCATCGCCACAGCATGATGTCGGGAGGTGGGCTGGCGGGTGATCAGGCAGACCAGCCAACTTAGCAGTCCCATCGTGGCGATGACCGAGAGTGTGAAAGCGATCACTTTCATACCCATTGCACCGTCGAGAGCGGAGGTGGAGAGGCGCACTAGGATGAAAGCAGGGACGAAAAGATAGAGATTCAGTCGCACCATCGTCCGGAGATCGAGTCCGAAGATTCGATCCAGTCCCCATCCCAGCCCGATCAGCGCAAAAATCGGCAGACAGACCGTGGAAAAAATGTCCAATAGCAACATGAAGTGCGATTTTCCAGTAGCTTCATCAACGGGGCAAGGGACAAGTCTCTGGATGTGGCAAACAGTCTGGATGTGCGGTGGGAAGAGTAGGAGTAGTGTAGCGGATGTTTCAAAAAGATTCAGAATAATTTATCGTATGTGACGAGCAATAAGCACATTACAATATGTTTCGTTAATATAGATGCTACGACTTTCGCAAATTTTCATTGATAACGAATTGAGATTAAATAAGCTCCGCGTTTTAAGATTGTCCGAATCATTGGAGCATCCGTTTCATGGTTCGTAATGTTGTCAGCATGGGAGTTTCTTGCAGAGGGCTATCGCCGCATTAGCTCACGGGCCAACGAGGACGTTGGCGGACGTGTGCCCGGCATGGGCATGAACTAATAAACTGAAATGTGTTTATCGGAATGACTGGAAATAACCGTAGTG
>JBDHQE010000237.1:0-5696 GCA_039806885.1 Verrucomicrobiales bacterium
CAACGGAATCTTCGAATACTTCAAGACCCTTGGCGTGACGAAATGGCGACAAATGGCGCAGGTCTGGCTGAGTTGCTTCACCGTTTTCGGCCTGATGGTAGCGATTGCTTTCGGGATTAGCACATTTTTCGCGATGCCCGGAGACACCGAAGAAGCGCGTCACTGGATCGCAACGAATCTTCAGTACCTGCTCCTCTTTCTTCTTGTGGTCGCGCCTCTGCTCGCACTAGCGATCAGTCTAGGTACGCGATTCAATGGAGCCGTTGCCTACGCCATTACTACAGCACTCGCCTTTCACGGTCTCTTCGGAATTGGATATCTCGAGATCTTCCTCGCCGACAATACGAATCCTATCCTCAATCTCTTCTATGTGCTTTCGCCGCATTATCACCTCGCGGATCTCACATCCCGTCTGGTCTTCAAGCTCGGGGCACTGCCTGGGAGCGAGCTCGTTCGCATGGCGATCTATCTCGGCGGGATCGGCCTGATCACCTCCGGTTTCTCCTACCACCTCTACCGCGAAGGGAAATGACTCGAATTCTTCAAAACAGCCTCCCGAGTTGCTTCATTCTGGCTGGACTCGGGCTTTCCATCGTCGGATACTCCGGCCTAGGAAGCGGAATCAGGCATAGTCAGAATCCGTTTTGCATTCAAGGCTCCGCCTACGGTAAGCTGATGGCTCGCCTGTCCGAGAGCACGATTGATCGCGTCTGGCACCTCGGAGTCGAAGAACTCGCTCCACACGGAATGGGAGATCACGACCACTCACAATGTAACCACGATCACGGCCATGGAGAGTCGTCTCACGGCGCACATGAGCACACGGATATGGCTACGACGGATCACGACGAATCATGGATTGATCTCGGGAAGGAGTGGCTTCAGCAACGAAGCAATGCTGGATACGTTCGCACCAATCCTCATTCTCTGAGTCAGGCTCATCTCGCGAGCGTTTACTCGGATATCGAGCGAATGCTGCTCCGCAGCTTCAAAATGGATCCGACAAACTACGGAGCCTACGATTCCTACCACCTCTTCCTGACCACCTACGACTTCGGCGGAAGCCCGCAGAAATACGAACAGGCGAAAACCATTGCCAATATCGTGATTCAAACCGCGATGCAGGAGAAGGAAGATCCAGAACCTTGGCTGACGGCGGCGGCGGCGGCTACGAATCTCTATCAGATGGCTTCCGCTATCTACGCGGAATCGCATACTTCCCAACCCGTAGAAATGCTGAAAGAACATCGTGATCGGATCGGATATTGTCTGCAGCGGTTCCAGCAGATTCAGGCAGAATCCGAAGCAAAAGGAATCTGGAAGAATCTCTCGCGTGATCGCCAAATGGAAATCGCTGAGAGAAGCAATTTCCTTAGCCGTACTTTCGGCCAGTTCGACGCCATGATCGCACGCGCCGAAGCGAAAAAAGCTCCGGTAGAGTCCGAAGTCGCCGAGCGTGAGAAGGCCGACGAAAAGGAGTGATCCGTAAGTACTGCTGGATGGGTCAAATCTAGCGACGGAAAACTAAATTATCTACAAATATAAAAATTTTAAAAATTTATTTGCATTCTAGTTTTTATAGTGATAATATTACATGTCAATAATTTAACTTTTGATGGATCCCCAAGAACAAGCCCAGATCGTAATGAACGAAATCTTCGCCACTGCCGGTGGCAACAAGATCTCGGACATCCAGATCCGCAGTGGGAACTGGGTTTACTGCCACACGAAGCGCGGCCTAGAAATTATCCGTCGCCTCGGGGAACTCCCTTCATCCGTAGTGATGAATGTCGTAGAGTATCTTTACGGTCGCCAGGAAGCGGACAGCGTGGGAGCCGCTGCGAAACTTCAGAACCAAAAGGGTGTTCAAGCCCGTCTCTTCGATGATAAGGTCGCCGACTTCAGCACCGAAGGCTTTCCTCTCCCCGATGGAACGATCTCAGGACGGATGCGCGTCCAGGCTCACTTGAGCGCCTCCGGTCCCGGACTCACCTGCCGAATTCTCAGCGACGAGATCGCGGATCTCCAGACGCTCGGCCTCTCCGCTGATACCGTAAGGGCCGTGTGCGAGTTCATGAAGCGCCGTCAGGGATTTGGACTCGTTACCGGGCAGACCGGCTCTGGAAAATCTACGACCCTCGCCGCGATTCTCGACTGGCTGCGTATGAATCATCCCCGCCACATCGTCACGGTCGAGGATCCCATTGAATATCGCTACTCTCGATTTCTCAAGAACCCTGATGACGCAGGTAACCTGATTCCTTCTCCTGGATTTTGCACCCAGCAGGAAGTCGGTAAACATGTTGCTTCCTACAAACAAGGTCTGAAGGATGCCCTGCGCAAAGCCCCCCATGTGATCCTGATCGGAGAAATTCGTGATCGCGAGACGATGGAAATCGCCATTGAAGCCGCTCAGACCGGTCACGTGGTCATTTCGACCCTTCACACGAACGGGGCTGTTAAAACACTCAGCCGTATTCTCGAGTTCTTTCCACAGGAGCAGCATCGCTCTCTCCTCGGTCGTCTCTCGGAGATTCTCATGTTCATCCTCTCTCAGGGACTGATTCCCACGGAGAATGGTCGCGTGCTCAATTACGAATTTCTCCAGAACAACAGCTCTGCTGTCCGCTCCGGGATTTCCTCCTACGATGGCGCCGCCAAGTCTCTCGAAGACGCCATCCGCCATAGCGGGAATATCGAGTGGGACGCAAATCTACGCAATCTACTCAATGCAGGCAAAATCACTCAGACCGCCTTCTCAATGAATCGTATGAACGACTCAGAAGGCGAAGAGCTTCTCTTCATTCGCAGCAAGGCCAGCTAATCAGAACCCACATTTTTCCTTACTCGCTCCATTCATGGAATTCATTCGCAACAGCAAAGAGGCCGGACTGACTCTGATCGAGGTCACTCTCGTTGTTGCTGTTCTCCTAGGTCTGATCAGCGTTCTCTTCATCGGAGCCACTGCCTATAAGGAAGGCACCAATCGCTCTTTCTGCCTATTGAATATTTCTCAAGTGCAGAAAGCAACGCGAGCCTACCAGAACATGTATCAGAAAGAATTCGGCGATCCTCTTACCAAAGTTCAATTGGTCGGCACGGGAAAAATGTTGGAAACCATTCCAGATTGCAAAAGCGGCGGCGAGTACACATGGCGAGGCACCATCCCTCCCCTCGACACCGCCTACCTCACATGCTCCAAGGCATTGACAGATCAACATGCTCCGCTCAGCACCACCGGATGGTGAACACACTTCACAGATCATTTACAAGTAAGGCTTTACTAACACTTTCTCATCAGTAGAAAACTATTTCGATCAAGCCAACAACAACAATATTGATCGGAAATCAAAAAAACAAACCAAATAACCAATACGATAATGAAACTGAATAACATCAAGAAGCAAGCGGGTCTTACCCTCATCGAAGTTACCTTGGTCATCGCCGTTCTCCTCGGTCTGATCAGCGTTCTCTTCATCGGTGTCTCCGCCTATAAAGAAGGTTCGAATCGCTCCAAGTGCATCCTGAACATTTCCAATGTCCAGAAGGCCGTTCGCTCCTACCAGAATTTGTATGAAAAGAACGTCGGTGATGCCCTTGTGCAGGACAAGATCGCCGGATCGGGCAAAATGCTCGAAACTGCACCAACTTGCTCCAGCGGAGGTACCTACACTTGGCTCGGCACCATTCCTGCTGTCGGGACTGCCTATCTGACCTGCTCGAAAAGCGCTGAAGCCGATGGGAATCACCAACCCACCAGCACCACCGGCTGGTAATTCAATCACGAGGATCGTGTAATCCGATCTAATCGAATGATTCGCTTCGATCCCCAGGGAATTCTCTCCCTGGGGATCGCCCGCGATCCAAGTCGTCTTTTCTCGAATTGAGTCCGGATTTCTCCATCCTCCGGATTCACTTCGGCAAACGGCTCTTCACCCCCTAGGTCTGCTTCCCCTCTCTACCTCTGTCTCTCCATGGATCTTCTCTCCCTACCCGCATCACCGATCAAACTCTACCGCCAGGCGAAGCGGCTCGCTCGATCGACGAGTCGTGCGAATGAAGCAGCGTGGTATCGCCGCCCTCACGAACATGATCTGCAATGGCATATCTGGATCGGGCCGGATTCCGGCTCCAGCGCAGTCTATCGTCGCAGCTTACATCAGTGGTGGTCCGGACCAGAACTCCCGTCAATCTCACTATCGACCGATGAAAACGGAATCGTCAGTCTAAGCACAGCCTCCCGAGACGCTCTGCATGATCTCCTCCGTCAGATTCTCTCGAATCAGGAGTTTGGGAAAAAGCCCAACTCACTCGGCGTTCTGATCCACATGGCGGATAGCCTCCGCATCCGAGACCTGGCTCCCGACTTTGCGGAGGAGAAGGATTTCGATAATCTGAATGAGCTTCTGCTCTCTGCTCCGGAAATCGCCATCGGAGATGACTCGATCAGCGAAAATTCTGGAAAGTGGCGTCTCCTACCCCTTCTGGGAAACGCAGAGGGCGGCAAACAAGCTCTGGCTGCACAGATCACGGGAAAACTCGATCCCATCATCGATGCTCTTCGCAGCTATGGAGAGATCCGGAACATTCCAGTGATCGTCAATGTTCGCAGCGCGCCGCTTGAGGCAGCCGCTGGTCTACCCTACATCTTCCCGGAAATCCAATCCCCTGAAATCGGGCCTTCTCTCACCCTATTGCACTATGAGAGCATGACGCTTCTCCTCGCTACGGGACAACGTGGAGAAATATCGCTTCTCCGCCCATTTCTCCACCGTGGGGCCTCCCATCTGAGTCCAGAAGACATCCATGAGGCTCTGTTCCAGACCGCCGCTCTTCTGAATCTCAAGAATCCCAACATTATTTTCGTCTCTCTCGTCGGACTCGCGGAGAGCCAGCTTGCGGAGCTGCTAATGCCCTATCGCACCCAGTTCCCTCAATCGCGAGTCCGCTGTATCAATACCCGACAGACATCTCTGACGGAGGGCGTGATTGATCGATGCTTCGAATTCGCAGTCGCCATTCAGGAAGCTCCGCCCTCGCCGAATGAGCAAGGCTTTCAAAAACAGTTTCGTGAAATCTGGGCTTGGCAGGACTTCTACGGGGTATCTCGCACCGAGATCGCCAAGATGCCCACCTACGGTGATCTGCGCATCCTCAAGCTGAGTGGAATCGCGCAAAAGGTCGCTATGATCGCGATCCTAGGCTTTGCGGGATGGGTCGGGATGGACTTCATCGCGAAAGCTCGCTCATCCGCATGGAGAGTGTCCTCGAGCGATGCTCAGGCAATGGAACTCAAGCTCGAAAAGTTACAGAAAGAGCAACGAGAGTGGAAGCACTGGGATCGTCTTCTCGAAAAGCGGTCTGAGGGCTGGCTAGCAATGGAGGCTCTGCTCGAACTCTTCCCTGCAGATGGCGGAGTGATCCTGTCGGATGCAGCCTATCGAGCGGAGACAAATGACACGGAAAAAAATTCTGAAGTCAACGCGATCGGGTTGAAGCGTCAGTGGACAATCAACGGATTTGCCAATCCAGAAGTCGCGACGGATCTGTCAACGCTGGGGAGTCGAGTGCGAATCACGAACGCACTTAACTCGATCGCCGAGAAGAATCGCGCCCCTTACCTCTCTGTATCATCTCCAACACGGGAAGTGCAGGTCTCATTTCAGCAGAAGCAGGGGACCATGTCCCCCAGCGCT
>JBDHQE010000012.1:0-32052 GCA_039806885.1 Verrucomicrobiales bacterium
CGGTTCTGGGGGAGAGGAGTCCCAGGGGAATATCGAGCACCGTATGCGCTCCATAGTCACGGAGCGCCGCCAAGCGATGGGCGGCTCGTGCATAGGCGATTAGGACGCTAGCTGTGAATTCAGGATTGCTATCCAGCTTTAATCCGAAATCTATTCCTTGATGTTGCCCCTCTCCAGTCAGTCCGCTGTGGAATACGCGGCCTCCGTGAGGCAATTCTGCGTGATCACGGACCATTTCTTGCTGAGTGATGAATGTGACTTTGGTGTCGTAATCTGAGAAATAATTGGGCATCTCTTGAATCTCATGCTGAATGCGATCCGCGTCCGCTCCTTCCTCTAGGACGACATAGCATTCGCGCGTATGCTTTTCGCGCGTGCTCAGTTCCGGGTTTTCCCCAGAGCGCACACGATTCATCGCATCCTCCGATGGCACGGTGTATTGCCGGGCATCCTTCACGCCTGCGATTCGTCGGATCGCATCGGAGTGCCCCTGACTGACGCCTCTACCCCAGAAAGTGTAGCTTTTACCCTTCGGTAAGACCGAATCTCCCAGAACGCGCATCAGGGAGAACAAGCCAGGATCCCAGCCCGTGGAAATCACCGATACTGTGTCACATCTTCGGGAGATGGCGTCCATCTTCTCAAAATACTCCGGAATACGAGCGTGTGTATCGAAGCTGTCCACCGTGTGAAACCACTGGCCTAGCAGCGGTCCTTGTTCTGGCAGATCCGTCGCAGATCCTCCGCACAGAACCAGCACGTCAACTTTACCCCGCCATTGCTCGATCTCTTTGAGTGGTTGGCCGAGAGGATGGGCCAGTTTCCTTCGACTGAACACTGCGACCAGTTCCATATCTTCGGCATTCTGAACGGCGAACTCTGCTCCCCGTCCGAGATTTCCGTATCCCACGATTCCAATGCGTATTTGATGAGGCATTTGTTTGATAGTTTATTTAAATTTCTGATTAGGAGATGAATAGAAGGCCTGCAAAACGGATGTCGAACGTCCTGTTCTGAATGCGGCGGGTCGCACGATTACCTCAATGACAGAAGAAGTGCAGCGCAGGAGGGGCCGGATTCGGTATCGCGTCGATGCATGCGACATTTGTCGAGTCGGGATGGTCGAACTCTGTAGCTTCTCAGGATAAGAGCTTTCGTACGTTTTGGTAAATTCAACCCGCTCTGCACGCAATTCGGCAGAGTGATCTACGGTAAAATCCGCAGCGAAACCGAGACCGCAGACAATCGCGGACGGGTGAAAAACACGCATCGGGGTGCGAATAAATGCGATTTTGAGCACCCGGCAAGAGGATATTTCAAGTCAGTGAAAAAATGTGATTTCATCGGAGGCTCGCGAGTGCTGAATTCGTTCATGGCAAGGCGTCATTAAGTTTACGCAAATGATTTGCGGTATTGCTTGCAATCAGATGAGTTACAGGAGAAATTCGAATCCACTCCAGTCGCCCATGCTTATTTTCGTAAAGTTGCTTATATCCGCAGGACTGATCTATTTGGTTAATGAAATCGTGGTGGCTCACAGTCGCCCTTTTCTCGGGAGTTTGGTCGCTTCATTGCCGCTGGTGAGTCTTCTCACCTTCTTCTGGATCTGGTTTGATCTGACAGGGCAGCCTGAGCGGAGAGCGGAAGTTCTGGCTTCGCATTCGCTCGGGGTCTTTTGGTTTGTTCTCCCGAGTCTCCCGATGTTTCCCTTGTTGGCGTGGTTGCTGAGACGAGGAGTGTCATTCTGGCCCGCTCTGTTGCTCTGTGGAATCCTCACGATGTCTCTTTACGCGCTCATGGCTGCGATATTGAAACGCTGGGGAGTCAACTTGTGAGTGCAGTGCTCACTCCACCGTCAACATTCCGTTCATCACCATCCAATGTCCGGGGAAGGTGCAGAGATAGGGGTAGCTTCCCTTCTCCTTCGGTGCATTGAAGTGGATTGTGAATTCTTTCTTCGGATTCGTCATGTCTGTCCATACGATGACCTCGTCCGATTCCGGAACGTAGTGACGAGTGAGTCCTGCCGGATCAGAGATCATGCGATTGCAGAGATCGCCTAGCCTCTGCAAGCTATCGGGACGCCCAAGTAGCCAGTTGTGCGGCACGACATCGGGATTTCGAAACGTCAGACTGATCCGCTCGCCTGCTTTTACCCGAATTTCCTTCTGAACAAATTGTAGCCCTAGGTCAGCTTCTACGGTGATTGCACGTCCGGGATTACCAGCATTCCAGGGATTGGGTCGAGTCGGGGTCGGTGCCAGCAACCCGCCTTGAGCAGCATGATGCACTTTCGGGATTTTCTCATAGCTCGGATACTCTGTGTAGACATCGCCAAGTGCATGAATCGTCAGAAAGAGGTCCAAGCCCGTGCCGAGTCGCAGGTGGACTTGTCCGGCAGGCGATAGTTGGGGAATCTCCACGAAAATTGCGTGGCCCCCGTCCAGACGCTGCACACTACGGACTTCCAGAAAATCGTGTCCCGGCGTATCGGGATAGCGCAAGGAATACTCTGGCGAGCCATAGGCAGCGGTGTAATGATAGGTCCAGGTCTGTGCGAAGGTCTTTTCCGCCGATAGTGCCGATTCAGCGACAGATTGATCGAAGCGAAGAATGATCCCGTTCTCTCTGACTTCGCAGCGAATTGGTAGGGGGGAACCGCCGGTGAAACGTAATCTCTGGAAGCATCCGTCGCGTGGCGTGTAGGTGCCCCAGCCAAGAAGACCGCTCACGTAGAGCTGACCGTCGATGGGATGGAATCGGGCGCACTGGACCCCGGAATCGAAGTTCCCGGCGATTCGGAACGCTGTGCCCTGCCAATGGTCCTTCACCTTCTCTCGCATCACCAGCCATGCACTGCCGCTACCAGAGGAGAGGTGAATGAGATTTTCATCTCCGACAAGTGAGCGCCAAGAATCTCCGACAATGAAGGCCTGACTGCTGGCGGAGTTGTCTTCGCCTCGAGGCAGAGAAAGCAGGACGGGTTTCGGCGCTTGCCCATCTTTCGGGCCACCGGCTCCAAAATGCGCCCCTTCATCGACTCCCAATTCGATCTGGCAGATCGATGAGGCCGGCGTCCAGTCGCCCTCCTGAATGCTGGAGGTAACAAAGCGACCGCTCGGGGAGAGTCCTAGCCCGTCTGGATTGCGCAATCCTGTGGCGAGCACGTCGAGGGTATTGTCGCGATTGATACGGCAGATTCCCTGATTCCCGGAGGCGAAATACCAGCGGCCCTGCGAGTCGCGCTCGAGTCCGACGATGAAGTCGTGACCACCGGCTGAGGTCTTCATGGCATTGCTGACGCACTCGTAGTAATCCGCTTCATCATCTCCGTTTAGATCGTGAAGTCGTGTGATCTGATCCCGTCCGAGAACATGAATTTTGCCCTCGACAATTTTCACTCCCAGAGGTTGGTGGAGTCCGGTGGCGAAGCGTTTCCATCGCACCTTCTCTAGAGTGGCGTCCAGTCCACGCACCAGCCAGACCTCACCCGTCATCGTGGCAACTGCGGCACTGCCATCTTCGAAGAAATCATGTGCCGTGAGGAAAAATAGCGTTCCGTAGGGATTATTCGTTGGAAGAACGATGCGGTCGGTAGCGAATGGTTTTTGAGTTCCGATCTGACCTTTCGTCTCAATCCATTGCGGCCATTGGGCAGGGCCGCCTTTCGTGAGGGGAATCAGGGTCTCTTCGGAATCTCCCCTCGCGTTCAGATAATGCGTACTTCCGGCGGACTCATAGGCGAATACAACTTCTCGCCCGTTTCGGTAGAGGCCGAGATAGCGTCCGGATCGCCGCTCCTTCGACTTCACCACGACCGTTCCGTCCATCGGAGCGCCAGACATGAAACCGTGACGATTGTCATTCAGCTGAACGAATCCACCTTCCCATGTCACGGGAAAGCTCAGCGTTTCCGGGTCGAACACGGCGGCACGATCATCGAATCGTATACAGATCCCTTTGGGAACGGTCACTCCTCCTCCACGAAAGACTCCACTGAAGATCGATCCGAGATCGCTTTCTGCCCAGCGTCCATCCTTCCAAGTCTCCTGATCGTTTTGATTGCCCCAGTGTCCATGGATCCCTCCATCTAATCCAGGAAAGGCAGGAATCAGGGCCGGTGGTGCCTTCATTCCGAGAAAAGCGATGGCTTGTTTCCCGTAAAAGTCGAAGATGCGCTCGCGATTCACAAATTCTCGCCAGTGCTCGTTCATGGATGAGTCCAGCGGGGCGCGATCCGGAGTGAAGGCGGCTGGCGCTGGAATCGCTGAATATCCGCCGGGCACGAGAACATCAGGATCGTCGAAGCTCCAGAGGGCGAGTGTGTTATCCATGCGTTCGCGAGGAGTATTCCCTGGGCGAGGACGCATCACTCCCCGAGAAATACGCACGTCATCCACCAGACCGGAGCATGCGAGTCCACCTTCGACCAATCGTCCGAAGGCGATCTTTTCGCCTTTCGCCGGACGTTCTGGACCTGCTGGACGAAGTGGAATCTCCGATACCTTTTTGCGGTCGATCCAGATCGTCACCTGAGTTTCCTCAACGCTGACACAGAAATCATGCCACTTTCCGTCGCAGACATCCATCCCTGAGTCGTAATCTCCTCCTCGTCCTGGCAGATACAGTGCCAGAGTTCCTCGCTTTGCATGGGTGTAGAGTTCCCAGTGCGTGCTGGTCGATTTCGGATTGCAGGCTACCAAGATATTGTATGATTCCTTGCTCTCCAGTTTCGCCCGACATTCCACGCTGAAAGGCAGGGTGTGGAATCTGGCATCTCCCTCGAGGACTAGCCCACCCGAGAGAGCAGTGCCAAAGCTCGCTTCCATCGAAGGCACTCGTTTTGCGTCAGCCACGGATATGTTAGTGGATCGGGACTCGGTTGGTTCCTTCCAGCTCCGATACTTCGGTGACTCACCAGCAGGCTTTCCATCGAGCTGAGCGACGAGCCAGTGCAGTCCGTCGAGATTGTCCTGCAAGCGTGCCTGTGCATCTTCCTGGGTGTGATTGAGAATCCCTACAGGACCGGAATAGCCACTCTCGCGGAGGAGTCGTAGCACTTTCAGATCTTCGCTCCCGGCACCCAGTGGCAGGATCTTTTCCCGCCTCGGAGTCTGCGGAGCAGACATTCCATTGAGATTGAAGCAGAGTAGCCAGGGTTGCATCGCGCGGAGTGCATCTGGAAGGCGGCTCAGGTGTTCGTGACCGTGGTGGAGGTTATAAACGATTCCTACGTAATCAATGCCATGATGTTCCTTTAACTCTTCACAGACTGCGATCATGTTCTCCGGCTCGCCTCCCCAGCCGCCGTGATTGTATATTCCGACCTTGCTGGCGATCTTTTTTGCCTGTTTCAAGACAGGAAGAAGAGCCTCCGCTGACGACTTAACTCGCTCTTCCTGCGATTCGCCCGAGGGCTCTAGCATGACCCAAAGTTGCGGGTGAATATGGTATTTCTCAAAAAGCGCGAGAGCCCGATCATGGACTCCCCAGAAGGCGAAAAACTCGATTCCATGTTTCTGATAGGCCAGAATCTCTCGCTCAAATTCAGGAACCTGTTGCTCTCGCCAGTCGTAGGCGACTTTCGAGAGTCCGAGTTGTTTCACCATCTCCGCTCGCTCCTCCGGCGAGCGGTGCTTCGCATCGAACGGCACGATGCACCAAGCGACAAGATTGGATTGATCGAACAACTCTCCACTATATCCCGGTCGTCCGGCGAGCAGAAAGGACGAACAGAGAAAAATCGATACAAGAGGAATCCGGATCATACGAGAGTTGTTCTCCATTTTGCACATTCTGACTCACGACGAACCTGAACTAAAGCATAAAAATTTGCCTGAATCCGTGCCCTTCTGCGGATATTTCTCAAGGATTATCGCAGATCGCACTTGATTGCTTCGATGAACTTCTCCGTCCAGAGTTCCACCATGCTCTGATCTCGATGCTCCACCAGAATTCGAACTTTTTTCTCTGTCCCCGAGTAGCGGATCAGAAAGCGGCCGTCATTACCGAAAGCGGCAGTGGCTTCTGCCTGCGTACGCTGAAGTCCCGAAAGAGTGGACAGGGGAGGCTTCGCACTGACGGGGAGATTCGTGAGCTTTTGCGGGAACTCGTCAAACCAGTCTGTGAGAGCGGCTAGGCTGGTATTCTCGCGTTTCATCATCGCCAATACTTGGAGAGCGGAGAGAATGCCGTCGCCCGTAGTCGCATAGTCTGCAAAAATCAGATGCCCCGACGTTTCGCCGCCGAAAGAGTAGCCATCTTTTCGCAGTGCCTCGATGACATGTCGATCCCCGACGTCCGTGGTAACGACCTGAATCCCGTGCTCTCGCATTGCTTTGTGTAATGCCAGATTGCTCATAGTAGTGACCGCAATGGTGTTTTGAGCCAGCTTCCCCCGATTCTTCAGGGAAATCGCGCAGAGTGCAATGATGCGGTCGCCGGGAACTGGTGTGCCAGTAGCGTCGGTGAAAGTCACTCGGTCCGCATCCCCGTCGAAAGAGATCCCTATATCCGCCTGGTGAGTGCGCACCAATTCAGCAGCGTGTTCCGGATGCAGCGCTCCGCATTCGGCATTGATATTCGTTCCGTCGGGCGTGCAGCCGGTTTTGATCACCTCTGCCCCGAGTTCAGCGAATATCAGGGGTGCGATATACCAAGAGGCCCCGTGTCCGCAATCGATCACGATTTTCAATCCGCGCAGCGAGGCGCTATCGACACTGGACTTGGCATACTCGATATAGCGACCACGGGAATCGTCGATACGGTAGGCCTTGCCAATCGCTGATGGAGTGACAGCCGGAGACATAGCCCCCTTATCCAAGATATGGCGCTCGATTTTCTCCTCCAGCGCATCGTTAAGCTTGAATCCATCGGGGCCGAAGATTTTGATCCCATTGTCTTCGAAGGGATTGTGCGAGGCTGTCAGCATGACCCCGGCGGCACAGCCCATCGACTTGGTCAGATGGGCGATCGCCGGAGTGGGCAACGGACCGGGGAGGAGGACATCGACTCCGGCACTTACGAGGCCTGAGGTGAGTGCCGTCTCTAGCATATAGCCGGAAATCCGTGTATCCTTGCCCACTACCACCCGATTTTCACCCGGATACTGGCTTCGGAGGACCTGAGCGACAGACTGGCCGATGCGAAGGAAAATCTCTGGTGTGATAGGATACTCATTCGCACGTCCGCGAATGCCGTCTGTACCAAAAAGTTTCATATACGCTGAGATCCGTGGCTAAAATGAGGGAAGAGGGATAGTCGCATAGAAATAGAGTGACGGAAAGTGACGTCAAATCCTTCAACTTGCCAGAGGCAAAGGATAAAACCGACTGAAGGATGAATCAATCTCCGAGACATCGGTCGAGAAAATTATCGGGGAAGAGGCGGCTTCCAGAGAGATTTCAGGGCACTTGCTACAACGGATGTTCCAAATTAGCCGGGTACTTCCCAATCAATCGATGAGCTAGGATCACTGAGCTCCCCGTAGGCGGCTTACCCAACTGCTAGGGATTGCCGGAAAAACTCAGGTGAACAATCATTCGGTTTATTGGCTCAAGTCTCGAGTCTACCATTAGAATCCATCTCAGAATGGTGTGGGCGAAGGTGTTGAAGCTCCAGTCGATCAGATCTCCGATCAAAAAAATTCACCTTGGCTGTTGATTCGTTCGTCAATGAGTTCTATCGTCGCCCAACGGCAACTCGATAGATTCCTGAGTCCGCCTTTCTCTGGATTCAGGCGGATTGCTACACCTCTTGCATTATTAGCTCGCGGATTGAGAAGTAAATGATTGCATCGAGCTTGCAGTGGATTGTATCCAACCGCAGTCCTATAATTAGAAGATGAGAATTGATTGTCACATGCATACATTCCTTTGTGGACATGCAAAGGGAGAGCCTGAAGAATACGTTCGACAGGCTGCAGAATTGGGGATTGACTTGATCACGATCACTGATCACATCCCGATGATACGAGAGGATTTGTTCCGTGGTCGTGGAGTCCGCATGGCGATGGATGAAGTGCCTAGGTATCGAGAGCTAGTTGATCGTGCAAAGAAGGAGGGGGAGCGACTGGGGGTAGAAGTGCGCTACGGTATCGAGGCAGAGTATTTCCCTGATGAAAATGAATTACATGACATGTGGGATTTTATCGAGGCTGAGCCATTCGATTTTGTGATTGGCTCTCTGCATCACCAGCTCCCAGGATTCCGTGATTGGTTGATGGATCAAGGTGGGCCTATTGACATTGCTAACGCCTATTTTCGCTTAGCTGCTAAGGCGATTGCTACTGGAAAATACGATACGCTTGCTCATCCAGATCTGATTCAAATTTACGGAACGATTCCGCCCTTCGATCCACATCTCACCGAGGCTTCAATTCGTCAGATGCTGGAAGCCGCAGTGGCCTATGACATGTGTTTGGAGGTCAATACTAGTGGACTTACTAAAGAAATTTATAAGCTCCATCCCGATCCGATTATTTTACGCTGGGCAGTAGATCTTGGGGTGAAATTAACCATCGGTAGTGATGCGCACTATCCAGGGCAAGTGGGCCTTAAGATGGACGAAGTAATCCCACTTCTCAAAGAAATTGGCTTCGAGCGAGTGCATCTATTCCGAGAGAGGAACCGGGAATCGATTGAGCTTGAATAGTTCTCTTACTTCTGGGCCTTCTCAGCAAGGAATCAGGGCAAGGGGACGGTGGTTTCACTTCACTCCTTCCCATGCTGCCCAGCCGCCATCCGTTAACAAAGTTTGTCCGATGGCATAGCTCATCAAATTTTCAGGGGCAGGTAATTTATTGCGAGAGCTCAAACGCTTCCCCACTGTTGTTCGCGTTACCGTCCCATTCTAATCGAGGTTGCTTACCCAGAATTAGAGAAAAAATTCGGGCGACGTGCTTGAGGGTAGCTGACGACTTAGTCGCCCAGATGCCGCGCAAAGCAAGGTGTTGTCAGTGATCGTGCCGGGTAAAAGCCATGAGAATCGGATCCAATTTTCATTGCACGGACTCTATCCTCTATTTACCCTAGTCCCACATGAGAGCCTTCATCTTGTTGCTTGCCGCGTTCACCTTTTCCTTTTCGTACGCAGCGGAAAAGAATGTCATACTCATCGTCACAGACGACGAGTCACCTACTCTGGGCTGCTACGGTGACCCCATAGCCCGCACCCCATCTCTCGACGCCTTGGCCGCGGATGGAACCCGATTTAACAACGCCTATGCCACCACGGCCAGCTGTGCCGCCAGCCGTTCAGTGATCATGTCTGGGTTGCACAACCATCGCAACGGATTATATGGCCATACACACTCCTATCACGGCTTTAGTGCCTGGCGTTCTGTCGCCAGTTTCGCACTACCTCGCGTCATGGCCGGGGCCGGTTATCGCACGGGATTGATTGGGAAATACCATGTCGCACCGGAAGAGGTATACCACTACGAGACCTATCTAGAGACGAAAAGCCTGCGCAGTACGGTAGAGATGGCGGAGAGCTGCTATGACTTTTTGACATCGGATGATACAAAGCCATTTTTTCTATACTTTGCGACGACAGATCCTCATCGAAGCCCGAAGCTGGATGAAAACTCAAAGTTGGACCTAAAACCCAACCTTTTTGGGAACAAGCCGAACCGGGGAGCGTACCCTGGCGTGAAGGAGATCTTCTACGATCCCGCGACTGTCCCCGTGCCCAGCTTCCTCACTGACAATCCTGAGACGCGCGAAGAGTTGGCTCAATACTACCAGGCTATCTCCCGTATCGATCAGGGGATAGGTCGACTCGTATCCATACTGAAAGAGACGGGGTTGTACGACAAAACGATGATCGTTTTCACCGCTGATCACGGGATGGCTTTTCCTGGAGCCAAAACTACCGTTTACGAAGCGGGCTTGCGCGTTCCCTTCATCGTGCGCAATCCCTATGAACCCAATCGAGGTATCGAACAGGACGCACTCCTTAGCCACACCGATATCACTCCGTCCTTGCTAGATTTCGCAGGTGGCTTGGACAAAGTGAAAAATCGACCCATAAACTTCGTGCCAGCCCAGAAGATATGGGAGAAGACGCTGCAGGCTGCGGAGGCCATCCCGAATGCCCCTCAGGATAATTTTGGGCCTGCGATAGAGAAATATCATGGTGTCTCTTGGCTTCCCATTCTAGGTGATCCCAAGGCAGAGCATCGCAATGAGATTCATGCCTCGCACACCTTTCACGAGATCCAGATGTACTATCCCATGCGAGTCGTGAGAGATAAGCAGTACAAGCTGATTTGGAACATTGCCTTCGGTTTGCCCTATCCCTTTGCCTCCGATCTCTGGAAGGCGAGCAGTTTCCAATCACAATTTCAAAAAGCGCCCGATGCACCCTATGGAAAAAAGACGGTGCAGGACTACATACATCGACCCCAATTCGAGCTATATCGTATAGACGAAGACCCTGACGAACTACACAATCTAGCCACCGACCCGACAAAGGCGCAAATCCTAGAGGAATACAAAGAAAAGCTACGAGCTTTCCAAGAGGAAACGAACGACCCATGGGGCATGAAGTGGGAATATGAATGAGCTGCTCCCAATAAATCAGGCCAGTAATTAATCGATGAAATAACCTGTCGCGGTATTTGTTCGGTTTTCTTAATAGTTAAATAACCGATCCCTATAGTCGGACTAGTTACGATTTTCTAGAATATCGCGAGGAGTTATTTTTCGAAAATTACAGTAGCCTGCCAGTTGCATGTTGATCAGTTTGTGCTATTGGATGCCTGTCTTAGCTGGGAAAGCGGTGGTGAGCTTTATATCGGACTGCTGGATCGCTGGAGAAAACAGGAGCCGCAAGGAGACAAATAGAATATGACTGAAAACGACTCAGAAAGAACGGACTACCGTCCGCTCCATACGGAGAAAATCGTTGCTGAAAGGAAGACGTTTTTTCTCGATCTGAAAGAAAATGATCGAGGACGCTTTGTAAAAATTACAGAAGATGTACGGGGGCGTCGTGATACGATCATGGTCCCTGTAGAGATTCTGGAGGAGTTTATCGACGCTCTGGATGATATTCGTGAGGTAGCCGAGGGCTGATCAGATTAGCCGGATCGAAGTTCATGCGTAGCATGACCGGATACGGACGCAGTCGGGCGACGACGGCGGATTGGTGTGTGGACGTTGAACTGTCCGGGGGGAATCGAAAGCAAATCGATCTGGCGCTGAATTGTCCCACTTCTCTCCTTCCTCTGGAGGGAGACATTCGAACAGCTTTGACTCAGGCAGTTTCGCGTGGGCGTATCGTGGTGAAAGTCACTGTAACTCACGTCAATCAGGGCAGCCGCAGCTTAATTTTTGACGAAGAATTGGCTCGGCAGTATATCGGCGAGGTGCGTCGATTTTCTCAGGTAGAGGGATTACCCGTCGATTTTTCGTCGGGAGATTTGCTGAAAATCCCCGGAATTTTCCAGGTGGATGAAGTGGAGTTCTCTCCTGAGAGTGTGCGTGAAGCCCTATTTTCGGCTCTGGAGGCAGGACTAAATCAGTTTCAGGATATGCAGTTGGCAGAAGGTCGATTTCTTCGGGAGGATTTGCTCGGCAGAATCACACTGATCGAAAGAGTATTGAGTGAGATTCGCTCACTCTCAGGGCGTGTTCCTGTCAACTATCGGAAGGCCTTGATGCAGCGACTGTCTGAAGCTGGCCTTCCCGTTGATTTGGCTGACGAGCGAATTCTGCGCGAGATCGCTCTTTTTGCTGAGCGTTGCGATATTACGGAAGAACTGACTCGTGTTGCGAGTCACATCACGCTTTTCCGCCAGTATGTGGACAGTGAGAAACCGGTCGGCAGGCTGCTCGATTTTCTTTGTCAGGAGATGCATCGAGAAATTAATACCATCGGTAGCAAGGCGAATGACGCGACCATTGCACGCTGCGTCGTCGAGGCAAAGTCGGAGCTGGAAAAGATTCGTGAACAGGTGCAAAACGTTCAGTAGCGTGATAATCAATAGGATGTGCCTACGGTCCAGATGTTTCGTTGACCTGCGGGTGGGTTCTGTCATCTTGGAAGAATGAGCGATTCCTCCCCAGCTCTCCCTTCACGCAGTGGCATTCTCTGCGTCGTCTCTGGACCCTCTGGTTCTGGGAAGACGACCCTGTGTCGTCGATTCGTGGAGGAGGATGAGTCCGCTGTCTATGCCGTATCGGCTACGACCCGCCATCCACGTGGAGAGGAACAGGACGGCGTTGATTATTACTTCCTAAACCACGCTGAGTTTGAGGCGGGGATCGCGGAAGGGAGGTTTCTCGAATACGCGGAGGTTCACGGTGAATTCTATGGAACTCTCAAGAGTGAGGTGCTTCGTCATCTCGTCGCTGGGAAGGATGTATTGATGGACATTGATGTGCAGGGGGCGGCTCTGATACGGGCATCCTCTGATCTCGAGGTACAGCGAGCGCTAATGGATCTCTTCATTTTACTGCCGAGTGAAGAGGCTCTCCTCGAGCGCGTTCGCTCCCGAGGTACGGAGAGTGAAGATCAGATCGCTCTGCGTCTGCGTAATGCGCGCTCTGAATCTCGTCATTGGCGAGACTATCAATACACGATCATCAGCGCAGATCGCGAAACGGATTTTACCGCTTTCCGGGCTATCATGCAGGCAGAGCGATTTCGCTCCTGTCGCTTGCATCGGACAGATGATGGAGTGAATGTAGAAAGATAGGGATGAGTGCTTCATCGACAGTGAAAACGGTAGTGTTGGGAGTCACTGGCTCCATCGCTGCCTATAAGTCGGCAGATCTTGTCAGTCGTCTGGTAAAGCACGGATTGATCGTCCAGGTAGTGATGACTCACGATGCTCAGGAGTTCATCACTCCGCTAACCCTGCAAGTGCTCTCGCATCAGTCTGTCGTAACCGATCTTTACGATGAGAAGCAGAGTTGGCGACCTGGGCATATCGCCATCGCAGACGAAGCTAGCTTGCTGGTCGTAGTCCCAGCAACGGCTAACGTGATCGCGAGGTTCGCCCATGGGATTGCGGATGACGCTCTCAGTGCGATCTATCTGGCTACTCGTGCTCCCGTGCTGATCGCTCCGGCAATGAATGGGAAAATGTGGGATCATCCCGCGACTCAGGGCAATGTGGAGACTCTGCGTAATCGTGGGGTCGAGTTCATCGGGCCGGAGGCAGGGTTGCTAGCTTGTGGTTACGAGGGAATCGGGCGACTCTGCCCGGTCGAGGAGATCGAAGCAAGAATTCTCGAAATTCTGTTGCACAGGGCCTGATGTCGGAAGATCGGAAGAGGATGCGTTTTCTCGTCACTGCCGGCCCCACTCGCGAGCCGATTGATCCCGTTCGGTTTTTATCAAATCGCTCCTCGGGGAAAATGGGGTATGCGCTGGCGCTCGCGGCTCTGGGTCGGGGGCACGAGGTGGTGCTGATCAGCGGTCCTGTTGCGCTAAGGTCACCCGCTGTCGCAGAGTTGATTTCTGTCGAGACCGCTCTAGAAATGTTCGCTGCGGTCGAATCGAGAATTCAGTCAGCGGATGCTGCGATTTTTTGTGCAGCGGTGGCTGACTATCGTCCTGTGAGTGTCGCGGAAGAGAAGATCAAGAAAACGGCGGATCACATGCAGTTGGAGCTGACGCGTAATCCAGATATCCTCGGTAGTGCGCGAGAGCAGTTCGGGTTTAGAGGGATTCTTGTCGGCTTTGCTGCGGAGACGAATGACTTGGAGTTCCACGCGCGAGGTAAGTTGCTTCGAAAAGGCTGCGATCTGCTGGTAGCAAATGATGTGAGCCGATCAGACATCGGCTTTGGCAGTGAAAAAAACGAAGTGACGCTCTTTTTCTCCGATGGCGACAGACTCCACTTAGCGTGCGCCTCGAAACAAGAAATTGCGGAGGAAGTGATACGTGAGATTGAAAAGTTGATCGAAGACCGAAAAGGTGCTTCAGAAAAGGCATCCTCGATCGAATTAAATCAGGCAGAATGACGCAAAAATCCGTTAGAGCGGTTCCTTCTTTATCGAATTTCGATTACACGCACTGGCGAATCGTGAGAAAGGCGTTACCCTCCTCACCCGCCTGTCACGCCGAATTTCAAAAATCTTTGTGAATGAAAGCCACGCGCTACCAGACTGATACCACAGATCCCAGCCAGTTCGCACCAGGACAGCGCTGGATTAGTGAGACGCAGGCAGAATTAGGCCTCGCTTTGATCCTGACCGCCGACTTTTCGAGAGTTCAGGCTTTTTTCCCTGCGGTTGGTCAGACTCTGACTTATTCGTCTCGAAATGCACCTCTGCGCCGAGTCGTCTTCGAACCTGGAGACACTGTGATCGATCAGAATGGGAAGGCCTTCGCCGTCACTGCGATCCGGGAGGATCAAAAACGCGTGATCTATATCGATGTCGACGGTAATGAACTACCCGAGAGTCAGCTCTCTGATACGATGAACGCCCAGCGACCTGAGCAGCGGCTTCTCTCAGGTGGCAGCGATGATCCGAAACTGTGGGCACTGCGACAATGGGTCATCCGAGCCCAACATGAGGCTGCTTCGAGCGAGGTTCGAGGGTTGGCGGGAGGACGAATTGCTTTGATTCCGCATCAGCTTTTTATCGCTGAGGAAGTAGCGAATCGAGCGGCTCCGCGTGTACTTCTCGCGGATGAAGTAGGATTGGGGAAAACGATTGAGGCCAGTCTGATTTTGCATCGACTGCACTTGTGTGGACGGGCCTCGAGAGTGCTGATCCTCGTGCCGGATGCACTTGTGAATCAGTGGTTCGTCGAACTCTATCGACGTTTTTCTCTCTCTTTCGCGATCTATGATGAGGCTCGGGCGCTCTCCATCGAAGCCGCCGGGAAAAATGGGAGCGACTCGCCGGAGAATCCATTTTTTGACGATCAGTTTATTCTTTGTGCAACCTCGTGGCTGGCTTCGCATCCCGAGCGCTCGGCTCAGGCTGCGGCTGGGGAGTGGGATCTGCTGATCGTAGATGAAGCTCACCATCTGCGGTGGAGCCCGGAGGAGACCAGTCCTGCCTACGCGGCGGTGGAGGCGATCGCGAAGGGTTCTGTGGGGCTACTCCTGCTAACCGCCACCCCGGAGCAATTGGGGCGTGAGGGGCATTTTGCCCGTCTCCGTCTTCTCGATCCGGCTCGATTCTCTGATTTGAAAAAATTCACGAAAGAATCGGAGAAATTTCGGATGATCTCGGATCTAGCGGATCGTCTTCGCAGCACGGAGGAACTGCGAAAGGAAGACTTTAAGGCTTTGGCGAGCCTGCTGGATAAGGAAACGGCAGCACGATTGAAAGCGAATGACTCTCCCGCAGATCGAGATGCAGCGCGTCTGGCGCTGATCGATCTACACGGGACAGGGCGGGTGCTTTTTCGGAACCGGAGACTAGTCCTCGACCGTTTTCCAACTCGGATTGCCCATCTCTCGCCTCTCCAGGGTTGGGATATCGAGTTTGAAACCGTGATTCTCTGGCTTGCTGATCTACTGAAGAAGCATCCAGAGGAGAAATTCCTGCTGATCACGCGCACTCGCGAGGGAGTGGAAAGAATAGAGTCAGCTCTACGCGAGAAAATCTCTGTTGGGGCAGCCGTTTTTCACGAGGGTCTCACCCTCTTGCAGCGTGATAAAAACGCTGCTTGGTTCGCGAATGTAGACGAAGGCGCGCGAATTCTGCTCTGTTCTGAAATCGGGTCAGAAGGACGAAATTTTCAGTTTGCTCGTCATCTGATCCTCTTCGATATGCCGGACGATCCGGCATTGCTGGAGCAGAGAATCGGTCGCCTAGATCGAATCGGGCAGGGGAGCGAGATTCACATTCACGTTCCATACCTACTGAATTCAGATGAGGAAATGATGGCTCTCTGGTATCACGAAGGACTCAATGCGTTTCAACAGACGGTTCACGGTTCGGCCATGATACGTCAGCAGTTTCAGCAGGATCTGGCACAACTGGCCAACAGCTCAGAGAAAGAGTTGAAAAAGCTACTCCCCGATTTGATTGAACGAACTCGGCAGTACAAGAGCGAACTGGATGCTGAACTGGAAAAAGGTCGCGATCATCTGCTAGAGATGAGTTCCTTTGATCGGGATCAGGGGCAAGCGCTCGTTTCTCAGATCGATGATCTGGACGCGGATCAACGTTTGGAGCAATTGATGCTGCGCATTTTTGATCACTTCGGAGTCACGGTGCAGGACTTGGGAGATCGCAGTTACTTGCTGGTTCCGGAGCATCTTTTCTCAGCTGAGACATTTCCCCGACTACCGGAGGAGGGGATGGCGGTCACATTTGATCGAACTCTGGCGCTCGCCCGGGAAGATATCGTCTTTCTAACCCAGGACCATCCTCTCGTTTCGGGCGCACTGGAGAGTTTTGTCTCGACTGATCGCGGGAATGCCGCCTTTTTCCGACTCGAACACGCGGGAGAGCAGCTTTTGATGGTCGAAACGGTCAGTGTACTGGAATGCGTAGCTCCCGCCCGGCTCCATGCTGAGCGATTTCTGCCGTCGAAGCCGATTCGGACAATCATGGATGAAAAGAGGCGAAATCGGACGAGCGATTTCGATTTGGAACGGATTCGTCGCGACGGTCGACCAGGGAACACCTCCTTTTTGATTCAGAAGTCAAAGGCGCTGCGTGCCATCGTTCCTCCACTGCTAGATGCTGCACGGAACGAGTCGGAGGGAGTAGCTTCGCGCATTCGACAGGAGGCGATTGAGAAGATGGAGGAGGTCTTCAATCTGGAGATCGAACGGCTGGAACGGCTTCGGGAGTTAGGTCACCCAGTGCGAGCCGATGAGATTGAGATTGTCAGAAGAGAGCAGACGGAATTGCGAGGATTTCTAAGAGAGACTCCTTTGCGCATTGATTCTGTGCGCCTGATTCTAGCAGTGATTTGAAGATACTGATCGCGAATCCGATTCTTTCTTCTCTACCCCATGAATCGCTCCGATAGGCCGAGGAGGCGGAAAGCTCGCCCGGGGAGCGGATGGCGAGAGGCTGAGACGCCACGTCACTTGGCGATCCGCGCTTGCCTCGTTCGCCTAGTTGTCATGGCGGCGTTATTCTCTCTCTGTGTTTCTCTGCTCCTCGTAGCACTTCTACTCTTTCGCTATGACAGAGAGGCAGCTCGGTACGATATCCGCGCCGTCCGCTGGATGCCGAAGGAATCGGTAGTGCTGGAGGCATCTGGTCGCCTGCTTGGCTATCTGCATGGAGAAAATGTTGCAACAGAATTACCTTTGGAAGAAATCTCTCCATTTTTTCTCAAGGCGGTGATTGCTCGGGAAGATTCACGTTTTTATCAGCATCATGGCATCGATCACTGGGGCTTGCTCCGTGCTTGGCTGCGTAATATCCGTGAAAAGCGGACGGTGCAGGGTGGCTCGACACTCACCATGCAGCTCAGCCGCATGACTTATGAACTTGAGGGGCGGACGATGGATCGGAAGCTGCTGGAGATGGCTGTCGCCCGAAGGATCGAGAAGAGCTGTGAGAAGGACGAAATTCTCGGATTCTACGTGAACCGCGTGTTCCTCGGCACGGGGATGAACGGTATTGAGCAGGCGGCGAGGGGATACTTCGGGAAGCATGCATCGGAACTCTCCCTTTCCGAGGCAGCGATGATCGCAGGTGTGATCCGCGCACCGAACGGATTTTCTCCCTTTCGTCACTACGATGCAGCCTTGCGCGAGATGAAGAGCACTCTGTCTCGGATGGAGGATGAAGGGATGATCTCACCAGCTGATGCGAAAGCCGCGGCCTCTGTGAAACCAGTCGTCCTGCCGCAGTCACGCTGGATGGAAATGTTGAAGAAAGAGGCTCGCATCTCAGAAAGGACTTACCTATTGAGTTTAGTCGATGAAAAGATTCGAGAGCTTTTCCCCTCGCACGTCGGGGCGGGGGGGCTCACGATCCGCACAACGTTCGACTCTCGTCTGCAAGCGGCGACTGAGGCGTCGATCGCTAATCGGCTCAATGATCTGGAACAGTTGCCCGGCTATTCGCATCCCCGATTTTCCGAGTATCAGGGGGGAGTTCCGTCCTATCTGCAGGCTGCCACCACGATTCTGGAGAACTACACGGGAGCGATCCGAGCGGTGGTCGGAGGGCGTCGCTTTTCTCACAGTGAGTTTGATCGAGCGATCCGGGCGAGTCGTCCCATGGGCTCCGTCTTCAAACCACTCGTGTACGGTGCTGCATTTGAGCGTGGGCTGTTTCCGGGCATGATGGTGAGCGATGGAAAAATCGAGCCAGGCGAGATCTCTTGGAGCCGTAGAGACTGGAATCCGCAGAATGCAGATGGGCTTTTCGGAGGGAAATTATCTGTAGAGACCGGATTAATTCAATCTCGTAACACGATGACAGTCAGAGTTGGAGAGTGGGCTGGAATCGATACTGTCATCGCCATGATGGAGCACGCGGGGCTGGGGAAGGCGGATTCTATCGAGAGAAATCCGACCATCTACCTTGGGTCCACCGGTGCGAGCGTAGAGGATGTCACCAGTGCCTATTCTTGTTTCTCGACTGGCGGAATCAGGCATGAACCCTACTTCATCGAATCAGTGACCGACCGCGATGGAACCATCCTCTTCCAGCATGAAGACAAAAATTATCGCGTTCTCTCGTTGGGGGCTGCGTGGCTTACGTCTCATCTTCTGGAAAAAGTTGTCGCAGACGGTGGCACGGGTGCGGGATTGCGACAGTTAGGCTTTACTGCACCAGCAGGGGGAAAGACAGGGACAACCAACCGCTTTGAAGACGCCTGGTTCGTGGGCTATACAAATCGACTCTCCTGTGGAGTATGGATCGGCTTAGACCAGCCTGGGACGATCATGGAGGGCGCATACGGGGGCCGGATCGCTGTTCCGATCTGGTACGATATTATGAGCGCTGCCGCATCCATTGGTTACGAATTCGGAGATTTTCCGAATCCTGAAGGAACGGTATCGATGGATCTCTGCCGCGATTGCGGACTATTACCTAAAAGGTCTTGCGAACGTGCAGGGAGCGTTTACAGAGAGGTAGTGCCTTACGATTTAATTCCCCGGAAATCTTGCAGGCTGCATTGATGGTCGAAGATTTCTTCAATCTTCGATATCCAATGACCGCTGCTCTTAATTCTGTAAATCGCTCATCGTATCAGCCCTTCGCCACATTCGCCCTGATTTGGGCGGGGGCGAGTTTAATTCACCAACTCGCCTTTACCTTTTGGGCAGAGTCGTGGTCAGGTTGGTTGCTTGTTTTCGCTGCCGTCTTTGTCATTCATCATCCGAGCTGTGTATTTCGGTTCACGATTCTCGTGATCACGGGACTGATTCATCTTTGGTCAAAGATGCCTTTTGTTCCCAATCATATCCTCTATGAGGGAATGCTTCACCTGATTATGTTGATCGCTCTCGGGAGCTACTTTCTCTCTGGACCGGGCAGATCTGAACTGAGTAATACCTGGGGAGAGTGGAAAAAGCGCCTTCCGCTGCTCTTGATCGCCATTGCGGTCAAGGCGGTATATTTCTTCCTCCCGTCTGCTCTCCTCGGGCCTTTACTTGGAGGGCTGACTACTCTATTCCTGATCATCGCCTTCGGATGGTTTCTGGCCACTCCAGCAGAGCTTGGGCAGGGGGAATTCTTCTTTGATCGAGCCGCTCCCGTTCTGCGAGTTGCTGTCCTAATCATGTATTTCTGGGCCGGAACTCAGAAACTGAACTGGGATTATTTTGATCCCAATGTCTCCTGTGCTGCTTTGCTTCACAAGGGGATCGCGGCATACTACGGGGGGCTGATTACAACAGCACCGTGGACATTGAATTCGGTCGCGACGATTTCATTGATTTTTGAATTCGGGATACCTGTTCTGCTCTTTATTCGGCGCACTCGATATTTAGGATACTTTGCCGCTCTCGTTTTTCATCTGTGGCTCTCTCAGTACAAGGCCGCGGGCGTGTTCGGATTCTCCGATCTGATTCTTGGGGTTCTGATCCTCTTTCTACCGATGGAATGGGGACAGCGTCTTCGCAGCTTCTGGGACGCTCAGGTGCGTTGGCTCGGCGGAGGAGGCCTCGATGTGGGGAGGAGGCGTGCTCATTACCTCGTGATCGGCGTTTTCTTCGCAGCACTGATCTCCCAAGGGACACTCTACTTGACGAAAGGGCGCAACTATGAGGTCTTTTGGACTGCAAACTGGATCGCCTTTGGTGTCTTTATCACATGGGGGCTGTGGCTCGGAATCAGCTTCCTGTATGCTGGGTGGCGTGATAAATTCGGGAACGATCCCTTTGCGAATCATGCTCTGCCGACTTGGGCCTGGCTGGGGATCATACCCGTCCTACTCAATGGCCTCTGGCCGTGGATCGGAGGGCGTACACAGACTTCCTTTTCGATGTACAGCAATCTCCGTTCCGAAGGAGTGGGCAATCACATGTTTCTACGACGGGTGGATCTCTTTCAGTTTCAGAAGGATATGGTACATGTCCTTACCTCCTCTCCCGATATTCTCGCTCCATCTGAAAAGCCGACTGACATTGCGCAATACGCCAATCTGGGGTTCACCTATCTCCCTTGGTTCGAGTTTCGTCGGTTGATTAGCGAGTACAAGGGGGATTTTGAAGTTACTTATGAGCGTGGCGGGAAGACGCAATCACTGGGACGAAAGGATGGAAAGGATTTCGGTGATTCTGAGGCATTCGTGCGCCTTCCCTTCCTACAGCGAAAGTTCGTTTGGTTCCGCCGACTCCAGTCTCTGGATGAGCCGATGATTTGTACGCACTGAGCTGGGATCAGTTCACAAAGAAAACGTCTACGACAAACCAAGTGATCATCAGCAGAGCGGCGATTACGCGGATGATAATCGCCACGATCCCTCCCACGACGGTTCCGACCGTAGATTTCCCTGCCTTTTTCGGTTCCTGACGGGCGATTAGAATTTCGAAGAGAAACACGCCCGCGATCGGCCCGATGATCAGCCCGGGCAGGCCAAAAAACAGACCAATAATCGTACCAATAATCGCTCCCAGAATACCCCATCGACTAGAGCCGAACCATTTAGCACCGAGAACACCGCTCAGAGAATCGAGGACGAGAGAGATGGCTGTGATGATACCGATTAGAAGCAATCCCTGCCAGGCTAGTCCCGAGGTCTCCATGCCCATGGTGAAATAATAGAGCAAGGCTCCGAACAGGATGAGGATATTTCCAGGAAGAACCGGGAGGAAGGTTCCGACGAATCCGACGACAAACAGGATCGTTACGATAGAAAAGATGATGCTACTTTTGACTCCACCACTCCAGCCTGAGTCTATCCAGGTCGCGAGAAAAGAGTTCATAAAGAAAAAGTTCGACGAGAGAGAAGGGGTCAGAAAAAATGTCGTGTTTCCGTCTCTGCACGTGGGTGACAGATTCGAGTGATGCATTGATCGAAGCTCTCCTTGTTACTGAGAATCCCGATCTCTACCCGCAGAAAGTAGATCGGTATGTCGAGGCGACCGATCCGTGGAAAGCGGACAGCATCTTTCTCGGTAGTGATGATCATGTCCACTTCTGATTCGACGCAGCAGTTAATGAAGCTCAGAATTTCCTGTTGGGTGAAACGGTGGTGATCCATGAACCGACAGGTAGCCATGATCTCTGCCCCTAGCTTGCGCACTCCGTCTTCAAAACTCTCTGGTACAGCGATCGCGCTGATCGTCCCTACTCGTTTTCCCATTAGGTTCTCCAAGGGAAGAATCGCCCGAGTCTCAATATGCTGCAGGTAACGGGGTTTGTGCTCGCACTCGATAATTTCAGCCGTCCTGTTGTACTTTCGGATTCGCTCGATGAGTTCATCATTCGGCTCACCATTACACTTCGTGATAAAAATATAGGAAGCGCGTTTGAGGTTCCTGTGTGGTTCTCTCAGTGTCCCACGAGGCAGGAGATATTCTGTTCCAAAGGGCTGCCATCGATCAACTAACACGATATCGAGGCGGTGTTTTAATCGTAGATACTGCAAGCCATCATCTAGAATGAGTGTGTCGCAGTTAAATTCTGAAATCGCGTGCTTTCCGCTCTTTACTCGATCCTTATCCACGATTACCGGGATGTCGGGCAGGTTAGAGGCCAGCATAAAGGGTTCGTCTCCAGCTGTTTTTGAGTCCAGCAATAGCGATCTCCCGTCGCTGACCACTCGAGGTGGGTCGAAGTCGTGCTCTCCTTTCAGTTTCCCTTTGAGTCGCTTTAGAATCGGATGTTTTACAGACTTGTAACCTCGACTGAGAATGGCGACTCGACGCCCACCATCCTGGAGTGATCGAGCGAACTTTTCCACTACCGGGGTTTTTCCCGTGCCTCCGACGGTCAGGTTGCCAATGCTTACGACGAGACATCCCAATGTACGTTCGCGCAGAATTCGCCTACGATAGAGATTGAGACGAGAATTAACGGCGAATTCGTAGATCTTGGAAAGTCCACTGAGAAAGACGCGCAGGATGGAAGCACGCGTTCCGCTTCGGCGTCCGAGAATGACGTCGACCACGAATTGCTCGAGTTTTTCGCGAGAATGCGACATGGATTAGAGGATTCACCCGATAGATTCGGTAACTTCGATCACTTTGCCGAATCCGGTGGTGAACGCAACAGGGAAGGTCAGCACTTGCAAAGCGGTGAACCTAGACGCTATTACCAATCTATGAACCGAATTGACGGACGTGACCCAGAATCTCTTAGAAAAATCGACTTTCAACTCGATGTTGCATCGCACGCTCACGGCAGCGTCCTGAGCTGTTTTGGCGAGACTCGTGTGATTTGCACGGCGATGCTCGAAGCTGGAGTTCCTTCTTGGATGAAGTCTCAAGGAGTGTCAGGTGGCTGGATTACAGCAGAATACAGCATGTTGCCATATTCGACTCTCCAAAGAAAGCCCCGTGATATCAATCGCGGACGCCTAGACGGTCGGAGTTCTGAGATTCAGAGGCTAATCGGGAGGAGTCTCCGAGCGGTGATCGATCTTTCTGCACTCGGAGCTAGGACTCTGTGGATCGATTGCGACGTGCTCTGTGCCGATGGCGGCACTCGCACTGCTTCGATTACCGGGGCGATTCTGGCAGCGGAAATGGCGTTTCGAAGATTCATTACGGCTCGGAAGCTGAGTGCTTCACCTCTGCGTCAGCTAGCGGCGGCGGTCAGTGCCGGAATCAGCGAAGGACGTTGCGTATTGGACTTGAACTATCTGGAGGACAAGGATGCTGCAGTCGATTTCAATTACGTAATGACGGAGGATCAAAGGCTGATCGAAGTTCAGGGTACGGGAGAAGAGGCTACCTTTTCAGAAGAGGAGATGAATGAAATGCTCCGCCTCGGGAAAAAGGGAATCGGAGAGTTGATTTCCATGCAGCAATCGATTCTCGCTCGCTTCGATCCCACTGCCAATCTGGAAATCATTGCCCGGATTGCAGACGCTTGAGCGAGGATGTCCTGATCCTCTATTCCTTCGCCCTATGAGGTGACGTGGGATGGTGACGTAGGATGGAAGGCTCACTCACCTTCCTCGCTGATCGTCTCGCGGAGCTTTGCGAGGCCGCGTCGGATACGTGCTTTGACTGTTCCTAACGGTTCTCCGATTTGGTCGGCAATTTCCTGTTGGGTCAATCCCTCAAAATAGACCTTCTCGATTGCTTCACGCTGGATAGGAGTCAATTCCATCACAGCAGAGCGAACGGTACGGCAAGTGTCGCGCCGACTCGCCGCTTCTGGACCGGCAAGCGGAACACTGGCGGACGGAATTACTGAAATAAAATCACTGTAGGCTCCCTTCAGCTTCGTCTGGCGATTCCGAGCACGAAGTCTGTCGATCGCTCTGTTCCGGGCCATGGAGGTGAGCCAAGTGATGGGGCGACCGCGGTCTCGATAATACTGCCCGGCCTTCTGCCACAGGGAGTTAAAAACCTCCTGCATTACCTCTTCTGTATCTCCTGCGTCACCTAGAATTCGATAAATTAAACTAAATAACAAATCGGAGTAGCGAGCGTGAATTTCTTCAAATGAAGCAGTCTTTCCCGCTGCGATTCCGTTAAAAGCCGCCTCATCCACTAGGTCTTCATTAGAAGCCTTTACTTGCGTGTCGATATTGAGTGCTGTCATAGCTTTAACTTATTAAAGAATCGAAAAGATCGCAATTAGAATTACCATTAGAAATAATTATTCGGAATCTAGATTCCGTAATCGAAGTTTATCGCGTTTCTTCGAATTTTGCAAGCAGTTTCCTGCAATATTTCGTACGCTTTCAGTCGACAGTTTGCGTCGATGGCAAACCTGTGATAGCGTCAACCCGGTCGAAAAGACCCTTATACCTGATATGCAAGAAGATGAACCGAACCAAAACAACCGCCGGGGTGCTGGTGGAGACAGTGGCTTTAACTGGAAGGGACTGATCCTCCTCTCCGTGGCCATGGGCCTTTTTGGTCTCGCCATCTGGGCGAAGACCTTTTCTGACACTTCCAAAACCCTTACTTACTCAGAATTCAAGGAGATCGTGGTAGCAGGGAAAATCCATGTCGATCCGAATGCCCAGCCACCTAAGATTCTACGGCTCAATCAGCGAGATGGTAGTTCTAGGCAGTATTTATCGGGCTGGTATTGGCCGGATGGAAAACCTGCGGTTTCAGCCCGCAACGAAGTACAAGAAGGTGACACGAAAACCACAGTCATCAGGCCCGTGGCTGTCGGTGACAAAGAGTTTACTGTTCCCCTCATTCTGGAATACGTGGGCGATGATCTCAAGGAGCTATTGGCAAAGAATGGGTTAGAAATCTCGGATTTACAGACGGATTCCGACGGCTTCGGGATGATGATGATGTCTTTCTACCTCCCGATCTTTATTTTGCTTCTGCTGCTGTACTTTCTCTTTCGCCACCAGATTCGCGCTGCAGGGAAAGGGGCGATGAGTTTCGGAAAGAGCCGGGCCAAGCTGATGAGCATGGACAAGAATCGAGTGACTTTTAAGGACGTCGCAGGAGTCGAGGAGGCAAAAGAGGAACTGTGGGAGATCGTCGAGTATCTCCGCGACCCGAAGAAATTTCAGCGTCTGGGAGGGCGAATTCCAAAAGGTGTGCTAATGGTAGGCTCTCCCGGCACAGGAAAGACTCTTCTTGCTCGTGCGATTGCTGGCGAGGCTGACGTGCCATTTTTCTCGATCAGTGGATCGGATTTCGTTGAAATGTTTGTCGGCGTTGGTGCTTCGCGGGTGAGAGATATGTTCGAGCAGGGGAAGAAAAGTGCTCCGTGTCTGATCTTCATTGACGAAATCGATGCGGTGGGCAGGCATCGCGGTCACGGATTGGGAGGCGGTCATGACGAGCGAGAACAGACGCTCAATGCTTTACTTGTCGAGATGGATGGCTTTGATACTCAAGAAGGCGTCATCATCATTGCAGCGACTAACCGCCCGGATGTTCTCGACCCTGCACTTCTTCGTCCGGGGCGCTTTGACCGTGAAGTAACCGTCGATCTCCCTGATGTGAACGGGCGGGAGGAGATTTTGCGTGTTCACGCCAAAAAGGTAAGACTAGCGGAAGGAGTCGATCTCAGTACGGTCGCTCGTGGAACCCCTGGATACTCCGGTGCAGAGCTGGCGAATGTGATTAACGAAGCCGCATTGCTGGCTGCCCGGCGCGGTCTCAAGGCGATCACTCAGGCTGAGCTGGAGGAGGCGCGGGATAAAGTGCGTTGGGGGAAAGAGAGACGCAGTCTCGCTCTCTCGGAAAAGGACAAGGAGAAGACCGCGTATCATGAAGCGGGACACGCGATCCTGCTGGTGCTGCTCGAGAATACCGATCCTCTTCACAAGGTGACGATCATTCCTCGAGGGCCGTCGCTGGGATCGACGATGTGGCTGCCTGAGCAGGATAAGTACACACAGAGAAAGAGCGAACTTCTCGATCAGCTCGTCGTGATTATGGGAGGGCGGGTCGCTGAGGAGATCGTCTTCGGAGATGTCGCAAGCGGGGCGAGTGGCGATATTAAACAGGCGACTCAGATCGCACGAAAGATGGTTTGTGAGTGGGGGATGAGCGAGGCGCTTGGGATGGTCGAATATGGAGATCATCAGGAGCACATTTTTCTGGGGCGTGAAATGGGGTCTCCGCGCAATTACAGCGAGGCCACCGCGCAGCAGATCGATATGGAAGTAAAGCGACTGATCGATACCGCCTATGCTCACGCAACCGATCTGATTCAAACGAATCGGGACAAGCTCGACGCGATCGCGAAGGGGCTGCTTGAGTATGAAACGCTGGATGCGAAACACATTCACGAGATCATGGAGGCCGGGAGAATTCTGAATCCTCCGTCTTCTCCGACTCCGCCAGATCTCCCTTCCGGGATGACGCAGCGGCGTCCGATGGAGAAGTCGAGTGAGAATGAAGGTGGTTTGCCGGGAGTGCCTGCACCGGCCTAAAAGCGATGATCATCGCTGTTCATAAATGATCGCGATCAAAATTTTTAAAATTTCAATGACGGCGACACTTGCATTTTTCGCTTGAAGGATTAATTTACTGGGACGTTACGCTCTGAGTTCAAACATTTCAAAGCGTGTCACCCCAGCGGACTGAGTCAGATTATATGATTTCATCCGCTTTTTTATTCAACTCATCAAGATACCAATATGAAACTTACTGCACTCGCACTCGCACTCTGCTTCCTCGGCCTCGCTCTGGGAGCCTGCAAAAGCAAGAATACTGCTCCGGTCCCGGCGACTCCTCCTGCACCAGTCAGCTACGCGAAATAATTGCTTTCCTGATTCTCCATCGATTCATGCGCTTCTCTGCTTTCTGAGAGCGTATTGACTCGAGTTGATAGGAAACAAAAGCCCGGCGAAAGCCGGGCTTTTTTTTGTTAGTGACTCCGTCAGGCGAATCTTACGGTATCTCGTATATCGACATCTCGTTCGTCGTCGAAGAGCCTTTCGACTTTTGCTAGCAGTGACCTGTCTGAGACCGAATTTCGTCGTCCACCTATTGGGGTGATACACTCCAAACCGCAGTCCCGCCCAAACCTGAAGGCTCGATATCCATGGGTAACTCACCCATTCGCGAAACTGCTCCGACCTCTCTCAAGCCCATCCCGCACACAATGCATGACGCTAATCTAACGATAAATGCCCTGTCTCTGGAAATTCCAAAAGCGATGTCACAAGTTGAGTCGGCGCTTGTCAATGGACTGAAGCGGAGATGTTCTTTCGCATCGAATTAAGCGATGGAGTCTGATAAATTTCTCTCGCGACGATTGTTTCCTGCCTTTATTAATCCCACGTAATTCACTTCATAGTCTTTCAACTCTGATGAATCTAGCCGAACTGACGCAAGCCCTGAAGCAGGATCCCGGTAACTGGGAACTCCGTCGCATGCTGGTGGAAGCCTTTATGAACGAAGGTCGCCACGACGAAGCTGTGGAGGTGGTCAACGCAGGCGAGGCGATTCCGCATGAGCCAGGGCCGTGGCTGGACGCGGCGAAAGCGTATGCTGCTGTGGGGGCTTTCGAGCAGGCGGGTTCCTTGGTGGCAACATCTCTGGAGATCGATCCGAATTACGAACCTGCGAAGGAATACTGGAACGAGCTAGCCGCAGAGTCTGCTGTGAGCGTCCTACCTTCAGATGATAGCGACGAAGGCGGGGTAGTCTTCGTCGGTCCGGATGCTGTGCCTTTGGTGCGCAAGCAGGGGGATGGCTCCCCAGCCGAAGCCTTTCAATTGCCCAAGGTATCGTTCTCGAACGAGGAACTGGAAGTGCTGAGAGCCGCTGAGGACGAGGTGCGTGCACGTCGTGACAAGACGATGCGTCGCGATAAGTTTAATTCACTGACGATTACAGTTCTGATTCACGTCGTGCTGTTCATCGCTCTGACCTTCGTCGCGACCCAGTCGCCGCCGCGAGTTCCCCCGGCGATCGTGGCATCGTCTGCGCCTGCCAATAATTCAGAGGTGCCAGAGTTGAATAATGTGAAGATGGAGCAAACGGTGGCAGGAGCGACCACTGCGAGCACGACAGAAGTAAATATCGTGTCATCGAATGCTAGTTCGGCGTTTTCAATGTCGAATGTGGAGGCCCCGATGACTGACATGGCATCGGATACGGCAGCAGAGGGGAGTCGTGCGGCGATGAGCGGAGTGGGAGGGGTGGGCTTTAACCCATCGGTGACGCTGGGGATGTCAACATCGACGACCTCGAAGATGATGTTCGGCCAGACGATGGAGATGAAGGGCGAGGTGCTGGGGGTGATTCTGGATGTATCGGGATCGATGGCGGAGTATCTGCCGGTGGTGGTGAAGGAAGTGGACAAGAACTTCGTGAATTCGCCGATCGTGTATGTACGGAATACGGTGATGACAGAGCGAGACCGGGAAGGTGAAGTGCGTCTGATTCGCCCTGAGGACGTCATTCCGATTCATCCTGAGTTGAAGACACGCACGCCGTACTGGTTTCTTTGGTATGACTTGCCGAGGAAAGCGCCGCAGCGCTACGTGGATCGACTGATCGAGACTTTCAAAACCCGCCCGAATCAGTTTCTGACGACAGGACGGGGTTGGGAAGGCAGTAGCGTGATCAAAGCCGTCGAGTTTCTGATCGAGCAGAATATGGATGGCCTCTACATATTCTCGGATTTTGAGGACTATGTTGATGAGAACATCGCCGCAGAGCTTGGCCAGAAGCTGGGGCGGAGGAAAATTCGCACTTATCTCCAGCCAGCGGAGAAGGGGACGGAATTTCTAAATGTGCTGACGAAGAAGATGGCGAACAAGACTCTGGGACGGCAATTGCCTTCATTGGTGTCGCTGATCCGGGGGGGAGAAAAGGATGAGGAAGTCAGTTCATTGACAAAGACGAGCGTGAAGCAGCAGATGGAAGAATTGGCGAAGATGGATATCCATCTGGCGACGCCACGTGATACGATTGAGACGAATATCCCGAATCACGGCTTCAAGGTGGACAAGAATTGGAAAGAGATTCACCGCCTCTCAGAACCAGAATACGACGCTGTTTTCTATGGTCCTGAAGCTCGTGCGGAAATCTTTCTGAAGGATGCGAATGGTAAGTATATCCAGAACCCTTTCTCCTTCTTCTATCACGCTTGGAAAGAGATCCCGGATCATCCGGATCCCCGTTTTCGTTGGCGTCCACGGAAGTTCCTTCGCATGGAGGAGGAGCCGACTTTTGATGGGACAGAGATCATCTGGAAAATGGTGTTGGAGGACGAGATCAAGTTCCAAGTTCACCTCTATCTCAGTCGGAAGGGGATGAATGCGACCTATACGGCAGATGTTCCCAAGGATTATAACGACTCTTCATGGATCGGTTTTCGGACTCCCGCCTTGGCGACGGAAAACAAGGATTTATATTACGGCTATGATTATCCTCAGGATGGTCTGAAGCTTGACCAATTGCGCGAAGCGATCAAGGGGAATGAGGTCATCTTCAATCTGCCTCGTCAGGATCGAGATACTTATAAAAAGCAATGGGCCATCTCAGGTTTTGATATGGGATACAATACGCGAAAATTTAATGAATTGGTACGTGTCTTTCCCGCCGGGATTCGCGACGTGGTGATTCAGGGCCCCTCGTTTGGCCCGCGAAAATTTCATGCACGCACGACTAGCAGTAAGATTCTGCTGACCGGAGGTGCTACCCGGAACGACACGGAACCTTGGGAGAGCTTCTGGGCTGCACTGAATCGGAGGAAGGAAGATCGGACCAAGTTCACCAAGACCGAAGCGATCGAAGTGCAGATTGAGTGAGCATTTCTCTACGCAGTGTGATTCTTGTGGCTGTCTCTGAGTTTTCCTTGCTGATCGTTCAAAGCGATCAGTAGAAAAAGGCAGGGAATTTTACAAAAATGTCACAGAATTAGCTCGCCAAGATCAACGGATCTCAGTGAAGATACGAGTCAGCCTATTTTTGAGGCTGGATTGTCATTAATTCACTCGTCGGAATTCATTCATAGAAGCTCCGGCTTTACCTCTGCATTCAAATTAGAATTTAAAAAATCGTTCAACTCTGATGAATCTAGCCGAACTGACGCAAGCCCTGAAGCAGGATCCCGGTAACTGGGAACTCCGTCGCATGCTGGTGGAAGCCTTTATGAACGAAGGTCGCCACGACGAAGCTGTGGAGGTGGTCAACGCAGGCGAGGCGATTCCGCATGAGCCAGGGCCGTGGCTGGACGCGGCGAAAGCGTATGCTGCTGTGGGGGCTTTCGAGCAGGCGGGTTCCTTGGTGGCAACATCTCTGGAGATCGATCCGAATTACGAACCTGCGAAGGAATACTGGAACGAGCTAGCCGCAGAGTCTGCTGTGAGCGTCCTACCTTCAGATGATAGCGACGAAGGCGGGGTAGTCTTCGTCGGTCCGGATGCTGTGCCTTTGGTGCGCAAGCAGGGGGATGGCTCCCCAGCCGAAGCCTTTCAATTGCCCAAGGTATCGTTCTCGAACGAGGAACTGGAAGTGCTGAGAGCCGCTGAGGACGAGGTGCGTGCACGTCGTGACAAGACGATGCGTCGCGATAAGTTTAATTCACTGACGATTACAGTTCTGATTCACGTCGTGCTGTTCATCGCTCTGACCTTCGTCGCGACCCAGTCGCCGCCGCGAGTTCCCCCGGCGATCGTGGCATCGTCTGCGCCTGCCAATAATTCAGAGGTGCCAGAGTTGAATAATGTGAAGATGGAGCAAACGGTGGCAGGAGCGACCACTGCGAGCACGACAGAAGTAAATATCGTGTCATCGAATGCTAGTTCGGCGTTTTCAATGTCGAATGTGGAGGCCCCGATGACTGACATGGCATCGGATACGGCAGCAGAGGGGAGTCGTGCGGCGATGAGCGGAGTGGGAGGGGTGGGCTTTAACCCATCGGTGACGCTGGGGATGTCAACATCGACGACCTCGAAGATGATGTTCGGCCAGACGATGGAGATGAAGGGCGAGGTGCTGGGGGTGATTCTGGATGTATCGGGATCGATGGCGGAGTATCTGCCGGTGGTGGTGAAGGAAGTGGACAAGAACTTCGTGAATTCGCCGATCGTGTATGTACGGAATACGGTGATGACAGAGCGAGACCGGGAAGGTGAAGTGCGTCTGATTCGCCCTGAGGACGTCATTCCGATTCATCCTGAGTTGAAGACACGCACGCCGTACTGGTTTCTTTGGTATGACTTGCCGAGGAAAGCGCCGCAGCGCTACGTGGATCGACTGATCGAGACTTTCAAAACCCGCCCGAATCAGTTTCTGACGACAGGACGGGGTTGGGAAGGCAGTAGCGTGATCAAAGCCGTCGAGTTTCTGATCGAGCAGAATATGGATGGCCTCTACATATTCTCGGATTTTGAGGACTATGTTGATGAGAACATCGCCGCAGAGCTTGGCCAGAAGCTGGGGCGGAGGAAAATTCGCACTTATCTCCAGCCAGCGGAGAAGGGGACGGAATTTCTAAATGTGCTGACGAAGAAGATGGCGAACAAGACTCTGGGACGGCAATTGCCTTCATTGGTGTCGCTGATCCGGGGGGGAGAAAAGGATGAGGAAGTCAGTTCATTGACAAAGACGAGCGTGAAGCAGCAGATGGAAGAATTGGCGAAGATGGATATCCATCTGGCGACGCCACGTGATACGATTGAGACGAATATCCCGAAGCACGGCTTCAAGGTGGACAAGAATTGGAAAGAGATTCACCGTCTCTCAGAACCAGAATACGACGCTGTTTTCTATGGTCCACAGGCTCGGGTAGCGATCTTTTTGAAGGATGCGAATGGGAAGTACATTCAGGATCCGATCACCTTCTTTTATTATGCAGAAAAGGAGATTCCGGATCACCCAGATCCCCGATTCCGCTGGCGTGCACGAAAGTTTCTTCGGATGGAGGAGGAGCCGACCTTTGATGGAACTGAGATTATTTGGAAAATGGTGTTGGAGGATGAGATCAAGTTCCAAGTTCACCTCTATCTCAGTCGGAAGGGGATGAATGCGACCTATACAGCTACAGTGCCCAAGGATCATAAGGATGCTGCTTGGATCGGTTTCCGCCTTCCCGCCTT
>JBDHQE010000238.1:0-5680 GCA_039806885.1 Verrucomicrobiales bacterium
ATCCGAAAACAGTCGATAGGAGAAAATCATCATCTCCGGGAATTCGGCGCTTACCGCTTTCATCACTTCTCGTCCTCGTTGGCGAGCTATCGTCTGATACTCTGAAAAAGTATGTTGGCCAGCCTGCGGCTGAGCGCCATAGAGAAATTGCGAATGAGGTGGCGTATAGGGTTCTGCATCAAACAGAAGTCCCCGCAGGCCACCTTGCTTCGCCAGACGTGAGAGCAGTCGCCAGTGCTCAGTAACGACCTTCCATCCCTCATCATCGAACCAATCCACGTCTCCCGGATTCGAATAGAGCATCAGGAAATTCTCCCGACAGCTTGAGGGTTTCGCAGCTTTCAGATCTGCCAGAGGTTCTGCAAACTCCTCCCAGTGCCAAGCTTGGCGGGAAAATGCGTAGCTTCCTGACTGAACCTTGCCGTCAGGCATCACACGCTCAGCGCGCAGCGTGGTTCCGTCAAAAATGCCCCATTGCTCGAATTTTGCGAGACCGTCGCGAAACTTGCGCGTATTCGGCGAATCCCATCCTGTGGCGATCAGAGGAGAACGAACTCCTAAACTGGCATCAACAGGTGTCGCAGGAAGAGTCGATGGAGTGGTCTCCGAAACTGCGATTCCAGTTAGACTGACTAGAATAAGTGAAACGGAAAAAATAGGATACACAGAACGGAGGGCGTGCATGTCAGAAATCGAAGAGCAGTAGAAAGATCTATCGCCTTACATTCCACCTCTCAAATCCGATTTTGCGCTATACAGATACATTTTAGATTACGAGAAAAGTGCAAAGAACCCGATAAAATGGGGTGGGAACGATTCAACCACTATTATTTATCCTCCTTGCCAGACCGTCTCCTGCGTCGTTTGATCGTAGGAAATCAGAATCATCTTTTCAGAATCGACATCAATGAAGCCCGAGCATTTATGGAAACGCTTTGTATTCTTGGCGCTCCTCAGCGGTTTATTACCAGGCTTCGCACTAGCAACCGCCATGACGGCGACTTGGCTGATCGGGGTGCCCTCACCACTCTGGTATCCCGCCGCTGTCCAGAGCCATGCCACAGCATTTCTAATCGGATGGGGCGGCGCGATGATTCTCGGAGTCGCGCTGCACTTTTTGCCACGCCTTCGCGGTGTAAAATTACTCTGCCCTGAGTGGGTGAATCGCTGCTTCTGGTGTCTCGTGCTGGGTCTGGTGTTACGAATTACGGGACAGCTGACCCTAGCAACACTAAATTCGAACGATTCCAGTTTTCTTCTGCCTTGGCTCAACGGAGCAGTCATCGCTGGTCTGATTCTGATTCTGGCCGGAGTCTGCGGACTTCTACTGATCCTGATCGCTACTTTTCGTACCGGACGCCCTCTCGCAGAGAACAAAGGCTTTCGCCAAGCCGCTCCCCTACTATGCCTCTCCGCCCTAGCTCTAGCAGTCGCTCAAATCGCTTGGTGCATCGGGGGGATCAGTGCCTTACGTGCTGGACTAAATCTCACGGTTCTCCCCCTGGCGTCACACGCTCTCGCCCTCGATCTGATGCTCTTCGACTTCATGGCTGCTATTGCCATCGCGATGTCGGCACGACTTTTTCCCCTCACCTTCTGGATTCTGCTCCCGTGGACTCGCGGGTTATCCATTGCTTCCATCTCTCTAGCCCTAGGACTGATCTTGACGATCCTTTCGACCCTCTTCCCATCTCCTGAGTTTTTGATCGGATCCGCCGGGTTCCAGGCGACAGGAATCCTCCTCGGAGCATGGGCTGTTCGAATCTTTCATCCACGGAAAATTGTGACACGAACGCAGACTCGGCATCGCTTGTGGGCAGGTCCCGCTGATGTAGGGGTAGTCAGTGCTTGGTTCTGGGCAGTCATCGCCGCTGTGGCGTTGATTCTCTCCGCCCTGCACTACAGCGGAATGTCAGTTCCGTCAGAACTCACACAGAAAAATATTCCTCGTCATGCGATGGGAGCAGGCTTTATGACCCTACTCATCGTCTCAGTCGGGTGGAAAATGCTCCCTGGGTTCGGGCGAGGGCGACCACGAGGTGAGAAATGCATGTGGGGGGCAGTAGGAATGGGCAACCTAGCGGTTACTTTGCGCATTCTGCCCATGCTTTGGCCTGGCGTATCTTGGGGATCATGGAATTGGAGTGCGTTTCTACTCCCTCTCGCTGGTCTGGCCGGGTTCTCCTGCCTCCTGCTCTTCAGCATCGCACTGTGGCTCAGTCTGCGCATTATTGGAGAATCGAGTGTATCTCACGAAGCGTGAGAGTCCATGCCAGGATCGAATTGAATCTACCAATCTTCTCCGCTACTCTGTCCAGCCATGCGACTCTCAGATAAAGTCATCATCATCACTGGAAGCACCACTGGCATTGGTCGATCCATCGCGCTCCGATGCGCTGCCGAAGGTGCCCGCATCGTAATTCACGGACTGGAAGCAGAGCTCGGCGCACGAGTCCTTTCAGAAATCGGCGAAGACCGAGCGATTTTACACATCGGAGATTTGGCTGATCAATCCTGCCCGGATCGACTGGTATCGCTTGCCATCGAGCACTTCGGGCGACTCGATGCCGTAGTGAACAATGCGGCACTCATCGCTACTGGCGATCTCCATACCACTGACAGTGCGTTCTTTTCTCAAATCATCCAGATCAATACCATCGCTCCATTTCTTTTAATCAAAGCGGCGCTTCCTCATCTCACTGCACGTCGTGGATGTGTTCTCAATATAGGCAGCGTCAATGCGTGGAGCGGGGAACCAAACCTTCTCCCCTATGCCGTCTCCAAGGGAGCGCTCATGACCATGACTCGAAATCTGGGAGATACACTGATGCGAGAGAACGGTGTCCGTGTCAACCAAATCAATCCGGGTTGGGTATTGACAGAGAATGAAGCACAACGAAAGCGCGAGCATGGTCTCTCTTCCGACTGGCCTTCGCGTCTACCGAAAACCTACGCTCCGGAAGGTCGCCTGCTAAAGCCAGAGGAAATCGCTGCTGCTGCCGTTTACTGGCTGGCGGATGAAAGCGGACCTGTGAGCGGGCAAGTAGTCGATATCGAGCAATATCCCTTTCTCGGTCGGAATCCCCCAAAGGATGAGAGCACGATTTCGATGCTTAGCACAGACGATGAGCTACTAGCGAATAACTGACTTGCAAGTTTTGCTGATCTGCGTCACTCTATGAGAGAACCTCTTTTCACGGCTTCGCGTCGGATCAGTATTGTATCGAGATGCCAGATCAACCGAAATTGCAGATATTCAAAATCCTAGCCTATTCACTGGCAGGAGCTCTCCTACTCCTGAGTTGGCTCTGGAATATTCCTCCATTCTGGCAGTCGCTCGATGAAAGCATTTTCCGCTTCTTTAATCAATTCGTAGATCCTCAATACCCAGTATGGATCAAGATTCTCGCGATTCTGAACACGCGTCTTTTCGACTTTATCTCGGCGGCCCTCATGTGCCTACTCCTCCTTTGGTCGGTGCATATTTGTCCTCGTCCAGATCGATGGCGCTACTGGATTACCGTAAGTGTGCTGATGGTCGGTGCCTTTCTTCTGATCTCTGCCCTGTGCGAAATAAGCATCACTTATCGTCGCCCCAGTCCTACAGCGACTTTTGATGACTCGAATCGTTTACGGAATCTGATCGATATCCGTCATCGGGACATTTCCAAACAGAGCTTTCCCAGTGATCACGGAGTTATCCTCATGATCTTCGTCGCCTTTCTCTTTCGATTTGCACGGCGACAAGTTGCTGCGGTCGGAGTCCTATTGACAATCCTGTTGTCATCTCCGCGTATCATGGTAGGTGCCCACTGGTTCACCGATGTGTATGTTGGCGCACTCTCTACCACACTTCTTACAGTTCCTTGGCTCCTGCTAAGTCCTCTTGCGGATTGGTGGATCAGAAAGATCCGTCAGCACTTGGATCGTTGGCTTGATAAAAAGCGGACATCGACTTAATGAATCTCAAAAAAACTCGCTCTGGAGTATCAGAGCGACTCTTGCCACAGCTCTGATCACGATCAGAATCCACAGGATATCGAGGCGAGAAGGCAGTTCATCGAGTCCCAGACTGCCTTCATCATTCCCTGATTGTCTGGATCCTTAAAGATCAGTCGCAACTCAGTCCTATCATATTGGACATAGAGAAACTCTGCGACGAAATCAATCTCATCATCGTTCAACCCCGTCAGAACAAACTTCTCGCCCGCCATTGGTCCCTCCGGCACGATGACTCCCTCTCGCAGCAACCGCGCCGTGGCAGGGACGCCCCCCATCGAATCAGGGATCACATGAGCTACTCCGAGAGCGGCGAGCGCCCCTGACATTTGCGAGATACTTTTCGCATTCTGCACAGCCACCGTTCTCTTCGCTACTCCTCGCAGATTACTGATCGTCGGAAGCGCGATAGCCGCCAATATTCCGATCACCGCAACGATGAGGAGCAACTCAGTCAGGCTAAAAGCCTTTTCTGTGTTTGAACGAGAGGACATTAACTATAAAAAGAACAAAGGACTTCAAACATCGATTTATACGGGGACTCAGAAAGTCAATACTTCTGAATTTTATCTTGCAATATAAGGAAATATAACACAATCTATCTAAAATTCATTCTAAAAATTATTTCTTTTTTAAAAATTTTATCTTTGCTGAAACCTTATGTCACCATTGAGAATAAGAGATTTTAATTTTTGGTGGCTTTCCATCTCTTTACTGGTCGTTTCCTCATGGAGCACGGGTCAGGACGACGTCAGTAGAATCCGCTTCACTTCTCTATCACAGTCCACGCCAGGGGGGCTGCGATCGAACATGATTCGAGATATTACGCAGGATGCGGGGGGCTTTGTATGGCTGGCGACTGACCAAGGGCTCTGCCGATTCGATGGTTGGGAAACCGTCTATTACAGTGATTCCCCTAGCTCTCCGATCAGACTGAACACCGACAAAATCACCTGCGTTGCAAGCTTGCGGAATAAGATCGGACAATTGTGGATCGGCACGTCGGATAAGGGACTCCTGAAGCTCGACACGGAACTGGGCGCCATCGCTCAGTTTGAGAAAGGGTCTTCGCCGGGAGAAAATCTGCGCAGTAACCGCATTACAGCGCTGGAGGTTTCTAATGATCAGCTTCTCTGGATCGGAACGGATGTCGGATTGAATTTGCTCAATCTGTCATCTGGAACAATGGTAGTAACTGAGGATCCACTCGCCAGTGCCAGTATCTCAACCATCTACACCAGTGACAAAGAAGTTTTCGTTGGAACCGAGGATGGAGGGCTATATCAATGGAAGGAGGCTGAACAAAAATTTTTAAAAATCTGGTCAATTCCTTCAGCGATTATGTCCATCACTCGGGACAAGGAGAATCGTCTCTGGATCGGAACCAATGGAATGGGACTCTATATGCAGCCGAGTGAGGGAGTCGCGCCCGAAAAAAGAGAGATCTCAGCCCGCTACATATACTCTCTCTTCGTCGACTCAAATCAGGCTCTCTGGGTGGGGACGATGCAGGGACTGGCGCTCTACGATGAAGGAAATGATTCCTTTCAATTTTTTGTTCACTCCCCACGCCTAGCAGAGAGCCTAGTGGACGATCATATATCGGCACTCTTCGAGGATCGCTCCCGAATGCTCTGGATCGGGACAGAAGACGGTGGGACCAGCCGATTCAATTTAGATC
>JBDHQE010000239.1:0-5648 GCA_039806885.1 Verrucomicrobiales bacterium
GACGTGCTCTGATTATCGAAATTGAACCCTCTAAATTTGCAGATTTCGAACATAAGAATTATCTCACGGAATCAGGGGGTAATCCAAGCACTTTTTTGAGCGAACGCAACAACAAAATTTCTGTTCTGGCACTACATTTGCATCTCGAAAAAATCCTAGTGCTGATTATCAATGTGTTAAAATTTTAGACTATCGAAAATAGTCGAAAAAAAAGCCCATTTTTGGCCTATTTTCACTTGTTAAAGATGGGCCAAGGTTTTTGACAGATTTCAACAAACTTCATCCTCACAAAAATACCGACGAGCCGCTGATTTACACAAGTCCCTCTGCCTGGAACTGCGCCCAGGTCTCGGCGAAGGCTCGGACGGCCGAGTCTAGGTCCTCATCGCTGTGTGCTGCGGATACCTGAGTGCGGATACGAGCCTGGCCCTCTGGGACGACGGGAAAGAAGAATCCCACGACGTAAATCCCGCGCTCCAAGAGCCGCTCTGCCATCTTCGCCGCTAGTGAGGCTTCGCCCAGCATCACTGGCACGATGGGATGCCTGCCGGGCAAAACCGACAATCCCGTGGCTGCCATCGCTTCACGAAAACGAGCTGTATTCTGATGCAGCCGCAGGAGGAACTTGGGTTCCTCCCGGAGCAATTCCAGAGCGCGAAGCGATCCGGCGGCGACGGAGGGAGCCAGAGAATTAGAAAACAAATAGGGACGGGAACGCTGACGGAGCAGGTCGATGATTTCCTGCCGCCCACTGACATAGCCGCCGCTCGCTCCGCCTAGCGCCTTCCCCAGTGTCCCGGTCAGGATATCGACTCGCCCCATGACATCGCAATGCTCATGCGATCCGCGTCCGCTCTCGCCGACGACTCCCACAGCGTGCGAATCATCAACCATCACGATGGCCTCGTATCGATCCGCGAGATCACAGATTGCTTTCAGAGGAGCTATGGAGCCATCCATCGAGAAAACTCCGTCCGTCGCGATCAGTCGAAAGCGCGAAGATTGAGCCTCCCGGAGACAACTCTCAAGCTGGTCCATGTCTCCATTGGCATAGCGGTAGCGCCTGGCTTTGCACAGGCGGATTCCGTCGATGATCGAAGCGTGGTTGAGGGCATCGGAAATGACGGCATCCTCTGGCCCAAGCAGGGTCTCGAACAGCCCGCCGTTCGCATCGAAGCAGGACGAGTAGAGGATCGTGTCATCCGTCGCGAGGAATTCGCTCAGTTTCGCTTCGAGTTCGCGATGGATCGTCTGCGTACCACAGATAAAGCGGACGGACGACAGCCCGAATCCCCATCGATCTAGAGCTTCACGAGCAGCTGCGACGACCTCTGGATGGTCCGATAGGCCGAGATAATTATTGGCGCAAAGATTGATCACCTGGGCGCCGTCAGCCGTCGTGATCCGAGTCGATTGTGGAGAGGAAAGAACTCGCTCGCTCTTGAATAGACCCGCGTCTTTCAGCAAGTCGGTCTGCCGGGTGAGATGATTTTGAAAAGAGGCATCCATCACTCGACACTGAAACGCTTCTGTCCCCCAAAGGTCAAAGACGAACTTCTGCTTCGAGCAGATTTTCGACTTCCCATCACAGCGCCAATCCTCTCTGGGGTGTCGTGAAGGCGTTCTCGATCACATTCACCTGAGGCGGCAGCCCCTCCTTCAGCAGTACCTCGATCACGTCGAAGCGGAAAATTAGCTCAGGGTAGTTCAGTTCGCGTAGCCAGGAATTGGCACCTCGAATGATGAGCTTCTCCTTGGCTTGATCGACATTGCGAGAAGGGTCGCCGAACTCGCCGCTGGTGCGAGTTTTCACCTCGCCAAAGACTAGAATCTTCCCATCCCGATACACGAGATCCACCTCTCCTCCTCCCGTCGGGGGACGGTAGTTCCGATAGAGCACTTTACAACCCGTTCGGCGCAAGTGTTTCGCCGCGATGCGCTCCCCTGTCGCACCGATGATCGCAGTCCATTCTTTCGGATCGCTCTCACAGTCCGGCGGCGTGAAGGGCCGACTCAGTTCGCGATCTATCCATCGATACCAGACTGGATAGAAGAGATTCACTGCGTGGAAGAGGGTGGTGAAATTCGTGTGGCGACGGGGGCGAAGCTGCGACGATGAATCGGACATGGCCCCAGTTCCCGAAGCGCCGCCAGATGAGCCGCTGTGCCGTAGCCTTTGTGACGATCAAAACCGTATCCCGGAAACTGCTCGGCCATCTCGCGCATCAGGTGATCTCGCTCGACCTTCGCAATAATACTAGCTGCCGCGATCGAGAGACTGAGAGCGTCTCCGCCGACCAGTGCGCGATGCTCTCCCGGAAAATCCGGTACCGGCAATCCATCGATCAGTGCTAGGTCGGCACTTGGCTGCAGGCGAGAGAACGCTAGAGCCATCGCCCGATGCGTCGCACGGAGAATATTCAGGTGATCAATCTCCTCTGCATCCACCCGAGCGGATGCCCAGCTGATTTCGGAATCTCGCGTGATATGCTCGTAGAGCTTTTCCCGGCGTCGTTCCGTCAGCTTCTTTGAATCATCGAGTCCAAGCAACGAGTAGCCCTCTGGCAAAATTACTGCGGCGGCAATCACCGGACCGGCGAGAGGACCGCGTCCGGCCTCATCGATCCCGGCGATCCGGCAATATCCGGCCTCCCGCCACCGATGCTCGTGAACCAGATCGGGCATGGAATCAGTATTCGTTGTCGCAGTCGATCAACTGGCGAAAACGCCCCGCCAGTCCGCTTTTTTTCGAGAAAACCAAGCGCTCCATATCCGCGATCTTTGCCTCTTCGGCCTCCTCTGGCAGAGCTTTTGATCGTTCAAATCCCCCTTCCTTCAGCAGATCGGGAAACTCCGCCGTCAGCCTCTGCAGAAGCTCGTCCGTGACGGGGTGCTGCACTCTCATCACCAGCTTCTTTTTCACATAGCGATAGCTGTGAAAGTTTCGGTAAAAACCGCTCACATCACTCACGGCTGCATCGAGATCATCTGTCACCTTGAAAAGAGTCAGGTCATCCTCTGAAATCAGCTTGAGTCGCAGGAGATGCTCCTGCACGAAGTGAAGCCAAGTCTTCCAGTATGTGCCGCCCTTCGCATCCACGAGAACTATCGGAACTAGCTGTGCTTTCCCCGTCTGGATCAGCGTCAGCACCTCGAACAACTCATCCATCGTCCCGAATCCTCCCGGAAAAGCGATGATCGCATCACTTTCCTTCACAAAGGCGAGCTTTCGGGTAAAGAAATAATTGAACTGAAGCAATTTCCCATCGCCTCGAATCGTGGAGTTCGCCATCTGCTCGAAAGGTAACTTGATATTCAGTCCGAAACTCCCGTCCCGACCAGCACCGATCTGAGCCGCCTCCATGATGCCTCCACCGGCACCGGTGATGGTCATGAAGCCCGCCTCTCGCATTTTCCCAGCCAAGGCAACGGCGGCTTGAAATTCCGGCTCTTCCGGTGCGGTCCGGGCACTGCCGAAGATCGAGAGCTTTCGCTCGTCACCATAGGGCTCGAACATGACACTGGTGCGTCGCAGTTCTTTCAGTGCACGGCTATAAAGCTTCATATCTCCTAGTGGGAGGCAATCTTTCCCCATCTTCAGTACGGTGACGATCATCTCGGCTACCAATGCATTGGAATGTCCGCAGGCCCAATCGTCCACCAGTCCCCTGATCCGCTCATCGAACTTCGGATCCCCCGTCGATCCGCTACTGGGAGAAGAAACTTCTGAAACATCGCCACTGGTAAAATCCCGGGCGTCCTTACGTAGATGCGCACGTTTGCTCATGAAAGGGGCAGGCTACAGGATGATTGTGCTTATCTCAATACAGACTTTCCCTGAATCCGCCATCACGCGGACGGAGAATATCGGGATTTCTGCTTTCTTCTTTCCCTGATCGATAGTTCATTCTTCCGTTTCTAACCATGGCTATTCCGCTCGATGATCTCCGTATCGCCAGCACGCGCAAGCTGACCTCTCCCGCCACACTGATGGAGGAGGTGCCTGTGTCGGCTACCGCTGCCACCACCGTATCGACCGCTCGTCGCGAGATCGCCGAGATCATCGCCGGCCGAGATGACCGTCTGCTCGTCGTCGTCGGCCCCTGCTCGATTCACGACCCTGAAGGGGCACTGGAGTATGCAGAACGGCTCGCAGAGATGCAGGAAGAACTCTCGCCAGATCTCCTCCTAGTCATGCGGGTCTATTTTGAAAAGCCGCGCACCACGGTCGGCTGGAAAGGCCTGATCAATGATCCCCATTTAGATGGAACATATCAGATTAATGAAGGACTTTTAATCGCCCGGAACTTGCTGCTGCAAATCGCGGAGAAAGGAATCTCCTCCGGTACGGAGTTCTTGGATACCATCAGTCCGCAATTTTACGCCGATCTGATTTCGTGGGGAGCGATCGGTGCCCGCACGGCTGAATGTCAACTCCACCGGGAACTCGCCTCTGGTCTGAGTATGCCCGTCGGATTCAAAAACGGAACCAGTGGCAACTACGAGGTCGCGATCGACAGCATCTTGGCCGCCCGAAGCCCCCATCGCTTTCTCTCTGTCACCAAGTCGGGCATGAGCGCGATCGTGGCGACCGAGGGCAACGACACTTGTCACATCATCCTCCGAGGCGGTCGGGATAGCGGCCCCAACTACCATGCAGAGAATATCCGTGAGGTGTGGAAGGCACTGGAAGCGAAAAAGCTCGAACCTGCCATCATGGTAGATTGCAGCCACGGCAACAGTGAAAAAAATCACCATAATCAGCCTCGCGTCTGCGCTGCCCTGTGTGAGCAAATCGGCGGAGGAGAATCCCATATCCGAGCAGTGATGATCGAGAGCAATCTGAATGAAGGATGTCAAAAGGTGGATCGAGGGAAAATGAATCTCGAATACGGAGTGAGCGTCACAGATGCCTGCGTGGACTGGGAGACGACCGTAATCATGCTCCGCGATCTCGCGACCTCTGTGCGTAAACGACGTGCGACCTATCTAGCGTAAAACTCGACACAGTGTTTTCTGAATTTCTTTCGCTACGAGAACTCCGCAGTGTATTTTCGGCGTGGCGAGGCCGAAGCATAAAGATGCGGGAGCGATTATCAATTCTCGCTGAGGCGCACGGATGAAGGGAGGTGAAACTCCTCCGGCATCAAGCCACTTTGCGCTCGCCACGCACTCGAAAACGCTTCGGTTTCCTCCCCTTGTCCACGAGACGCACCATTTTTATGCACTTTTTTACGGTTTCATTTCCGAAAGGACTTGCTAGAGTGGTTCTTTCCGGTTTTTTCCAGTAATGAGTCAGAACATCCAAACCCTGCAGAAGGAAGATCGCGTCTTCCATCCATCCCCTGAATTTTCCGCCCGTGCCCATGTCAAGTCCATGGAGGAGTATGAGGAACTCTACAAGCGTTCCATCGAAGATCCGGAAGCGTGGTGGAGTAGCCAGGCTTCCAAATTAGCTTGGCAAAAACCGTGGGACACCGTCCTCGACTGGTCCAACGCACCCTTCGCCCAATGGTTCTTGGGCGGAAAAATCAACGCATCCGAGAACTGTCTTGACCGCCACGTCCGAGAGGGGCATGGAGACCGCGTGGCGATTCACTGGGTGGGGGAACCCGGCGACACTCGCTCTCTTACGTATGCCGATCTTT
>JBDHQE010000240.1:0-5645 GCA_039806885.1 Verrucomicrobiales bacterium
TTCCTTTCTCGGAATCGTGAGATTGTGTACAATCCGTTCATGAGTCGCCAAATCCCTCAATCAATAGCGAATGGTCGCCTTGCTTTGCGACTAGTCACAGAATAACTGGTTGGGTTAGAACATGGAAACTCCCGAAATATGTACAACTCAAGTAGTCCGCGATGGATTCGAGAAGGCGTGTAGGGAGTTTACCGGGAAGCTCGCCTCTCTCGGATTCTCGCGAACAAAGAAGATGTTCTGGACTCGTGAGCACCCACACACCGTCGATTTCATACACTTTCATAGGTCTGGTAGTAGCTACGGTGCCCCGCGTAATTTTTCTGTGGATATACGAGTTCATTTTGGGATTCGCGTCATGAACGACACATTTGAGTCGGCGGCACTCAATGGACCATTTAGCGATCCCACTCTCACACGCACAGGGAGCTACCATTTGAGATTCAATGCCAAGAGTGGGAGCATGTATGACCGGTGCATAACAGATCTTGTCAGATTCGTAGTTGAGCAGGGTGAGCCGTGGTTTGATCGGTTTCGAGACGCGTTGATCCTCACTGATGCCCGCGTTTCACCCCTAACCCCTGATTCCATCAAGGCACTTACGTCAGCATTGCGTGGCAACTCCCAGTCCGACAACATCGCCAAGTCACGTAAGATTCTTGACATCAAAGTCGCAAAGCAATGAAGATGCAGAACAAGCCACGATATGACAACCACTACCAGCCCTCTGTTTCGATGATTTTCGGTAACTACGCCCCCACCCCCGTGATCGACGCTCGCCGCCGCTGGTAGTGGTGCATGCGCTCATCGTTCTATCTGCAATGAGGACTCCTGAACAGAAAGCAGAAATGTTACGCCAACAAGTCATCTCAAAGATTCATTGGGGCGCACGACAGCAAGAGGTGACCGAGTGGCTTGAGGAGCAGCACGGCATAGCTGGCCCCGAGGCTGAACGATTACTTAAAGAGGCATATCATGCCCGGCGCAAGGCTGTTCGTGGGCGTGCGCTTATCAGACTTACCTTCGCGATCATCGGTATCGCTCTCGTGGTTGGCTTTTTCTACATTCGATTCTTTAGCGGCCTCATCTTCTATGGTCCTCGTTCGATCATTGCGACGGCCTTAGCCATAGCGCTCGGAGGCTACAGCTTTTCAGTTTTAGTTCGTAGCGCCTTACAACTACTTACCGGCGACACACTGGGTTCGGTCGATTGATTATACTGCAACCAACGCCACCGAACATTAAAGGAGCAGCAAGGTCGTAGCGAACTATATCCCTTGTTGAACAAGCCAGTGGGAACGAGGGGGAGACTCTATTGCTTCTTATGTCTTCAAAGTATGGCCGGGGGGTAGAGACAGGGCAGATGTTTTGACGGAGAACGCCCTCCTGAATTGATAGAATCCAGTGTCCACGCACGAAAAATCAGCTACGCTTACGTCAACCAGATCAAATCGACCCTCCTTATCCCCTTAGTCGCCGAATACAGGCCATCTCTGGGACCGCTGACGTTCTCGTCGGCAGCCTAAACTACAGATGGCGTCAGCCAAGAAAGTATTTCGAATGCTCTCAGATGGTGACAATACGTAAAGAGGAAAGAATTACCGGCTGTCCCGCAGTATTCGAGGACGTTGGCGGCCCCAGGCTAGGCTGGCGTAAGGAGAGTCTACTACTCTCACCCGAACCCCGAATTTCGACAGACTGTCCCTGTAAACTGAAAAAACGTTCGTGTGGTTCGTAGTCAAAAAAATTCAGAGACTCCGCTCCGGAACGACAAATCACCTCTCCGTGGATATTAAGAAGTCGTCAATGAAGTCCACGGTGCCTACTGGAAGCAAGTTTGGGACTGCGGGAATCCAGTGAAAGTGGCTCCTCCGGTTGGGATCGAACCAACGACCTAGTGGTTAACAGCCACCCGCTCTACCGCTGAGCTACAGAGGAATCTCATGAATCCGACTTTATTCCTGAATTTGCGGAATCTCGATCAATCGAAGACTCTCGCGCAAGGAGCGCCGGAAAGAGTGGTGACTGTGCCCGCTCATCAGGAAAAGATCAAGAGAAAAAATAGAAAGAATTTTACTTTCAAAAATGGCGAATTTTGAAATTCCGCTCTTGCTTGCAGAAATCCATTTCGTAGGGTTTCGTAATTCACTGAGAACTTTTAATTTTTACATATCTTCCTTTACTTCAATGAGTCCCGATAAATTCAGAAAAGCGTATTTCGAACAGTATGCTGAAGAAGACGACATCTGCGACGCCTCTTGGTTCGAGTCATACTTCGAAAATTCCGTCGATTGGTTCGATGTGGTATTTCGTGCAGAAGATGAGTTAACGATCTATGGCGATCCCGAGTCGGAGATCGGTGGTTTTTGGGCAGCGACCCCCGATGGTTCGGTAGAAGGCCCCTTCCCTACTCTTGAAGCCTTGGCGAATACTCTCGACTATTCGATTGATGAGATTAATGCGGGTCTCGAACAGGAGTCTGATGACGATGATTTCGGTGACGACGATGAAGACTCAGACGAAGAGATGGATCCTATCGATCTGGATGATGAGGACTTTGACGACGAGGATTACGACGAGGATTTCAGCTTCGATGATGATGGCAGGTAAGTGCGACATCAGGATGATCTCGCGAGCCTTCATCTGAACGACGAAAGGCCCGCGAAGATGATCCTGCAAAGCGGACCAGATCGTCCTCCACAGACGCCTAACGAGTGGGGACTGGTAGTGGTCCTCTCGTTTTTCTTTCTGCTATTCCTCGCTCTGGATGTAGTGCAGGATTTCACGGCTACGAAGCTGGGAATCCCATTCTTTTTCGTCTCATGGGTATTCCTCTTGGTGATACACGAGGCGGGCCATGCGATGATGGCTCGATTATTGAACTGGAGGGTAGAGCGGGTCTGTATTGGCGCGGGAAAGGTTCGTTACGAGCGAGAAATCGTGGGAATGAAGGTCGAATTTCGGACGATTCCCCTCTCAGGCTTCGTCACCCCTCGCCCTCGCAATCTCGACTTTCCTCGCCTGAAGCACTTTCTGATCTTCGCAGCAGGACCTGGGATCGAACTGGTGCTCGTCGCGGGGATCGTGATCCTGATCGGAAGGGAAACGATGCTGACTCCCTCAGAGAGCCTGGCAATCATCGCGGCACAGAGCTTCTGCGTCGCTGCTCTCTACGGCGCGATCACAAGTCTGATTCCCCTGCCTCACTCGACTAGTGGTGGAGTGGCTTGGTCAGATGGATTGGGGATGCTGATGTGCTGGGGGATTCCCGATGAAACATTTCGAACTTGGATGGAAGGAGAGGCCGAAGGCGAGTCGGATCAGTCGGATCGAAAAGATTCCGAGTCGTGATATGAGTCCGTCGCTCTTGGGCTCATCGCTTTTCCGCAAAAGTCGCAGCGAACATGGGCATCCAGCCCTGGAGTCGCGTTGATTCCTCGTCCCAGTCGTCTTCATAAAATCCTAGAATAGCGAATCCGGCATCACACTGTCCGCCGATCTGCGCTTCCCAGCTATGACTGTGCTCCAAAATCTGCTGAGATTCTATGAGTTCCGAGAGAGTTTCCTCGTCGCAGGAATCGACATCGGAATACGGTAGACGATGGACGACGAGTGCTTCGCCTGTCTCCTCCAGATGCGCATGATCAAAGAGAAAAAAGGCGGGATTGGTGAATCCACACAGTAGCCTCCCGCCGGGACGGAGCACGCGGTGACATTCTCGCCAGATCGGGGCGAGATCCTCGGCGAATACATTGGACACCGGGTTAAATACGAGGTCAAAGAAGCCATCCGGTAGCTCCGAGAGATCCGCCATATCTCCCTGAATTGCTTTCAGGGGAAAATGATGACGGGCGCAAACCTCTTCATCTTTCCCTAATTGAACATCAGAGCCTTCAAAAGAGGTCACATCTGCTCCTGCCGCAGCGAAGACAGGAACCTGCTGCCCACCTCCACTGGCCAGAGCCAAGATGCGGACTCCGCTCAAATTCGGATAGGCCGGGAACCAGCGCTGCGGAACATCACGATTCGGAGTCAGGCGGACAGACCATTTTCCTTCTTGTGCCTTCCGAATCACGGCATCTTCGAGCGGAGTGCTCCAGCGGCAACCTTCGAGAGACTGGACGTTCCAGGCATTGCGATTGTATTCAAAGAGATTCATTTTTCTTCCTCTAGTGATTGATGCTCGGTGCTGTCCAATTGGAAAAGCACACGCTTCGACTTCGGGGAAACAACACTGAGATTATAGATTCCACCCTCCTGATCACTGTGATACAGCAGGCAGTCCTGAGAGGCGTCTGAAAGGTAACTCTTTCCTGTCCAGGGATTCGGCAGAGTGGGGTCGAGAAATTTACGCTCCACGAGCAGCTTCACCAAATCGTGCCCGGACATGCGCTTCCTGGGATACTCCTCGTCCGCGACATGAAGGCGCTGGAGGGCTTCCTGAACAGTCAGCAATGTCGAACGCACGCGTAATTCGAGCCTCTTCTCACGAATCGATGGAACGAGAATCATCGCCATTCCCACCAGCACGGGGATCAGAGCGATCAAACGTAGAGTGAACCTCATGTTGAAGAAACTGGAGCAAATATTACAATAGTTCAGAAGATAGACCGCTTTGGCCAAGAATCCATTCGGCAGGCATCCAGTACAGGCCCCAAGCGACCATCAGGAGCGCTATCCCCATCCAGTCGCGAGCAGAAAAATGATCCTTTCCCACCCGTTTCCGGATGAATCCGAGCAGCCATCCAGTCGGACATGCGTATTTGCAGTAAAACATTGGGTAATAGAGCGAGACCAGCAGTCCGATTACGGCGACGCTGATGGTTGCGATTCCTGCGCCTTTCAGTAGGTAGGCGTCAAACGGCTCGATTCCGGTTAAATCGATCTCCAGATGAAGGAATACGGTGAACAGAACGATCAGGAGCAGCAGAGGAGCGATCCATTGAGCCGCCCATTTCACGCTCTCTGGCATGGGGCGCTTCCAGCGAGCCGGTAGCAGCTTCATCGCCCAGCGCTGGAGATTGCCATGAGGACAGATGAACTGGCAATAGACAGGCTGGCCGCTGGCCCAAGGGAGGAGAAACGAGGCAGTCGCGAAAATCACGATTCCCGGCAAGGTCTTCCATGGAACGCCTCCTTTGATCCATCCGATCAGCAATGACTGTGCCAACAGATCGCCCATCCACAATCCCAATCCCAGGATCGTGGCCAGCGAGAAAATCCAGCGTCGGCGCTGAAAGGAGAGATTCTTCCAGAAGGCGAACAGACACCCAAAGATCAGGAAAATCATCAGGGCAAAATCTCTCCACGAAATCCTAAACTGCCAGTTATCCTGAATTTCTCCCTCTGTCGAGGCGAGTCGATAGCTCAGACTCTCGCCCACCGCCTCGCTCGTCCGCGTCGCTCCAGAGACTCCATAGATTCCTGCCTGGTGTAGATCTTTGATCGCAGCGATTTCTTCCCAGCTCTTTCCATTCCACGATTCCATGAAGAGGTAATCACTGCGCACGTCCTCCACATGACTCGGAGTATCGTAGCTGTGACGAATGGCGACTCCGCAGACTTTATCATCCGCATTGAACGCCATCAGCACATCACTGGGGCCAGAGTAACCGGTAATCGATTTCGAATTCGGCATGGTTCGAACC
>JBDHQE010000241.1:0-5606 GCA_039806885.1 Verrucomicrobiales bacterium
ATCACACGGGGAGATACTGGTACAATTTTGGGAACGGCTCTCGCCTCGATCCCGAAAATGGTAAAGCCGTGCGCGTCTCGGGCGATGCGATTTTCGGAATCCCTGCCCACGATTTCATTTCAATCTCCCAATGGATTCACAGTCGAGATCACACTGTGATCGATGAAGTGGTGAATTCGGAATTTACAAAGCTCGGCTTTCAGCGAATGGAGGGACCGGGAAAGGTCACTGCATGGCAGCCTTTACAAAGCGAGGAGTCCGGGACGCTCGTTCACTCGATCGCGACTCCTTGGTCGATAGAGGAGCTGGAGAATCCGTCGATCTCCGGTGATTTCACGGAATTTCTGCCTCAGTATGCGCTCTATTCCGCTCCGGGAAATGCTGTCGTCCTCTGGCAGGAAAATGATCTCTGGGTGGCAGGCTACACTCGCGGACAAAAGTGGGTCCATATTCAAACTTTAAGCCAGGTGGGAGCAGAGTCCCTTCTCCCAGAGGAAATTCGACTGACGCTCATTGAATTGTCTGCTCGAGGACTCCTTGCGCAAGTGGAGCAGATCGTCGTATGGGCACCCTATGATCTAGAGCTTCATCAGCTCTTAGAGAAAGAACTCGGGATAAATCTTCGCTTTGAGGTAAAGCCAGAACCTAAGTTTGAGATCGCGACAGGCTGGGACTTCGTTCCTCACGACGTATCACGAAAGCGCATCGCACGGACGCGAAGGAATCGAGCGATTCTGCTCGGAATCATCGGTGCCATTCTCCTGCTGATCTTCGCCTCCGCAGCTCTGTTTCATCTCCGCCATCTCGAGCGAGGGAATGAACGACTCCAGCAGAAAATTTCTCTCAACCGTGATGCAGCCGATCAGATTGAGTCCGCGATGGCTCGCTGGGAAATCCTAGCCCCGGCCATCGATCCAAAACGCTCTCCTGTTGAATTATTTCATCTGATCTCAGCGCTCCTACCGGAAAAGGGAGTCCGGCTCACGAGCTTCGAAGTCCGTGATAACAAGCTTATCGAAATTCGAGCGGAAAGCTCGACCATGGCGAACGCCATCCAGTTTAAGGGAGCGCTTGAAAAGGATGCTTCGCTTTCTGACTACACTTGGGTCGTCCCCCCTCCGCGGGCTTCAGGTGATCTCACGGAAATCTTAGCCACCGGAACCTACAAATTCTCTCAAGACAGTGAAACCGAGTGAGAAACGCCTACTTTTTGCATTTTTAGGGATCCTGTTTCTCGGGGGGATTACCTTGGGTTCTCGCTTTTATTTCGAAAAGCGCGATCTTCTCCTGACCGAAAAATCCACTCTGGAAAACGAGTGGATCGAGATTGAAACGCTCTTCGAAGAAAAGGAGATGTGGGAAATGCGGTCCAAGTGGCTGGATCAGAATCAACCTAAATTTACCAACGCGGAAGAGGTAGAACAGGAGATTTACAAGCTAGCACAGGCAGAAAATATTGACGGAGTGACGACTTCTAGGCAGAATCTCCTTCCGACAGCGACGACTCCCGACTACGTGCAGGCAGGGGTTTCCCTCGCGGCCTCTGGAGATTTGGGTAATGTGATGCGTTGGCTTTATGATTTAAACCGCTCCGAAGCATTTCAGGTGGTTCACAATTTGAAAATTCTTCCGGACAAAGAATCGCCTGAGAAGATCATTGCCACATTTGAGCTCTTGCGATGGTATGCTCCTGCAACTGCTCTGCCCGAAACATGAATCCCCTCTCTTGCATGATTCTATGTGCGTCGCTACTCCTCTCCGGTCTCTCGGTCCAGGCAGAGGAGTCGGAGAGCGTGTTGCCCTCTGCGTTCCCGCTGGCACGCTACTCGTCTGAGTGGGAAAACTCGCCCTTCTTGCGAGAAGTTGTCGCTCCCGTAACTCAGACCTTTGAAAGTGACTTTGCGAAGTCGATTATCCTGGAGGGAGTCGTTCAGGACGACCAGAGAGGAACCATCGCCTACGCACGGGACACCAGCACCAACGAGCCTCTGGTGATCACATCAGATTCTCAGCCCTACAAGATTGTCTCAGCCAAACAATCGAATGATCCGAAGGAAACCAGTGTCACGATTACCGACGGGAAAGAATCCAGCTCGATCACATATATCACAGAAAGGCTAACGCAGGCAATCGTTCAGCCTCAGCCCGCTCAGCCAACCCAAGCGACCACTGATCCGCGAGGAAAACAGCAACATCCCCCGAAGGGTCCGACCGCTCACCCACCACGAGGGACTCCGCCGGGTCAACCGACGATGCCCTCCGATCCTACCTCGCCTCAAGTTGAGGGGCAAAATGAACTCAGCACCTCCACGGAGACGGAAATCACTACCGATTCCAGAAGTGCGCTCCCGGCACTGGACAAAACCAGCGAGCCCCGTCGCCGCCGCATTCCTCTCCCGAACAATTAAGCTTTCCTCTTTCTTATGAACCTTCCGACCCGCATCCTGACTTTCTGGGCGACCGCCTGTCTCCTTCTCTGCGGAGTCATCTCTTCGCCTGCACAAGAATTAACGGCTCCTGAAAAGCCCGCGATTCCTCCAGCCCCTGCCGCAGCCCGTGATGCAACTCCGACTCCAGCTCCGGCACCAACTCCGGCTACGCCGCAACCATCCACCTCCGCAGTGAAAAAGGATGAAGTGAAGGAAGCCATGACAGATGTCCAGTTTCCGAACACCCCGATCCCCGTGATCCTGCTCGAATACGAGCGACTGACGGGAAAGCGTGTGATCCGCGATACTTCGATTCAGGACAAGACGCTCATCATCCAGACATCTGGAAAAATGACCTATTCTGAGGCTGCCGAATTTATCGAGAAAAGCTTTCTGCTCAACGGCTACGCAATTCTCCCGACGGAGAAGCCGGACCAAATGAAGATCATCGCCTACAACACGGAGAAGAAGCCGAGCAGTGAGGGCTTACCGATTTTCACCAACCCCATTCAGCTTCCCGACTCAGATCAGGTGATCACGTATATCATGCCTCTGTCCTACATCTCTCCGGACGAAGCAGTTGAGTTGTTTTCCAACGTAATCGTGCTCCATCCTTACGGAAAACTAACTCCCTTGTCTACCGCATCCGCCGTCGTGATTACGGAAAGTGCCTCCGTAGTCCGCAGATTAATCGAACTCAGAGACTCCGTCGATGTGAGTAAGATCCGCACTTTGAATCAGGCCTTCCAACTGGAGCGATCCGAGGCGGAGGACGTTGTGGAAGCGCTCACTGATATTCTCGGCCTAGATAAAGATCAGCCTTCGACTGCTCCCAATTCGGGAAGCGCTTCCCCTACCGCAGGTCCGCGCCAGCAGCCTCAGAAGAATGCCTCGGCACCAGTCCATGACTCAGGCAGCTCGATCATTCCGTCACAGATGGGAACCAATTCCGCCTTCGCTCGTCCGACCGCTCCGAAGCCACGAATTCGTGCCATTCCTCGTGCCAACCGCATCCTCGTAGTCGCTACTCCGGAGGATATGGATTACATCGAGGGGCTCATCACTCATCTCGATGCGCCTGTCGAAAATGCGACGTTCATGCGACGGCAGCTTCGATACATGAGTGTTTCAGACTTTCTTGTCATCGCGAAGCACTTAATTTTACGCGGACGAGAGGATAAAAGCGGTGGAGAGATTGCTGGAAAAGATGGACAGCAGAACCAGAATACACTGGGCGGCGGAATGGGTGGCAATGACATGAATCGCGATACTTCAGGACTCGGGGGGAACTCACGCCGAGGCTCCGCTGGATCGGGAGATTTAGGAAACGCTGGCCAGGATCAGGCAGCGGCTCCACAATCTGCAGTGGTGGGAAAAACCCTCCTCGTTGCCGATAACGTCCAGAACATGTTGATCGCTTCCGGTCCGCCCGAGGATCTACGTCAGATCGCTGAACTGCTCGACTCCATGGACGCGCGCCCTGTCCAGATCCAGATCTCCGCGATCATCGCACAACTCACACTAGGTGACGATTATGACTTGGCCATTAATCTTCTTCGCACGATGGAACAGCCCACCGGAGATGCGCGGCACGTCAATGGCAGCCGCTTCAATGGCGCGGGCACATTCACCACGCTCCCAGATCAGAAACTCTTCGATATCAACAATCTCTTCGATCCTGCTAAGTTGGCGACAGCAAATTCAGGATTCGCTTTTTACGGTCAATTCAATCGCTACCTCGACGGCCATTTATCCGCTTTGGAAAAAACGAATCGCTTTAAAGTGCTTCAGCGCCCCTCTATATACACCGTCAACAACCGCGAGGCTGTGATCGAGACCGGTCAGCGCGTTGCCGTCCCTCGCAGTACGCTTTCCTCGCTGGATACCGGTGGAATCAACATGAATAATCAGGTCGTCACTGCCAGCATCGATTTCGAAAATGTCGTGCTCCGGATCGCCGTTCGCCCGCTAATCAATACGGACGGACAGATCACTTTACAGATTCAACAGAGGAATGACGATATCGTCGGTAGTACCGTTATCGGCGGTGATTCCATCCCGACCATCGGCACGCAGACTCTGGGAACTACAGTCATGGTCCCCGACGGCGGCACCGTCCTCCTAGGAGGGCTGATCAGCGAAAATGACAGTAAATCAGAGTCAGGGCTACCACTCTTCGCCAATCTACCCTTCATCGGTCGCGTGTTCGGCTCCACCACCGATAAGCTAGCGCGTAAGGAATTGCTCATCTTCATTCAACCCAAGATTATCCGCGACGAGATCGAGCAGACCATCGTCGATAACGACCTGAGAGATCGTACTCGCATCGCACCTGCAGCAGATGATTTTGCAGAAAAGCGAGATAACAATCTGGATGTGTTTGAGAGTCAGGACTTCAACTCTGCTGAGAAACGAGTCTTTTTCTTCCGAAACCTCTTTCGCAAGAAACCGTCTGTCCGCGCCGTTCCAGTTGAATAGTCGCACTTGATTGCTCTGAGAAGAGACCCTCTTTCTCCTTCTCAGCGCTTCACATCGAATCAATCGCCGTCTTCACCGCGAGAATCGCCAGCAGCACGATAGAAATCGCGCTAATCCAAAACCCCAGATCATACAGCCAAGACGGGCGCAGTGAGTCGGGGAGACGGCGATAACGGAAGTGAATCGCGCCGACGACGACCAGCAGGAGAATCGCTGCCGTAATCGCTCCGCCCACGAGCACCATAAAAACAGGATCTTTAAAAAAGAAAAATAACACAGCCCAAAGGACTGGGAAGAAAAAGGCAAAAAAAGCGATGGCTTTACCGCGTGAACGCTCGTCGCGGTAATCGATCCAGCCTACCGCTCCGAAGGCATCTGAGAACAATCGCGTCCAGCCAGCCAAAGCGGAAAATAGGGTCGAAAAAAGAACGAAAAAAGCTCCGATCAGAAAGCAAATCTCAGCCCAGACTCCCAGCGAATCCGTGTACATCCGAGAAAGCGTCGTCACCATCTCGCTGGCTTGTGGCACAAGTCCCTGGGAATGCAGAATCGAGGCACCCAACAGATAGAACGCCATCGTCATGAAGGTATAGACCAGCATCGAGAGGAATGCGTCCCAGTACATCACCCGGATCCAACCTCTCGCCCGTCGATTCCATTCCGGACTGTGGTCACAGGGTCCGGTTTTCGAAGCGTATC
>JBDHQE010000242.1:0-5594 GCA_039806885.1 Verrucomicrobiales bacterium
GAATCTGAGGAAGCTCCCGTGACGACTGCTGAACGTATCGCCGAACACTTTGGTCTCGCGATCCGTTGATATCTCGTTTGCGCCTTTGCCGGTCGAGAATTACTCTCTTCACCTTTCTGTCGAACCGACCGTGAACACTTCTCCCCTCTCGCCATACGACGCATTTCAGAGAACGCCAGCTGCGCGTCCTGTCTTCCCCGGAGCACGGATTGCCCTGATCGCCCCTGCCAGTCCTTTCGATCCAGACGCATTTCAGGACGGTGTGAATTGGCTATCGCTGCGTTATGAAATCCTGCATCGCACGGATATATTCTCTCGAAAGGGCTATCTAGCCGGGGACGACGAGCGGCGGCTCACGGAATTGCTCCATGCTCTCGACGATCCCTCCATCGACGCTATCCTGTGTGCTCGCGGCGGTTTCGGCGTTACGCGCCTGCTCCCTGGAATCGAGCGGGAGCGAGTGAAGGCAGCCAATAAAATGATTATCGGCTTCAGTGATATTACGGCTCTGCACGCTCTTTGGACACAGGCGAGAGTGCGATCTGTCCATGCACCCATGGCGACAGCCCTCGGGCGAGCCTCTGATCTGATTCGCCAACAGTGGATTAGCACGATAGAGAATCCAGAGACTCCTCGTTCACGTACGCTCCAGGCACTGGTCTCGGGAACCGCACGCGGCGAACTTACGGGCGGAAATCTAACTGTTCTGGCGGCCCTGCTTGGTACACCTTGGCAGCCGGATCTGCAGGGGAAGATTCTTTTCATCGAGGATGTCGGCGAGCGTCCGTATCGTACGGACCGAGTCCTCACCTCGATGAAACAGGCGGGACTTTTCCGCGATCTCGCCGGTCTCGTCGTCGGAGCATTTACGGAGGGAGCGCCGGGCGCAGACGGGGTATCCGCAGAGGACGTAATCGCCAGTCACTTCTCTGACGCACCGTTTCCCGTCCTATGCCAGTTTCCCGCCGGTCATATCGATGAGAACCAGGCGATCCCGTTCGGAGTGGAAGCCGAAATTAACGGCTACGAACTGCGTATTCCCGCATCTTCTCACCCGGAAGGCGAACTTATCCCAGAATCGCTCGTCTGAGACCTGAACTCAACGCGGATGAATTTTCTCTCGTAAAATCACGAAAATCTCGTCATGGATTCGGCGCAGCAGATGCTGAAGGTGTCATCAGAGGCTGATTCTCAATGCGGACCAGCGCTCCGCGTCCCACCTGATCGAAGAGGTCAATCACATCCGCTGAGCGCATTCTCACGCAGCCATAACTGGCAGGAGTGCCGATGAGCCGCTCCTCCGTCGTCCCGTGAATGTAGATGTATCGCTTATACGCATTCGCATTGCTTGCTTCCTGCCCCTTCAGCCACAAGATACGTGACACGATGGGGTCACGACCGGGTGCGTCTGGAGACAAAATTTCTCCCGTCGGTTTACGGGATTTAAAGACCGTGCCCGCAGGTGCCCCATCTCCGATCTTTTTCGCGACACGCAAGGCCCCGAGTGGCGTCTGATTGCTACTCAAGGAATCCCCCACTCCGAACTTCGAAGTCGAGACAGGATATTCACGAATTTTCACTCCATCACGATAGAGAGCCATCTTTTGATCCGGAACCGAGATTTCGATCAGGTGATGCTGATCCGTTACGCAGGATGAAAGTAACAGGGCTAGGCAGGGAGCGAGAATTCCAACAAGCAGACGTGACATCAGTGAGTTTTCAATACTATCTGCCACACCAGACTCTTCCGCAATCAAAGCCTGATGAATTTCCTCTGCATAACTCGGAAGCTCACTTCGTCCTACCAGCAGAATCGATCTTAATCCTCCGGATACTAAGGATCGATTACAAAACAAAACCCCAAAAATCCAAATCAAGATATGAAAACCCTCCTGTTCGCCGCTGCCGCAGCCTTCGCCCTGAGCGGAGCCATCGACACCAATGCAGCCCCTTTTTCCGGCCATGGCTCCAATGGGCGTAGCCACGCAGCGCCTAGCACTCCTTCTCGCGGCAGCAGTCACGGGGCTCCATCGTATGAAGGAAGCCGCAGAGGTTCCTCACACGGCAATAGCCATGGATCCTCGTCTTATGATAGAGGGCACGGTGCATCCTCTCACGGTAGCCATGCCGCCCCCTCGCGAGGCCACCACGGACCTGTCACCAAGGTGCGCACGGTCGAGATCGGGCGTCGCACCATCGTTCGCACTGTTCGCGGCTTCCGTGGTCATCCGAGAACCGTCTATGTGACTGAAATCACCTATCGCGATTACTACTCGAACGGAACTAGCCGGATCTGGACGAGAACGATCTAAAGCGACTGGAGCCTCGCACGATCCTTCAGTTCTCTCTTCACGATCCTATAGAATCGGGACTTCTGGAAACAGGAGTCCCGATTTTTTTGTACGACTCTGGATTCAGTAACGAGAGATTGAAAGTAGCGGAATTCTAAGAATTCGAGTATTGTTAACTATTCTCGTATGTCGCGCCGCCGTTCCCCCTCTCGCTCTTCCCGTCGTCAATCCCCTGCCCGCTCGTCTAAAAAGGGAGCGAAGCGAGGAGGATTTCTGCGTTTCGTTCGTCGCACATTTTTTGGGGGAATCGTGGTGGGGACGCTGATCGCCGGAGGGGGAGCTTACTGGATCTGGCAAAAGGCAGAAAGCTACGATCTATCGAAGATCAAGGAACTGCCGGAGCGCACACTGGTCTATGACAGGAATGGCATCCTGATGGGTCATGTCGCTGGACATGGCGAGAATCGCGTGTCGGTTTCGGCGAAGGATGTCTCTCCGCATTTCGTTAAGGCTCTCATTGCCCGCGAAGACAGCCGCTTTTATCAGCATATCGGAGTTGATTTCCTCGGCATCCTCCGGGCCATGATCACGAATCTGAAGTCAGGAGAGATCGATCAGGGTGCTTCGACGATCACAATGCAGCTCGCTCGCAATTCCTTCGGAATGAAGGAGCGATCCTACATGCGCAAATTGCTAGAAGCCGCTCTCTCCTTGCGTATCGAGCATCAGTATTCGAAGGAAGAGATCTTGACCTGCTACATGAACCGCGTGTATTTCGGCTCGGGCCTCTACGGGATCGAACGCGCAGCTCAGGGGTATTTCATGAAATCTGCGTCTGAACTGACGCTGGCGGAAGGTGCGATGCTGGCGGGAGTCATTCGAGGCCCGAGTCTGCTCAACCCATTTCGTAGCGAAGAAAACGCGAAAGGAATCGAAAAGGAGGTTCTGGAACGCTTAGTCGCTTCCCATCAAGTCACTCGCGAGGACGCTGATCGAGCCACTCAGCAGGTAATCGAGCTGCGTCCGCCGCACCTGCGCTTCGCTACCAGCACTTATCCCCTGCAAATGGTATTCGATCTGCTCGATGACTTCTTATCTCCTCACCTGATTGAGTATGGAGGACTGCGCATCTATACAACCATCGACTCAGAGCTTCAAAAGGTAGCTCAATTATCTCTGGATCAGAACTTAACAAAAATTGAAAGACTCCCAGGATATCAACATCCTGTACGTAGCAGTCATCAACGCGGCGGAGCCACTAAGTATTTGCAAGGAGCAGTGGTGACGCTAGACAATCAGAATGGAGGAATCGTCACTCTAGTCGGAGGCCGTGACTTTAGCGAGAGCCCATTCAATCGGGCTTTTTTGGCAAAGCGTCAGGTGGGCTCGACCTTCAAGCCTTTCGTTTACTCGGTGGCTTTTCACCGAGCCGGTCTGCTACCGGGTTCCTATATCAGCGATGATCCGATCCGCCTCGCCAATTGGTCCCCGAAAAACAGTGACGGGACTTTCACCGGAATCCAGCCAGCGGCGATAGGCTTGATTCGCTCGCGTAATACCATGTCCGTCCGCGTCGGACAGATCGCCGGTATCGAACAGATTCACGATCTGGCTCAAGCATTGAAGTTTGGTGACATTCCGCGCTCTCCCGTGGTGGCGCTGGGAGCTTTTGAGGCTTCTCCGGTCACTCTGACCAGCGCCTATTCGACTCTGGCGGCGGGTGGAGTGAATCTAGCCCCACATCTGATCAGCCGCATCGAGCAGGCAGATGGCTCGGTACTCTATCAGCACGCCGTCGAAGGACGTCGCATTTTCCCTGCTGGAGTCGCTTGGATGACGAGCGATATTCTCGGGAAAGTTCTCGATCAGGGCACGGCGATGGATGCCCGGAAGGCAGGGTATCAGGCTCCGGCCTACGGAAAGACAGGGACTACGGATGATTATCGCGACGCTTGGTTCATGGGGTACACGGACAAACTGACGACCGGGGTCTGGGTCGGGCTGGATCGACCTGCCCGAATCATGGATCACGGATACGGCAGCACGCTCGCTCTGCCCGTCTGGACGGATGTGATGAAATCTGCGGAAGGACGAGGATTTTCCGCCACTCCGATCACTCCTCCCAAAGGGACGACGATAGCGGCTCTGTGCAGTGAATGTGGTCAACTGGCCAGTGGCCATACTCGCTACCGCTATGAAATGCCTCTGCCGCCGGATCTCGCTTCGCGAGGAAAATGTCGCGGCCACGGTGGACTGCTGGCGGGATTCAAAGGCCCGCAAGCGATGCCCATTCCCGGCGAGTCCCCTGCCCTAGCCGCGACTCCTGTTTCGAATTCTGGGAGGGATGGAAATGGATTCGGCGGAGCGATTCGCGGTCTCGGTCGAAAACTATTCGGAGGAGGAAAACACTGATATTTTCGTCCTCTGCACCTTTTCTTATTCTCCGCGACTGTCGCGCAGTTCGAGACCTCCGATGGCCGCCATCATCTCATCGGCGATTCTCTGGTAGCGCACCTTCGACGATTCCGAGGAATCACCTGAAATCGTGTCGTATTCGATCAGTTCTCCGACTACCAGAGTCGCGGGATGGCGGCGCAACTTGCTACTTCCACGCGGCAGCGCCTTATCTGGACCGAAGAGACGCACGGGGAGAACGGGCACTTTCGTCTTGCTCAGAATCATGCCGACTCCGGGTTCGCCCTCAGTCTTCATCACTCCGTCCAGAGATCTCTCTCCTTCAGGAAAAATCAGCACTTTCTGCCCCTCCTGAAGTAGTCGAATGATGAGCTTGAGCGAGGAGATCTCAGGCTTTTCTTGATTCACTGGAATCGCGTTGACGCGTGGCAGGATGAACGCAGCAATCGGATGATCGAAGAGCGTATCTCGGGCGAAATAATAGAGAGGATCGTCGAACGCAGCCCCGATAAAAGGTGGATCGAGAAAGCTGACATGATTCGACACGATCAGTAGTCCGCCCACAGGCAAATGTCGCAGTCGCTCTTGATTCTGGACGCGATAGGAGCAGACGATCTTCGCGAAGAGTCGGGACAGCTTGTGCCCGATCCAGTACCACCAGTTCATGCAATCAAACGGCCACCCACAAGGCTGAGATACTCTGCGTGGACGACGGAGTTACCTGGCCGGTTCGCACAGGAACACGCAACAGATTCGCCGCCCGAGACATCTGATATTGCGCGATTCCGCAGCTCGTCAGCACGGCGGAAGCCGTCACTATGGTTAGGATGAGAAAAGCCAGTCGCATGATCTTCACTTCATCGCGGAGGAGAGGAGAATTGTCAATTT
>JBDHQE010000243.1:0-5538 GCA_039806885.1 Verrucomicrobiales bacterium
GAAAATTTTAGTGAGTTTTTAAAAATTCCACAATTTCGAGAGCGAGCTTTTTTCCAAATCCCGGAAGTTCCGCGATCTGCTCGGACGTGGCCTTTCGCAGACGGGTGACGGAGCCGAATTTCTGAAGTAGTCTCTCCTTTCTCGACTGGCTGATCCCCGGGCAATCGTCGAGGATGCTCTCCTCGATGCGTCGTTTCATTAGGATCTGGTGATAGCCGTTGGCAAAGCGGTGGGCCTCGTCTCGGATGCGCTGGAGGAGCTTCAACGCGCCGCGTTCGTGGGGAATGATCAGGGGATCAGAGCGCCCCGGCAGGTAGAGTTCTTCGTGCTTTTCAGCCAGTCCGGCCACGGGGAGTTCGCTCAATCCAAGTCTCTGGAGTTCTTTCATCGCCATCCCCAGCTGTCCCTTCCCTCCATCGACGATTACCAGATCGGGCAGTCGCACGAAGCCCGGCTTTGCACTGCCCGAGCTCTGGGGTTCCTCCAATTTTTCCTCGATCCGGCGCATCGCTTGGTAGGGCGTCTCCTGAGTCTCATCAGCCTCCTCTTCGCCCACGTGAGCGCGAGCCTCCAGCAACACCCGAGAATAGCGCCGCCGAATCACTTCCGCCATGCTGGCGAAGTCGTTCTGACCCTCTACCGAGCGTATTCGATAGCGGCGATACCCGGCTCTGTCCGGCAGTCCATCGCGGAATCGCACCATGGAAGCCACGATGTGATTGTCGGAGATATTGGAGATATCAAAGCACTCCATTACCCGGGGAAGACGCTCTAGAGAAAGGATCTCACCCAATTCCGCGACGTCTTCCTGTGGATTGATCGCGTCACCTGGAGTCCCCTGACGACGAAACTGTCGCGTCGGACGCAAGGTCTGTTTGAGATTGGCGATCATGTCGCGCAGCTCTGCCGCACGCTCAAAGTCGAGCCCCATCGCTGCCTCGCGCATCTCGTCCTCCATCGCGGAAATATATTCCTTCCCGCTCCCCTCCAGCAGCGCGCAGGCTCGATCAACGCGCTCCATGTAAGCCTCGCGGGTAATGCGTCCCATGCAGGGAGCTGAGCAATTTTTGATGATGTCGTCGTGGCAATGGCGATAATCCTGCTCCGTGGGAATCAGAGGACGACAACTCCGCAGTCCGAACTCCTTATTGATCCACGCGAGAGTTCCCCGCAGGGCACCAGAGTGGACAAAGGGACCGAAATAGCGGGCACCATCGTCCTTTTTCAGTCGAACTAACTGAAAACGCGGCCAAGGCTCCTCAGGATGGATTTTTAGCAGCAGAAAGCGCTTGTCGTCGCGGAAGGCGATATTGTATTTCGGCCGGTATTCCTTGATCAGCTTTCCCTCCAGCAATAGCGCCTCGGGTTCATTGCGCACCTCATAGATATCGAAATCCCAGATACTGCTGATCAGCGCCCGTGTCTTGTGGTCCGCCAGTCGCTGGCGAGATGGGGTGAAATAGTGTGCCAGTCTCTTGCGCAAATCACGCGCTTTGCCCACGTAGATAATCGTCCCAAAGCGGTCGCGATGCAGATAGACACCGGGCTTATGCGGCACCTCCTGCAGCTTCTTCATCAGATCGGGCTTTGCCTCTTTCGACACGTAGGGAACATACGACATCTGCACGCAAGGAAAAGGACTCAAAAACAGCTCGCGTTCCATCGAGAGTATCGGCGGATATCAGTCGAGGACAGGATGGGGAAAAGCACGATCTGCTCGAATTCACACTCACGGTGAGAATCCCGACCTCGCCTCTTGAATCATCGTAAGAAGGAGTCTAGGTTCCTCCCCTTTTCTTCTTTCCATTCAGCAGGTTTCGATTCCATGCCGAAAGTCTATCTCAGAACCTTTGGTTGCCAGATGAACGAACGCGACTCCGAGCAAGTCGCCCAGATGTTCATCGAGCGCGGCTTTACCCTTACGTCCCGCCCCGATGACGCCGACGTACTCCTGATGAATACTTGCTCCGTGCGTGATCAGGCGGAGCAGAAGGCCCTAGGGAATATGCGTGAGCTGGGACGACATCGGAAAAGCAATCCCCAACGTGTCTTCGGGATGATCGGCTGCATGGCGCAAAGCAGAGGGAGTCAGTTACTGGAGGAAATCCCCTTCCTCGATTTGGTCGCCGGGACACAAAAATATCACAAAGTGGTCGATCACTGCGTCGACTTGATGCGAGCGAAGGAGGAAGCCGACATGGATGACCTTCGCCGCCCCATCGTCGACGTCGACGACGAAGAAGGTTCGCAGAATACCATTCGCGACCATGTCCATAAAGACAGGGGAGTCAGCGAATTCGTCAGTATCATGCAGGGTTGCAACATGAAGTGCACCTTCTGCATCGTCCCCTACACTCGAGGACCGGAACGTGCGCGTCCCATTGCCGAGATCGTGGAAGAATGTCGCATCTTGGTCGACCAAGGGGTGCGCGAGGTCACGTTGCTGGGTCAGATCGTAAATCTCTATGGACGGCACGAATTCCCTGCCGTGGATGGCAAAAGCCCTTTCGTGCAGCTCCTCGAAGCCGTGCATGAGATCGACGGGATCAAGCGCATCCGCTTTACTTCCCCCCATCCGATCGGATACAAGTCTGATCTGATCGAAGCCTTCACCTACCTGCCGAAACTAGTGGATCACGTCCACTTCCCCATGCAGTCGGGCTCCAATCGCGTCCTGCGCCTAATGCACCGACCCTACAAGGTAGAGAAATTCCTAGAAATCTGCGCTCGGATGAAGGAAGCTCGCCCCGAGATCGCGATTAGCACGGACATCATCGTCGGATTTCCTGGAGAGACAGACGAAGACTATCTGGAGACGAAAAAAGCGGTCGAGACGGTTCAGTTCGATCAGGCCTTCGTCTTCCGCTACTCTCCTCGGCGCGGAACACCAGCCGCCGATATGGAAGATCAGATCCCAGAGCGAATCAAAGAGGCCAGAAATCAGGATTTGCTCGCTCTGGTGGACTCGATCGTCGAGCGCAAGAATAACGAACACGTCGGTCGCACGGTCGAGGTGCTCTGTGAAGGTCCCAGCCGGTATAACAAAGAACGACTCACCGGACGCACCGGAACCAATCGCATCGCCATCTTTGACGGTGATGCGGATGAACTGGCTGGAGAGCTACTCGATATCCACATTTCCGAAAGCTCTGGCTACACCCTCTATGGAGAGATCGTTTCGGCTGCCTCTCGAACTTCTAATCGAGTTGCTGCTTCTACCTTGCAAACGAAGAATCTCGCCCGACTCTGACCCTCTTCCGTATTTTTCCCGCGAGCCATGCAGGCCCTCTACGATCTTCTCTACGAACCTGGAATCCCTCTAAAAGCCATGGGAATCCTCGTCGCCCTCTGGCTCATCGTATCGCACCTGGTCGCGCTACTGAAGCCAGATTTCGTAAAGCCCTGGATGACGAAATTCCCGCGCCACGAGAAAATCGGCATGGTTCTCGCCATCGTCACCTTCGCATGGGCCTTCATGATATGGAGCTGTATGGACCTAGGTGAGTTCTTTAAAATCGCACGTCCCATCCAATTCGTCATCGTCGGTATGTGTGTAGGCGTCATCGTGTATGTGAAGGAGTTCCTAGCTGTGCGCACTCTCGGCTTTCTCCTCATCCTCGCCGCGGCCCCCATGCTGAAATCCGCCTTTCTGCAGGAGCCGGAGAGCCGCCTGTTTCTCGTAGCTCTCGCCTACGTGATTGCGGTCATCGGCATGTTCTGGGTCGGTATGCCCTACCTGCTACGAGACCAAATCCGCTGGTTGCTTCAAAAAGAGAGTCGGTATAAGATTGCTGCGATTGCGGGAGCCTTCTACGGGCTGATGATCGGAGTCTGTGCGATCCTTTGGTGGTGACGTGGTGGGATCTCGGAATCTAAGCCGATCTCATACCTCCTGGATATGCCCTTCTGGCGACGACTCCTCATCGTACTCCGTATTCTAGTCGCGATCGCTTTAATTAGCACAGCTTGGCCATTCGCTCTGCACGGACACGATCTCCGCATCGAACCGCTCCGCATCCTCATCGCCGTCGCTTTTCTGATTCCCGGCTTAGCTCTCCTGTGGCCTTGGATCTTCAGACTCGCGATTCACCCCTTCACCTCATTCATCGAGGCGATTTATTCTCCCAAGCAGCCACTGGAAAAGCCGCTGCTCAACCTGTCTCTTCCGACCTACTATATCAACGAAAGCCGCTACGAGGAAGCACTGGAGGAGTATCAAAAAATTCTACGCTATTACCCAAGAGAGGCCGAAGCCTACGAGAAAGCCATCTGGCTAGAAGCGGAGATCTTTCACCGTCCACGAAGGGCGATTCGACTCGTCAGAAGAGCAAAACGCCATCGAGTGAAACTCGATTCACGAATTATCAAGCTCGCCCAATCACGACGCTAATACGCCGTATCACGAGTCAGCGAGTCAGCGAGTCATACCCAAGCCACCGTCGCGAGCGTCTTGGCAATTCGGGCGACGACCTGATACGGATCGGCTTGAGAATTGGGACGACGATCCTCCAGATATCCTTTATAACCATTCTTCACGAAAGAGGTAGGAACGCGAACTGACGCACTCCTGTCCCCCACTCCCCAACTGAACTTATCGATCGACTGCGTCTCATTCAGTCCTGTCAGGCGAAGGTGATTATCCGGACCGTAGGCGGCGATGTGCTCATCACGGTATTTTTCGAAGGCCGCCATCAGGGCATGCAGATACTCCTCCCCGCCTTTCGTCCGCATGAACTCCGTCGAGAAATTGCAGTGCATGCCAGATCCGTTCCAGTCCCCCTGAAAGGGCTTGCAGTGTAGAATCACATCGACCCCATATTTTTCACAGGTCCGCATCAGCAGATACCGAGCCATCCAGATCTGATCCGCAGCAGACTGAGAACCTTTTCCGAAAATCTGGAACTCCCACTGTCCCTTAGCGACCTCCGCATTGATTCCCTCTAAGTTGATCCCCGCCGCCAGACAGATATCCAGATGCTCCTCGACAATCGCTCTCGCCATGTCGCCAATCTGCTTGCTGCCGACACCACAGAAATACTCTCCCTGCGGGTCCGGATACCCAGCCATAGGCCAGCCCAGAGGACGCCCGTCACGAAAAAGGAAATACTCCTGCTCCAGCCCGATCCAGAGATTCGGATCTTCCGGAATCGTCGCTCGATAATTCGTCGAATGAGGGGTCACGCCATCGGTCATCATGACCTCAGTAAGCACCAAAAACCCGTTCCTACGTGTTGGGTCAGGGAAAAGTGCCACCGGCCGCATTACGCAGTCAGATGAGCGACACTCCGCTTGGCGAGTTGAGCTGCCATCGAACTCCCAAGGGCGACAGTCAGCTAATGAAAAGGTAGCAGGGTCTCCCTCCACCACCTTCGTCTTACTGCGGAGGTGAGGACTCGGCTCGTATCCGTCCAGCCAGACATACTCCAATTTGAGCTTTGCCATGTGTTTTTAGAAGATGAGAAAATGCGCATCTCCCGATCCATCCGCGACTGTACCCCATTTTGATCGGGTTCCGTAAAGTTTGGCATCGAGCGATGG
>JBDHQE010000244.1:0-5534 GCA_039806885.1 Verrucomicrobiales bacterium
TTTGCGAGCGGTAGTTCAGGGGGTGATCCGATGCAATTCTTCATCCCGGCGCGCTCGAATAATCTCATGGATAATACCACTCGGATTAACGAAAAGACTCTCACTTTCACCACGGCTCCCGCCAACTTCGCTGCGCCGTTTAATGCGGCCAACGGAATGCTGGCCGGAAGGGCGGATGAAGTCTATCTGACACCCGACCTGTGGTGGGATCAGACGAATCGCATCAGCATGGTCGGGATCTCCGGTGGTGGTGTCTTCCCCGGCGATGCGTCAGGGAATCAAGGAGGCGAAATTTCTCATGTGAATGCGCCCGGTGGCCTGATCAATCTCGCCAGCATGACTCCTGGATCTCTGGGCGACAGTGCGACGATCTATCGTGACAATAACGGAGTCAGCGGAGCGGGGCATTACACGCTCTATTACGATGCGATCCGTCCCGTGCTGCCACCGACTCCACCGGTTCAGCCGACAGCTCCGGACATCTTCTTGCCTGGGTATTTGGTCGACTATTCGCCTGTGTTCTTCACTGACACCTACGATTCCTTCATTCGGGCTCAGGACTTGGCGGCTGGAATCGGCGGCCAGTACGATGGCCTCTACGATCTGCTCGGGATGTATGAGCGCGATGAGGACACTCAGGAGTCGAATGGAGCGGCCCAATTTGAGAAGCGTCTCGACAAGATGTTTGGCCCTCGCCGCGATCCCAATTCCTTCGAGGAACAGGAGGAGGAGGAAAGACGCAAGGCTCGTCGTGGATCGGCAGCTGGTCAGGTTGGCGTGAGCTATTACATCTATGAGCCAGGAACGAATCGCTATTCCAGCTATCGCGTATTCGGCAACCAGATCACGAACTTCTATCCTGCTCAGTGAGTCAAGGGAGTTCTTGTTTAAGAAATCTTAAATTCGCGAACGATCAAAAATTTGAATATTTTGCTTGCGATTTTAGGCAAGAGCTTTCAAGATCGAGGATGCCAGAGGCTGTCGTGTGCAGACCCTCTCGGATGAAATACATTTGAATGAAGCCTTTGATTCCCAGTCTCGTTGTCCTGCTGATGCTTCTCCCCACAGCAGAACGCAGTCATGCGCAGGATGCTGAACTCGGGATGCTGCTGCCTCCTGCTCCGAATCTGGATTTAGGTGATCCTTCGCGCAAGCTCTCATGGCGAGAGAAGCGTGCACAGAACCGGAAAGAGGTCGAGTCTCGCTATGAGGATAATGTCTATCGTCGTCAGTCGGATGATGAAGGACGCGCAACGATCAGCCAGCGATTGAATGCGGCGAAAAATCATCCTAAGAAGACGAAGGTTCCTCAGTCGATCACTGTGGCGAACTCTCTACCTGCAGGAGAAGAGGGGATCACCGCCAGCGGTTCTCGTCTGCGCGCCTTCGGCGATGATAATTACTGGGGCGAGATGCCGCCTCCCACGCCTGAGGAAAGTCTGATCGACCTGCCGCCTCTCCCCGATCTGCGAACTCCTGATCAGGTGACAAAGCGGGAGCGAATTCGCAATATTCAGGTAGCGAAGGCGGAAGCTCGGAAGGCAGAGATCGAAGCGACTCGTGAGGAGAAAGAGTTACGCCGTCGTGCCGTCGTTGATCGCCCACCGGTGGATCCGTCCACTGCTCTGATTCAAGTTGAGTCCCAAGCCGGAAGCGGTGCCGGATATATCGGAAATCAGGAGGCCCCGGAAACTGTCTCTCAGGGAACGCTGAAGCCTTTTAACGAGAATTCGACATTCTACAAATCAAACCAGGTGCTCTACAAGGGAAATAAGCCTGATACCAATGCGGAGCTATGGTGGAAGCGCGGCTGGAATGAGCAGGGTGGCCCGACGGAGGCCCAGCCCAAGTGGGCATGGCGTAATCCCTTCAAGGCAGGGAACGACGATATCCAGAAGGTTTCCTATACGAACCCGGACGGCGGCAACGCATTTGCCTCGGGATCGGCGGCTTCTGATTCGCAGCCTTTGGTGTCTGAACTCCGTGGAATCCGTGTCGTGTCATCGCCGCGCGATGTGAGAAAAGGTTCTGCAGGTTCGTTTTCTGGTGTTGTGACTGAGGGAGTCGAACTTCCGTCGAAGGTTTACAATGTTCTTTCGGGACGTGTGGGGCAGCCTCTCACGATGGGCAGCCTAAATCAGATGGTGCGCGATGCTGTGGTGGCTTATCGTAAGAGCGATCTGCCCGTGGTCGATGTGCTAGTGCCTGAGCAGGAAATTAGCTCGGGGGTTTTACAACTCGTCGTGATCGAAGGCCGTTTGGGCGATGTGATTGTGGAGGGCGCGGGAAATGCAGAGAGTCGGTCCATGGCTCGCCAAATTCGGGCGAAGCGTGGCGATGTAATTCGCGAGAGCGACTTGTCTGACGACCTCAACTGGATCAATAAGCATCCGAATCGGAAGGTGGATCTAGTCTTCAGCCCCGGTGGAGGATTTGGCGAGACGGATGTCATTCTGCGGAATGAATCTGCAAGAGATCTGATGGGCTATGTCTCATTAGAGAATTCCGGAACGGAACTCCTAGGGCTGGCACGAGGCATCTTCGGAGTTACTTGGACATCTCCCTTCTTCTTCGGTTCTGATTCCGTCTTGAGCTATCAGTTCACGACCAATATGGACTCCGGTTCTGACTTGGTTGGACACAGTGCTGTTTTCGCAGGTTATCTACCCTGGAGACATCAGTTAACGATACTGGGAGCTTATGTTGATAGCGAAGCTGAGATTCTTCAGAACGGAGCTTCATTCAACACGGGTGGTGTCAATAAGCAGCTCAGTGGTCGTTACGGAATCCCGCTGCCTGGATTTGGTCGTGTCTCGCACGAGCTTGAGCTGGGTATGGATTTCAAGTCTAGCAACAGTGCGCTGGAATTCAATCAGGTGAGCGTCTTTGATACAACCTCGGAGATTGTTCAGTATAGCCTCGGCTACAACATGGTGGCTCGTGATGATACCGGTGTGTGGCGTCTGGATACTGAGGTCGTGAATAGCCCGGGCAATAATACGAACAAGAATACGGATGCGATCTTCGCGTCTCAGCGACTGGGGGCGACAGCGGATTATACGTACGGACGTTTCACACTGGAGCGCGATCAGCGTCTGCCGAAGGGATGGACGGCCTATGGACGGATTCAGGGGCAGGCTTCAAATGGAAATCTTCTTGCCAGCGAAGAACTCGGTGGTGGTGGGTATGACAGCATTCGCGGCTGGGAAGAGCGCATTGCTCGTGGAGATCGCGGGATCGTAGCGACTGCTGAATTGCGCACTCCTGTGTTCTATCCCTCGACATTCGGTGGATTTAACAATGCTCAGGATGGAGCCTACGGGCTGATTTTCTACGACTATGGTGCCTTCTCTGATGAAGTTCCGATTCCAGGAACTCAGGATCTCGAGATGGGATCGGTCGGAATCGGCTTGCGCTATCAGCGTGAGAACTGGTTCTCTCTGCGGATAGACTATGGCTTCCAGGTTTCCGAGCAGGGCTTCGACGATGGCCACTCGGGCCGCCTGCATGTAGGAGCTTCTGCGACGTTCTGATACGTGATTCGCTACAATCCTGCACGTCTCTTGCACCTCTCTTATTTGCAGGGGACGTGCATGGTGAAGAGGGGAAGTTGGGACGGCGTCCGGAGATCTTCTCTATTACAACGGGTCTTGGCCTCTCGGCCTGTTGCTGACGGAGTTTTTGCGGCACTCTTGTTTGTCGATGTCCCTCACATAAATAGCCTTCTGCAGGTGCCCCACAGACTATGGAGTGCGGCGTGAAGCGCCGCTTTTGCGGAAGCCTAGACGACAGGATGGGAAGAGTGCGTTTATGGGTGATGAGTGAGCGGTAGGGGTTATTCGGAAAGTGGTGTCAGGCCACCGCACTCCAAAGCGCTTCGCGCCGAGTATATCGTGCCCTGCAGGCGTGCCGCAGGCTTTGGAGTGCGGCGTGAAGCGCCGCTTTTGCGGAAGCCTAGACGGTATGGCGAGAAGGGTGCGTTTTGGGGTGGTGTGTGGATGGTAGAATCTACAGGAAAAGCTTATTGAATCGGTTGAGATGATTTCCCAATCTGGGCAGTGGAGGCGTCCTTAGCGAATCCCCAAGCCGAGCCGATGAACTTGCTTGCGAAAGTGATCGATGTTTTCTTCGCGCACGGCGAGTGTCGTTTCCCCGGCACGTAAGCATATCTTGGTCAGCTCTTTGGCAGAGGATACCATATCGGCAGTGCGGGCGTCTCGGCATTCGAAGAGGATGGCTGTACCAGTACGACGCAGTGCTCCGCCGTTCGAGCGAGCTTGTTCGAGAAAGCCGAGTGTTGTCTCGGGAAGAGGCTGATCATCGCGCTCTTTGAGAAAGCGGGCAAATGCGTCGGGATCATGTCCACCCTCGACAGCCGCTAGCGCCAGGGAGTCGTCGAGCTGAAAGGAATTGTCGCCACTGGGTGCCGCCCAAGTCTCGATCTGCATGCGTTCGGCGGGAGAAAGGCTGCCAGATACGACGCGTATACTCCGATTCCCCAAAATGGAGAGGCGAACTTGCGCTAGGGGCTGGCTAGGCTGGAATAGGGTAGTATTCCCATCTATTACGTGTCTACCTAGTCGATTGATGCAGAAGGATTGCAAGCCGTCGTACCGCGAGAGCCAAACGTAGGAGTCCATGCCCCACTGATCCACCGGGCGAGTACGCTGCGGTAGCGTATAGGCGATGTCTACGATGCCCAAGGTGGCTGCGTATTCCATCAGGATGCAGAGCATGTAGCGATCTTGTAGAGTCTCCCATTCACCGTATCCAGCGTATCCCATCGCACCGTAATTGGGGTCATCAATGTATAATTTCCATTGATCAGTGGAGACTTCGAAGAGATGATCGCTGGCACGCATGTAACGAGAAAACTCGTCGAAGTACATCCACTCGCCCGTCTGACATTCTTCGAGGGCTGCCAGCATCGCGTATCGACGTGATTCTCTTGCCGTAAGCGCCCCTCTGCTGCCTTGACCTTTGATGACGTCGATTCGATTGAACTCGTCGTAATTCTTATTAGTGGTCCATTTCTCCCAAATTTCCCCGATGACTTCCCATGCGGGCCTCGATAGTGCAAGGTGGCCTTTGCGCGTGAGTGCGGATTTTGTCCCATTCATTTTGATGAGTCCCGCAACACTGAGCATACGAATCCATCCGACTGATTTGATAGGGCCGATTGTCTGGCTCCATGAGCCTGGATAGGGGGCGTGGGAAAACTCGGGTGGGAACCAGTCACCCCCTGCGAGAAGAGCGTCGATTTTGGCGAGTGCATTCTTTGCCGGGATACCCGTGCTGGGACCGAAGCGGAGGCCCCCTGTATCAGCGAGTCGAAGCAAGGCACCGAGTTCGGAAAGGGCCTCGGATTCAGTGTGTCGAACGAAGAGCTCATTTGTAGGCTGAGGCTCAGGAATATATGATATAACAACGGCAGCTGGCGGTGGCACTATGGCGCGTAAGCGCTCGGCGAGATCGCGTGGGATCATTTGGGAAGCTCGCTCTTCACTAGGGTAGAAGAAGACATTCAAGCGTGA
>JBDHQE010000245.1:0-5502 GCA_039806885.1 Verrucomicrobiales bacterium
GAGAACGGCGATCTGTTCCTCTCGTGAAAGAGCAGTGGGGCCATCGCGCAGAAGACGCTCCGCTTCAGTGCGAGCGCTTTTCACGGATGGGGCCGTATCACCTAGGAGTGAGATATGCATCGCGCTGAGGCCGGGATCAGTGATGACGGCAGCGATTCCTCGCCCCGGTGTCGCCAGCTTCGCCACACGAGATGTCTCCAGTCGCCCCGTCTCTAGGGCCGCCGTCGCTAGCTCTGGTGATGGGAGAGTCTCGTCCGGGATCGTGAGAAGATGTTCATGGCAAGTCCTTCGAATGGGATGGCTCGACCCGATAGAAATCGGGATCGCTAGGATCAGTCCGATAAGAATGGGAGAGAGCCACAGAAACAGGGGAAAGTTCGTGAGCGCGGTGATGATCGCTAGAGCAATTCCCAGCACTGTCTGCCCACCGTGGAAGGATAGTGCTTCGCGCCAAGGCGTCTTGTTCGCCCCACGCCGTTGCGTCGTCCAGTTCACCGAGCGCCCGAGAAGATTCCAGATCACAAAGCGTGTGTGGAACAGCATCAGTACGGGAGCCAGAAGTGTGGAGAAAATCGTCTCCACCGCTACGCCTAGGCTCGCTTTGATCCATCCGCCGAAGCCTCGTATGCGTTCAGGATCACAGCAGAGATCGAGGAGCGCGAATAGTTTCGGCCCCAGGAGCATGATCGCAGTGAGAACTAGTGTCCCCCATCCGAAAAACGGGGCGCTGAGTTCTGCATCCGCGTAGCTCCGCCAGACTCCGACAAGCAGAAACAGCAGCCAGAGGGGTGAACTGAGATAGGCGAAGATTCCGCTCGTCAGGTGTAGGCGTGTCCGCCAGAGGAATCCAGGGGCGGTCAGCAGCATTGCGTGCTGCATGTTCCCTTGGCACCAGCGACGGTCGCGGATCGCGGACTCAATTAGGCTTTGCGGTCCTTCTTCATAGCTTCCTCTCAGATCTTCCGCTAGCTTGACCTCCCAGCCCGCTCGTCCGAGCAAGCCCGCCTCGACAAAATCGTGCGAGAGGATGGGGCCACCAAAGGGCTTTCGGCCCGGTAGCTCGGGTAGGGCACAGTGTTCCATGAAAGGACTCAGGCGTAGGATGGCATTGTGCCCCCAGTAATTCCCGCACTCCTGCTGCCACCAGGCGAGTCCGCTGAGATAAATCGGAGAATACAGATGATTGGCGAACTGCTGCATCTTTCCGAAGCAAGTCTCCGCACCGATCAGAGCCGGAGCGGTCTGGAGTAGAGCCAGTCGAGGATTGGCTTCCATCCGTCGGCGGAGTTCGAGTAGAGTTGTGCCGCTCATCACACTGTCTGCGTCTAGGATGATTCCGTAGCGATAGCCACCGCCCCAGGAGCGACAAAAATTTTCGATATTTCCGCTTTTTCGTCCACGATTCAAGGAACGTCGGCGGTAAAAGATTCGCTTTGGTTCCGGGAGGGTACGAGTCCAGTCGAACCAGGCTGTTTCTTCTGCGATCCATTGGTCGGGCTGGTCGGAGTCGGAAAGAAGATACAGGTCATAGGCCTCTCCTCCGGGAAGAGAGGAGACAGACTCGAAGACAGCGCGGGCATTGGCGAAGACACGCTCGACTGGCTCATTGTAGATCGGCATCAGCAGGGCGACTCTGGCTTCTTCCAGATCAGGAGGGGGAGCGGACAGTTGTGTATCCGGTTTCGCACGAGGTCGTGAGATTCGTCGTAGCGCGAACCCAAACAGGCTGTGGCTAAAACCGAAGGCCAAGTGAGTGAATAGGATCGAAAACAGTAGCCAGAGCAAAACAGAGGGGAGTGACCAGCCGGATCGTGATAGATCAGCTGTCATCAGAGCGATTCCCCCTGCAGCGATCACAAGAACCACGCTCAGAAAAATCACAGTTTCCCAAGGGAACGCCCCTTTTCTTGCTGCCGATGGCACTCGTGGAATCCGAGTTCTCACCGCACCAGAAAAAAGGTGGATACGAATAAGGTGGACGCGAATACGATGATGACTCCCCACCAGAGCATCCAGGAAGCAGAGGCACGTCTGAAAGCACGCTGCAGGGAGATCGAAGGGAGCTTGCAGAGGATTCCCAGAGGAATTGTCCGAGCGATCATCTCTGCGGGTTGCAGGTCGGGCGTCGCACTCAGACGCTGCGCAGACTGGCAGGCTTCGCGAAGCGAGGGGAGGGGAGTTCCAGAAAGAAAGCACGTCTGCCAGCTTTCGTCCTCACGGATCAGCAATAGCGCGACTCGATTCTCCACAGTCAGAGGCTCGGATTCGTCCAGACTCTTCTCTTCTTCCGACGGGGAGATCCAATTTAGCAACGCCCGTTTCGCTCCAGTCAGGGCGAGGGATGAGATCGAAGTCGTCGAACGAGCGGAAGAATTACGAAGAAAGTCACGTTCAGCTCTGTCCAGAAGACTTTTCACCAGCACATCACGGCTCGTTCCTTCCGCGATTCCCCAAGCGGCGAGATAGCTGTGGAGTCGGCTCCGGGCAGCCTCACGCTCTGACGCAAGCAGACTCCGCCCCGGAGCCGAAGGCGTAGGGAGGGAGTTAGCTGGGACAGAGGCGAGGCATTCAGGCACCATCGTACAAGCGTTCCATGAAACACGCCATCCTGCCACGGGATTTTTTCGGATGACTTCGATCCCTACGCCTTCCTTTTGATTTCTAGTCCCTCTAACCAAGGTGCGGAGATCTGTGGCGGCATTCCTCCGAAGGGCTGATAGGTCGGTATCTGGATGACGCTCATGCTGTGCGGCTGGGAAGCGATGAAAAAGAGGGCTTCTGCGCAGTCCTCGCTCTGAATCATCGCGTCGCGGTGCTCTTGTGTCGGTTTCACAGGGCGATTCTCCACGATGGGTGTATTGGTCTCGCCTGGAGCGTATTCCGATACCACGATCCCTTCCGCGGCGAGCTGGGGGCGAGCTGTAAAAAGTAGCCCTCGCACAGCCCACTTGCTCGCCGTGTAAGGAACTCCGGCGAAGGAGTCGAACCCGTGTCCGGCCAGAGAGCTAACGACCACGATGCGTCCGCCGCCGTTTTTCGCCATCGGAGCAGAGACGGCGGCCATCATGTTCGTTACTCCCAGTGTGTTGGTTTCTAGAATCCGACGCCAGGTCTCTGCATTGGCGATCTTTCCGGAATCTGAGTGAGCCATGAATCGATCTGGTGAGTTGATCCCCGCTGCATGAATCAGAGCGAATGGGGTGCCTTTCTTAAGAATCTCGGCCATCGCCTCTTCGACGCTCTCCAGATCCGCTACATCACAGACGAGAGGAAGGATGTTCGATGATGTCTCAGCCGTTTCTTTCAGGCTGTTCAGAGTACGTCCCAGGATAAAAGTTGTCGCTCCAGCCTCAGCGAAGCGGCGGGCGGCGGCTCGCCCCATGCCTCCGCCACCACCTGTCACGACGACGATCCGATGATTCCAGTCCATTCGATTTGATAGGAAAAAGGGAAGGGGATTCGGTTATTTGGATTTCAGTCCTACGGTATTCTCTGAAATCACCCGATACTCATGCTGCTTTCCGGCGACAGGAGCCGGGTCCTCAAAGCGCATTTCCACCAGTGGTACCGCAGGGGTATCAGAATACTGGAGACCTTGGAACAAGGGTCGACCAAAGGGCTGCTTCGCGACCTCCGGAACCGCTGCGATCTGCTCTCCGTCCCGCAGAATCAGGAATCGAGCGATGCCGCTCTCTAGATCAGCCTCTGCCTTCCAAGTCACGACTCCATCCTTCGCCGTCACTCCCGACGGCGTCGGAGGAGGCGTCGTATCAGAGACATTCGTATCCTTCCTGTATTCCATCCACGCCCGCGCGATTTTCTCGTTCGGGAGCCATCCTGCCTTTTTTGCGTCGCCGGAGAATTCAGACGCCGACTTTGCCTCGGTTGAAAGTGGTGCCGCTAGCCAAGCAGATTCCGTTGGCATCGGTTTCAGCGGCGCTCCTGTTGTCTCGGGAAGGCGAGCCGAGAGACAGGTGTCGAACCACGGGATTGCCAGGTAGCGCTGATTCCCGCACTCATGAGCCGTCAGGGGGTCAATCGCGACCCCGACCAATCCGCCCTCACCTCGCAGAGCTAGGAAAAAAGCTTCATTTCCTGGCCAGACACCCTTGAATCGACCATCTGTCACCGTGACTCCCTCCTTTGTTCCCAGATTGCACATCACCGGTACACCCGTCGCAGCGCTCGAGATCGAAATCGGCTTCAATGCTGGTCGATTCTCGTCCGCTTGGAGACGGGGAACTCCTGATCGCAGCCAAGCTGCGGCAATTCGCTCCGGATGCAACATCAGCATCACTCCACTCCAGACTCCGCCGCCACTGTGTCCCCAGAGCGCCCAGGGTACAGTGGCTAGCTCAGGATGGCCGCTCGCCTTTCCCAGATCTGATAGAGCTTGCTGAAACATGGCATCCGATCCGTTTCTCGGGTCGCACCAGAGTTGGCAGTCTTGCCCTTCCTTCTGCTCATACGACGGGGCCAGCAGTGCGCAGGAGTGCTTCTGCGCCAGAGCCTGCCAGTGAAGGTCGAATGCCCCCGTTTGGCCTGATTTGCATGAGCCCTCGCCACAGCCGTGCTGATGGACGATAACTCCGCGCAGAGTTTCGACTCCCTCCGGAACCCAGACTGTATATTGAACTGGATACTGTAATTCACCCGGCTGAAGAGAACCCTCATAACGAATCCGATAATATGGAGCCTCCGCCTTTGGCGGCTGATCGTAGGGAGCCTCCTGCCCCATCAGATAAAACGGGAACAGCAGCGAGCAGAGAATGAAAAGAGAGCGCATGTCAATGAAATGGAATGATTGACGATGCACCCTCCTCCGTCAATTCCCCACTACGGAATCACGCCGTGAGTGTGAATTAATCCCTTCGAACAAGTCCTGAAATTCTCGTGGATAGAATGCGGCTTCGGTGAGAGTGCAACTGCGCTGACAGCTAATGAATCTGTGATTCCAAAACCTTGATCTTTTGAAGAATTATCAGGATTTATTAATAAATAATTAGAAAAATTCTAGCTTTCATAGTATTATCGTCAATTTCAATTGAGAACTTTTAAGATTAGCTATCTGTGATGAGAGGATTGGCTGAAAATTTTTTTATTATTGTTTTGGGAATCACTCTCCTCATTGGTGAGAGAGTGCAGGCACAAAAGCTTCAGGCGTCGCTGATGGCACCGGCGCGGACTCTGCTTTTTACACCTGATGCGACGGGGCTAGAGGAGGGGACGGAACGGGGAAAGCGAGAGACAGAAGAGGCCACCATCGGGCTGCAGGTGATGACGGCGGGTCGGTTCTTTCCGGGGATCGTGCGTCTGAATGAAGTGGCAAAAGCGAGTCAGGGGCGACCGCAGGTGTTTTCTCCCTCGCAGCCTCGTCAGGAGAAGCCGAAATATCCTTGGAAGCTAGATATCGTGACGACGGTGTTCTGGATCGGAGAACTTCCGACGCAGAATAATCCAGTGCCGAATACGGTGAGTGCATGGGATAAGAAGTGGACTTCG
>JBDHQE010000246.1:0-5485 GCA_039806885.1 Verrucomicrobiales bacterium
CAGCGACCAGGGCAATTACGCGAAATTTTAGTACAGCTCGAGAAAGCGCCTGCCGGTCAGGGTACCGATCTTTCCGGCGCAATGCGTGGCCTGCACGCATTGGTGAGAAAGCGTGGGTTCGTCGTGTTGTTTTCCGATTTTCTCGCACCGATTGCAGATCTCGAGCGAGAAATCGGGTATTTTGCGGCAGCTCGGCACGAACTGGCGGTATTTCAGTTTCTGGATCGTCGAGAACTCGATTTTAGCTTTGACCGTCCGACGCTCTTTCGGGATAGCGAAGATCTTCGATCCCTGTTTGTCGATCCGACAGTTGCGAAGTCAGGCTACCTAGAGCGCCTCCACCAGCATCTCGATGCCGTGAAGGAACTCTGTGCTCGCAATGGCATCAGCTATCGTCTGGTACCCACTGATGAGCCTCTCGAAAAGGTGCTCTTCGAGTTCGTGCGGATACGGGGATGATGCGGAGCAGCTCCCAGGGAGATGATTGCTCGGGTGACTGTCGGTGCTTTCCAGAGGAAAAAGACTTGTGATCCGAATACTTTCCGGTAGATTCCCGCCCTCCCGCCGTCGCAGGCGCTCCACGGACGATCGGGCTTTCTCGGAGCAATGTTGGAAAATTCTTAACCGAACAACCGAACCCTAAACTTATCTATTCATGTCAAGAACCCTAACTCAAGATGATCAGAACCTGCTGAAACTGATCGACGAAAGCTTTCACCTTAACCGCGAGAATTCCATTGTACGTGGAACGATCATCGAAATCCGGCCTCAGGTCGTCGTCGTCGATGTGGGCGGGAAATCCGAGGGAATTATTCCCGTATCCGAGTTCGAGGACGAAGAATTTAACGTAGGAGACGAGATTGAAGTCCTCCTAGAGCGCAATGAGAATGATGAAGGCATGGTCGTTCTCTCCAAGGAAAAAGCGGCTCACAAGCAGAACTGGGATAAGATTCTCAAGGTTTACGAAGATGGTGGCCTAGTGAAGGGTAAGATTAAGTCCGTAGTAAAGGGTGGCCTCACGGTCAATGTCGGTGTGGAGGCGTTCTTGCCAGGCTCTCAGATCGACATCATCCCCCCGAAGGATCTTTCGGAATATGTGGGGAATGTGTACGAATTCAAAATCGTCAAGGTGAACGATATTCGGAAAAATATCGTGCTGAGTCGTCGGGAAGTCATCGAAGCCGAGCGTGCCGAGCAGCGTGCCGAGTTCCTTGACTCCGTCAAAATCGGCGATCAGGTGGAGGGAGTGGTCAAAAACATCACCGACTTCGGTGCGTTCGTGGATCTCCAGGGCATGGACGGACTGTTGCACATCACAGATATGAGCTGGGGTCGGATCAATCACCCGAGCGAAATGCTCGTCGTCGGACAGAAGGTGAAGGTGGTCATCTTGGACGTGGACAAGGACAAGGAGCGCGTTTCTCTCGGTGCGAAGCAGCTTCAGCCCAACCCATGGGAGGAAATCGAATCTAAATTCCCCATCGGGATGGAAGTGACCGGTCAGATCACGAAACTGGTTCCCTATGGTGCCTTCGTCGAACTAGAGAAGGGTGTGGAAGGACTAATTCACGTTTCCGAACTCTCTTGGACCAAGCGGATTACCCGTCCGAGCGATGTTCTGTCGATGCATCAGGAAGTGCGAGCTGTCGTGCTGGCGATCAGCATCGAAGAGCAGAAAATCTCTCTCGGAGTTCGCCAGCTCGAACCCAATCCTTGGGACAACGTGGAAACCCGTTACCCCATCGGTTCTACAATTAAGGGCGAGATTCGGAACCTCACTCCCTACGGTGCCTTTGTGGAGCTGGAAGATGGCATTGACGGCATGATCCACGTCTCCGACTTCAGTTGGACTCGCAAGATCAATCACCCCAGCGAAATCGCGAAGAAGGGCGATGTAGTCGAGGCTGTAGTGATCGAAATCGACAAGACCAATCAGCGCATCAGTCTCGGCATGAAGCAGCTGGAGCAGGATCCTTGGAGCATTATCGACAACCGGTTCAAGGTGGGCGATCTGGTCAAGGGCACGGTCGCGAAGATCGCCAGCTTCGGAGCCTTCATTCAGTTAGAAGACGAAATCGATGGTCTTGTGCATATTTCTCAGTTGAGCGAAGAGCATGTCGCGAAGGTGAAAGATGTGCTGAAGGTTGGCGACGAAGTTGAAGCCCGCGTCATCAAAGTGGACAAGTTGGAGCGCCGCATTGGATTGTCTATCAAGGCTGCCGACTACTCTGAGGAGCAGGTTCGCATGGAAAGCGCTGCCTTCGACGCGCTGCGCCCCAGCTCGGATCTCGTCGGACTGGATCAGGCCTTCAATCAGGCCTTCGCCGAAGAATGGCGTCCGGGCGAAGACTCAAAGTAAGATCGCTGTCTCCCGACTCTCCGATTCGCGAAGAGTTGAGAAGAATTCATTACAAAAAGGACGGGATGAATTTCCCGTCCTTTTTTTGTTTGAAAATGAATATTTGTGTGTCACAAATTACCGACTTGAGAAAAGAAGAATGAAGCGGTGTAAATCGCTCGATTTTAAAACTACGGTAATATCTCGGATATTTTTATCTCGGAATCTTCTTTTTCAAAAGTAAACCCCGCTTGCAGTGCAGTCCTATGAATCCCGGCACAGTCAGGATCGATCTGCCACCCCCTCGACCGTATCGCAGACCGAGGAGGAGGGTACCCCTATGGGTTTGGATTACTCTGATCACAGTCTCATTGGCGGGCGGTGCTTGGCTGGGATGGCGCATGGGGCAGGCGCGAGAGGTATCTCAGGCGGCAGAGAAAAAAGATCAGCCGAGCGAAGCCCCCGCCACACCGATTAAAGAAGAGAAAAAGGGAGTGGATTCGAAAGAGTCTGACGAGCGAAAGGAAACTCCGATCCAGCCTGCTGCCCCCACTCCAGATGTCGCTCCCATGATCGCCGCAGCACGTGAGGCGGTGGCTGCGGGAAACTGGTTGGAAGCATTGCGCTTGTTTAAAGACGTGCACGAGGTGGACCCGAACAATGCCGATGCGCTCGCATCCATCCCTCTGATCGAGCGACGCTTGGCGGAAGTTCGCGGCACGGTTCGCGTGGATACCGTTCCCGCGGGTGCCACCGTGCGCCTAGGATCTGCTCCTGAGCAAAAAAGCCCCGCGATCTTCACTTCCGTGCCCTTCGGGGACTACGAATTGTCCATCACGATGGATGGTTTTGATCCCATCATCCGCGAGGTGGAGGTGAAGGGAGAGTCCCCGATCGATTTAGCGGGAATCATTTTAAAGCCTAGCTCTGGACAGATCGAAGTAGTGAGCGAGCCGAAAGGAGCGGAGTTCAAGGTTGTGCGCACGCGTGAGAGCAAGCCGGAGGAGCTGGTTAAGGTCGGACAAACACCAGCGAAGATTGATAAGCTGGATCCAGGGGATTATGAGGTGTTTATGTCGATTTCAGGATTTCCTGAACAGGCTCAGAAGGTGCGAGTGGAGAGGAATCGAAATTCTTCTGTCTCGGCTGTCTTCGCTCGGGGGAGTCTCAATCTAACGAGCGATCCCTCTGGTGCGGAAGTTTTGATTGCCTCTGAAGAGGGGAAAGAAGCCAACTTTCGTCGAGTCGGAAATACTCCGCTCAGTATTCCAAATCTGACGGCGGGCAAACATCGGATCGAATTGCGTTACGGTGACTGGCGTCCGATTCATCGCACAGTTAATGTCGTGGCCGGGGCCACTCAGGACTTAGACTTCGAATGGACGCGCTCGCTGGTATCGTTCGAGAGCGATCCTCCCGGAGCCGAGGTGTATCTGGAGAATCGACGTCTCGGACGGGGGATGCAGACGACTCCTTTTCAATGGGAGTTGCCTGAGGGGAATTACACGCTACATGCCCGGCATTCACTTTTGGGTGATGTAACGCAAACCATAGAGATCGGAGGGGAAACGGGTTCTACGTCCTCCGAGAACAAGACAGGGTCAGATTCTCGATCGAACAGGGTCGAGTTTCGCTTCGATTACGGATCGGTGGCTCTGGAGAGCGATCCTCCGGGGGCAGCGGTGGTTTCAGACGGGCGTCCACTCGGTCGGACTCCCCTGATCCTGTCGGTCGTGCCGCCAGGAGAACATCGCTATGAACTGAGCAAGGAAGGTTTTCGTGCTGCGACCATCGGCGGTATGGTGGAATCTGGGGCGAAGCTCCGATTCTCTGCAGCGCTGACGTACGATCCGACTCCTGTGACGAGCCGGAATTTCGTTAATGGTCTCGGCCGTCCTATGGTGTGGATTCCTGATCTGAAGGGATGGGCGGGAGCGTACGAGGTTACCCAGGCGGAGTATGAGCGCTTGGGCGGTAACAACCCGAGTTATTTCAAAGCACCGGATCATCCCGTGGACAGCGTTACTTGGTTCGATGCCGTTCGCTTCTGCGAGGCTCTTTCTTCCCATGAGAAGGCGCTCGGCACTCTGCCTGCGGGCTATCGCTATCGCCTGCCGACTGATGAGGAGTGGGATCATTTGGTGGCAGGGCAAAAGCTCGACGGGGCGATTTCTAGCCTGTTTCAGCGGCAGTTGTCTACCGCTCCGGTCGGAAGTCTGCCTCCGAATGATCTCGGACTCTACGATGTACGCGGAAACGTCCTAGAATGGGTTTCAGACTGGTATTCGCAGACCATCGTTAGGCGAATCCAGAGGGACGGTGCCACCCCGAATCCAGAATGGGTAGGCACGGATCGGAAAGTGCTGCGCGGAGGTGCTTGGAATCGTTCGGGCAAGTATGATCTGGAGATCGGAACTCGAATGGCTGCCGCTCCGGCGTCGAAGGATCGCTATGATATCGGCTTCCGCGTCGTTCTAATGCGGGACTGATCACTAGTCTATCACTGTCCGTTACTATCCGTCACTGACCGTCACTGTCCTGTTGCGAAGGTTTCCGTGATTGTCGGGGGGACATTCGCGCCGGGACTATAGTGGTACACGCGCTGAGCGGGATCTTTTGAACTGGGGGCCGCATAGATCGCGATTTCGACCTTGGGAGTGCCCCCCGAAGAAGCCTTTGCGGGCTGAATATCGAGCTTTACCGTATTTTCTCCTTTTCTCAGTCCTCCGATGACAAGTTCTGTCGTCTTCAGGTTTTTGAAAGTTCCCGTGAGCCGACCATTGACGGTGAGCGTCACTTCATAGCCGGTCGCATCGATCCAAGCTTCGGCCACGAAGTCTGGATTCTCGATAGGCTGGGGGATAGGGGGGAGAACTTTCGCTGGCTGAAATTCCTCTCCTCGCAGAAAGGAAAAGTCTCGATTCCGGATCTGAAGAAGCAACTCGCCGTCATTACCGATTTTGACGATCCGAAGATTGTCGAACAGCCAGCGCCCTTCTTCTTTTAGAAAATGGAGCACTAGCAGATTGTCAGGGATCGATCCTCCGTCGCCTTCTCCGAGATTGATTTTCCCGAAATAGGTAGAGGTGGCTGTGTCTCCAGTGGAGAGAACTCCTAGAGAAATGAGTCCGGCTAGAGGCGGTGCGC
>JBDHQE010000247.1:0-5448 GCA_039806885.1 Verrucomicrobiales bacterium
TCACCTTCTTTCCAGTCGGATCGGTTTCGCCATAGACCGTTCCGCCCTTGATTCCGCCACCCGCCAGTAGAGTGGAGAATGCCGTCGGATGGTGATCGCGCCCGCCGTTCATATTAATATCGGGCGTCCGTCCGAATTCAGTGCCGACCGCGATCAGCGTCGAGTCCAGAAGCCCACGAGATTCCAGATCCTTGATCAGCGTCGATAGCGCCTTGTCGAGCTCAGGCAGACGGTTCGCCGTGCCAGTGGCGATATCTTGATGCATATCCCAGCCACCGGCGACGATCTCGATTACAGGAACTCCGTTCTCGACCAGCTTTCGTGCGAGCAGACAGCTTTGTCCAACCCGACTGTCTCCGTAGTCGGCTGCATTCGATTCATTGGAAATGTCGAATGCAGATAGCTCAGAGCTATTGAGCAGAGCCGCTGCTTGCTTGTAATATTCGACGTAGGAGGCCGGGCTGTGGTACTTGAACTTCGCTGAGAACTGCTCTCCCAGCTTGTGCGCCATCTCGACACGACGATCAAAACGCTCGCCTTCCACGATCTTTACTGTATTGGGGACGCCTCCGGCAGGATCGGCGATCGGCAGAGGACTCAGGTCAGGTTCCAGGAAGCCAGAGTTTGAAGTGCTGGCACCGATGAGAACGGAGTCAGGGAGCACTTTCCCACGTTTCCCCAGGAGTCTCTGCACCCAGGGACCCACCGTAGGATGCACGATCGTCGCGATCTTTTCATACCCCGTGCGCATGATGTATTCGCCTCGATCATGCGCTCCTTGGGTGGAATTCATAGAGTTGATCACCGCCACCTTGTCCGCGATCTTGGCCAGCTCTGACAGGTGATGGCCGAATTTCATGTTGTCGACTTTCGTATTCAGCACCTCAGTGCTGCCCATGACACTCTTGTTGGTCTTGGGATCGAACGAATCGAGATGGGACATTCCTCCAGAGAGGTAGATGTAAATCAGATGCTTCGCCTTCGCACTGTCCGCTGCGCGGAAGTTTTTCGGCAGGAAGGGAACACTAAGACTCAGCCCTAGGGAGAGTTTCGCCGATAGTTCGACGAAAGTCCGGCGGCTCAGGGAATCTTTTCCGGCCAACTGAATGAGATCGTTCATAAAAAGTGAGTTAAAAAATGGAGTTTGAAAAATGAGAGCGTTGTCGATCAGCGTCTGATTACTGGATAAAGAGGAATTCGGGGCTGTTCATCAGCGCCCAAGCGAGATCGCTGATCCCGTCGTCGCCGTAGTCTTCCATCATCTGGAGTCCCAAATCGAGCTCCTCCTTGCTGGGAAAACGGCTTAGGAGAGTAAAGAAAACGCCGCGCACCTTGTCATCCGGGCCGTCGAGAGATTCCAGATCGGCGACGATCTTGGAGGACGTGCCCGTCAGTTGGCTCGTCACCGTGCCATTCATCAGTGCCAGCACCTGAGGCACAGAGCCGTCCACATTATGCTGATCCGTCACCAGCCGCTTCGACTGACCGAAGGTGTCCAGCATAGACGCAGCAGCAGCGGGCTGGTTCAGTTCCGATGCACGGAGATCTGTGTCTCCCACAGACACGGGATTGTCATCACCAGGTTCAGCGGAAGCCATCGCTGTAGAGGCTCCTCTCAGCTTTTCCCACATCTGATAGTGTTGCCAAACTTCGTCGTTGCTGGCTGATTTGAAGTCAACATCTAGGACTTTTTTGTAAAAGGATCCATCACCTCCTTTTTTCGTGTCGATTTCAGAACCGTGGGCGAGCGTCATCATGGAGTCCCAGGCCTGCTCCGCCCTCATTCGTCGGAGCGTTGGACCGGGAAAGTAATAGGCATCGGAACTGTCCGGTTCGCTCAGCGTCGCCAGCGATTGATACGCCCGTGTATTGTAGAGAATGCGCATGAACTCGCGCAGATTGAAGTTCACCCGGCGCATCTCCTGCGTCAGATAGGCCAGAACTTGAGACTGAGAGCAGCGCTTGATCATGTCGTCGCTGAAATCGTTCACAGGCTCGATCAGTGCCCGCCCGAAGGCTCGACTCCACATCCGATTCGCGATCACCATGGCGAAGCGAGGATTGTCCGGGGCTAGCAGCCAGTCGCTCAGAGCCTGCCGACGGGTTTTCCCACCCATTTTGGCCGGACTTCCGATCAGTGTTCGAGGATTCGCGACTTCCCCAGGCTTGCCTCCGTGACCGATGAAGTCGTGGGGCAAAATCGTCTGCATGGCCTGATTGTCCGCCAGATTCCATCCCAGAGCATTCACGAAAAATCGGAACTGGTTGCTGTTTTGATCTTTCGGATTCATGCCTTTGGTCGATTCCGCCCACTTCATGAAGTTGTCCTTCCAGCCAGCCGGTGCATTCGGCATTTCGATCTTCCCACCTCCCATCATGGAGCCAGCGGCACTCCCCAGTGAGCGCTGAGTATTCCCGAAGTACGCCGCCATCTGGTAGAAGTCGCCCTGCGTCCAGTCATCGAAGGGGTGATCGTGACACTGAGCACATGAAATATCGATTCCCAGCATGACTTGTCCGAAGTTAGAAAAGGCGTCGAACTCCATTCCCGCATCGCGAAGCAGGAAACCCGCAGCCGGAGATTGTCCGACATTTCCCTGAGCCAAGATCATCTCCGACACGATCTCATTGTACGGGCGATTCGTCTGTAACTGCTCTCGCCACCAATTCACGTAGGGATCCATCCGTATCCCGTTGGTGAACACGTCGCGACTAGTGCCGACGACGCGGAACATGTCGGCGAAGTAATTAAACAGATGCGAGGCATAACCCGGCGAGAGGAGCAACTCGTCGATCAGAGCCTCGCGCTTGTCTGGGCGTGCATCCTCTGCGAAGCGGAGAAACTCTGCACGGGTGGGGATGCGCCCCGCGATATCGAGATAGACGCGACGGACGAAGAGATCATCCGGCAGTGGTTCATTGAAAGAAGAGAAGCCATTTTTCTTCAACACCGTCGCCAGTTGAACATCGATTTGACGAGCCGAGGCTTGCGTGAAGCTATTATCGCCGATCTTTGCGAAGCGTTCCGCCGCCTCCTGATCTGCCGCGATAAATTTGTCTTTCGCCACCAGAATTTCGCTACCGTTCTGCAGCTTGAGCTTGAAGTGATCTCCTTCGATCCCGATAAAGATCGCTTGGAGCGTTTTCCCATCGACGCTCGTCCACGTCCGGGCGCTCACTGGGGAAGGGGATAGGACACCGATCGCGAGAGCGATCGATCCGATCCAGAAGAGAGAAGTGCGAAATTTCATTCTGTTCTATTAATTTAAGGAATGGATAAAGCGTTCATCGGTCATATCGAGATCGCGCTGTTTTGTCACGAATTTTTTTCAATTCACGCAATTTTTTCTCAAAAGCATCCGCTAACGTCGGTCAGAACGAATAATTAACAATTAGCAATTCTAATTCACCCAAAGCCCATCCGCCGAAGCCCATCCGCTTCCGAATTCAACATTCAGCATTCTAACTTCTTCTCCCCTGGGACCGCCGACGTCCTGCCTTCCCTGTTGGTCCCGCATGACGTATTGTCATCGCTCCCCTGGGACCGCCGACGTCCTCGTCGGCAGTTAATTCTACTACTGGCGTAAGCCAGGAAATCCCTCTCCCTCGATAGCGTTCTTCCTGGCGATGCCAGTATCATAAAAAGCCGCCGACAAGAATGTCCGCACTCCTAGGAATGGCTTACACAGACAGGATTGTCTGCGCTACTCTCTTTCCACCAGCCCAGCACTTCCGAATTCAACATTCTGGATTCTAACTCCCTCCCCCTGGGACCGCCGACGTCCTCGTCGGCAGTTGATTCTACTACTGGCGTAAGCCAGGAAATCCCTCTCCCTCGATTCCGTTCTTCCTGCGATGCCAGTTACATAAAACGCCGCCGACAAGAATGTCCGCACTCCTTTCCTCCCCCAAAGCCCAACCGCCCAAGCCCAACCGCTTCCCTCCTTCCTACAAATTTTCGATTTTTCTTGCCGCATTCGTCTAATTAAAGGATACCCATCTAGATAGACCTGTAACTTGGGTGAAGTTTAAACTGAATGGACGCCTCCTCCGAATCCTCGTGCCGCTGTGGCTTATGTGGGCAGACGGATGTGCAGATGGATGCTTGGCTAGGTGTCTGCTACCGCTGTCTCGCGCGGGCCGGGCAGATGGCGATAGGCGAGCTTGATCTGCCGCCAGTCACCGGCTTCCGCCTTCTCCGCCTGATCGAACGCGGTGGCATGAGCAGTGTCTTCGAGGCGGTGCGGGAGAGCGACGGCTTGCGGGTCGCACTAAAGCTCATGGCCTTGGAAATGACGACCGATGAGCGTCGGTTGGAGCAATTCCGACGAGAATGTGATGCGCTCCGCCAACTCGATCATCCAGGAATCGTTCGCTATCTCGATTCCGGAGAGGAGGGGATACAGCCATGGCTGGCCATGGAGTTCGTCGATGGCCCCGATCTTCGACAAGTGCTGAAACGGGGGCCACTGTCAGTCGCTCGCGCCCTCGAGGTCGCCATTGAGATCGGAATCGCTCTCTCCGCAGCCCATGCTGAGGACGTGGTACACCGGGACATAAAGCCCGGGAACGTCCTGCTCGATTCACTGGGGAAAGTGAAACTGACAGATTTCGGTATGGTCCGCGTCCACGGAGCGAACTGCGGAGGCGCTCCTCAGTCCACTGTCATGATCATGGTCTCCGGACGATATTCGGCACCAGAGCTAGAATGTCGCGGCACCGCCGATGCACGGGCCGATATTTACAGTCTCGGGGCCTTGCTCCACCATCTGCTGACGGGCAATGCCCCTCGGGTGAGATATCGACCTGCGGGACGAGAGCGGCCCGGCGTGGGAATCTCCACCGGATTGGATCGCATTATCACCCGCTGTTTAGAGACTGAGCCGAACCGGCGTTACCGGACGATGGATGAAATGGTGGCTGCGTTGCAGGCGGAGCGTCGTTTTCTACTAAATCCACGTCCCGTGAAGCGGCGACGGCAGCTCGCTTTCGTTGGAGCACTACTCGTGATCGCGGCGCTCATCGCCATCGTCTACTTCGGATTGCGAGCCTATTTTACAGCAGCGAAGGGAGAAACGATTAACCAGCAGATTGCTGCCCGTCTTGCTCCGATTCCTAGCAATTGGACGCCACAGGTGATGACCAACACGCTCGGCATGCCCTTCGTGAGCATTCCTGACTCTGACATACTGTTTTGCATCTGGGAGACTCGGGTGCGTGACTATGCCGTCTTTGCTCAGCCATGGCCACAGCCAGAGGACGAGTGGGTGAAGGATACAGGTTTCACCTTTTCGGCGGAAAAGCCGACCTATTCCCTTCGCGGAAGAGAATTCAGCGCATCGGGCCACGATTGGCAGATTCCGGGCTTTCCCATCACCCCAGATCATGCCGTGAGCGGCGTCTCCGTCAGTGACGCGATGGCCTTCTGCACTTGGCTCACGTGGAAGG
>JBDHQE010000248.1:0-5446 GCA_039806885.1 Verrucomicrobiales bacterium
TTGAAGATCCTTTGCCGCTGCCATGATCCCTCGGTGCTCGGATTTGGCTAGGACGATATAGGCAGGTTCTGTATCTTTTACGAGATCGATTGAAGTCGCTGTTGAGATCGATGTGAGCCAGAATAGCAGGAGACTGAAGAGTCCAAGAGTAAAAGATTTCAGATTCATTTGTATCGGGGGGGGGGATCGATTGATTATGTATTACGCCTTTCCACCGCTGTGGGGTTGTCTAAATTTCGTCAAATCGCTCTGTTTTTTCTCTCCTGTTTATCCTAGTTCCAGTATTCCTCTTGCAATGGCTTGACAGAGATAGTCCTGAGATGCGATCAGTCGGGGAGCTCGACGTCTACACACTTTCGACGGCTTGTGTTTCCTCGTCGGATTTCCACGTCTGCTTGTCGGATTCTGAAGTGATCTGCGATCAGTGAGATAAGAGCAGCGTTCGCTTTTCCGTCGATGGGACGAGCTTTGACTCGGGCGACCCAAGTGCCGTCAGCCTGCTCTTCGAAGGAGGATTCCTTCGAGTTTGGCTTAACTTGCACTTCGAGTCTTCGTTTCATTGATGTTCCGCTGCTGACGGAGGCGTCCATCGCCTGAAGGTCTCCAGCGCTTCGTATTCGGCTAAGCCCAATGTGTCGTATTCAACAGCGACTCTGCGATCCCGTGCGGTGATCGCATCGGCGGTTTCGTCAGCGCCGACGGAGCGAAAGCGCCGAATGGCATCAGCTTTTTGTTTCAACTGATCTGGGCTGACAGGGACGGAGAGATCTGATTCCTGTGCTCCGTACGGTTTCCCAGAGCCGGCGTACAGCCACACGGTGCTGTGTGAGTCTGATGTCTTTTGCCAAACTTCGGCGAAGATACGGAAGGCGATTCGCTGAGGAGAACTGGGATCATTGGCGTCTCCAGTGACGAAGATGAGATCAGGCGAAATCTGATCGAGAAGCTCTCGCACGGGTACGAGATCGGCTTCGTCGAATCGGAATCGGCGATAGCGGCCGTTTTCGTAAAAGGATGCATCAATGAAATGGATGCGGGATGGTTCGAGACCTAGAATTCTGATAGCTTGGTTGGTATCAGCACGCAGAATCTGGCTCTTGAGAGCACGGACGGAGGGAGAGTCTGTTCCGAATTCTCCCTTCTCGTCGAGATCGCGTAAAATTTCGTCAGCGTAGTCAGCCATGGCGGACGATGAGCCGCTTGCTGCATCAAGAGCGGTCAGTCCCTTCGTAGTCTCAGAAAACCCGCGAGCAGCAGAGTCGGTAACACGGAGATTTCCGGAGGTTTGGACTGCGAGATGAACATCGTGTCCCTGGGCAATCAGGCGAGCGAGGGTGGCGCCCATGCCGACGATCCCATCGAGCGGATCGGGGCTGAAGATCAGAATTTTCTTTATCTCCGTCGTGTTGTCCTGTCCTGATGCCTGGATCACATCGCCATTCACTACTGACCGGAGTAACTGAAAGGTGTCTTCGTTCGCTTTTTCTGCCGTATTGAGTTCGCCAGTGAGAATCCCGCCAATTCCGTTCTCGGCATAGTCATCAGCAAGCAACTTGAGGATAGGTTTCTCCAGCGTTCTAGACAGCCAGACAGTCGCCCGCTTTTGCATCGTCACATCCCACGCGATTTGCCCGGTTCTCCAGGGTTGACGAAAGCGCGTGAGTCCGGACGCAGCCTCTGCATCGAGTAGAAAGGTAGCGTTCGAGTGCGTCTGCAGGAAGCTCGCGGATACGATGTCGCTGATCGGTCCCTCGACGGCTTCGCGAACGATCTCTGCTTTTCCCGCTCCCCAAGCCATCAGTACGAGGCGTTTCGCCGCGAGGATGGTTCCCACGCCCATGGTGATGGCAGAGCGAGGTACGTTAGCGATTCCCATGAAGTCTGCGGCGGCATCCTGTCGTGTGACTCGGTCGAGAACGATCATGCGCGTGGGGGAGTCGATGGGAGAACCAGGCTCATTAAAGCCGATATGTCCCGTCCTTCCGATCCCGAGAATCTGCAGGTCGATGCCTCCAGCATCGGCGATGCGGCGCTCATAGTCGAGACAGTGGTCATAAACATCATCCGGAGACACTGTTCCATCGGGGATATGCGTGCGGGAAGGATCGAGATCGACGTGATCGAAGAGCTGATCGCGCATGAAGCGCAGATAGCTTTCGGGGTGGTCACGTGAAAGACCATAGTATTCGTCGAGATTAAAAGTAATCACTCGCCGAAAGCTCAGTCCTTCTTCGCGATGTAGGCGGATGAGTTCGCGATAGAAGGGGACAGGTGTCGATCCGGTGGCCAGTCCGAGCACGGTATCAAGATTTTCTTTCGTCCGAGCGCGGATCAGATCGGCCACCTCAGCAGCGAGAGCGGTGCAGGCACTGCTAGAATTTGAATGCACTAGTGTGCGCACTTTTTCGAAGCGCTCGCTCTGTGTCAGTTGTTTCTGACCGACGGCGTCGAGGATAGAGACGGTAGGGGAGGTTTCACTCATAATCTGGTCGTATGCTGGCTTGCCCTCGCTGGTCTGTCAACGACTGGGAGTGAAACAAAGCTTGGTGGGATATCAGTTTTCCTGTCGCCTCCGTTGAAACAGATCGACGACGCCGAGTACGTTCTCCCAGCGCCGAATGCAGAGATCGATGAGGAGGATGGCAAGAAAGGCCTTCATCAGCCAAGGCCACAGCTCGACATGGCTAGCCACGCTCTGACCGGAGAGAACGAGGGGCTGATCTGGGCTTTCGAGATAGGTTCCGCCCGTGATTTCACAGACTTTTCGCAGCAGATCATCGTTCACCTGTCCCGTTGCTACTTCGGTCGATGGATTGTGGATATAGCCAGCGGACACCATGCGCGATCCGGAGCGTGCCCGGACGAGGTAAGCCCCTGAATCTGTAGCGCGGAAGCGAGATTGATACCAGCCTGGGCCCTCCTGCGGCAAAGTCAGGGTAGCGACTGAGTTCATCGCAGAACTCAGCGAGGAAGCTGGGATGTGAAAGACTTCTGCCTCGACCGTCGCTCCGTCTAGCCGAGTTCCGGCATCGGTCGCCAGATCGACGGAGATCGTGATGTCCGAACCCTCCTCTCCGAGTTGCATATCCATGTTCAGCCCTTGGGGAGCACGGGCGGTTTCGCGTAGAATCTGTGCCCACAGACGACTATATCCGTCCCAGTCGGAGACCCAGAGAGCGGCCCATCGCGACTTGCAATCTGGGGTGAAGGCCGTGGCCTTCCCGAGACCGAAACGCCAAGTGGCCAAGAGTGGATCGCCTCCGTCCGCAACCAGAGGCACCTGGGCTGTGACCTTGCGATTCGTTTTGACATATCCGAGGAGAGGCGGAGCGACCCCATCCTTCCAATCGCGAAGCATAGGGTGTTTTTCCACCAATTTCGGCGAGAAGGGTTCCTCACGTATCATACGCCCTGTGTGGGTGAGGGTATCCTGGGTGAAAATGCGGACGATAGAGGCTGGATCCATCGTGACATAGCTCTGGCCCCCTCCAGCGGCGGCGATGGACTGAAGCAGCCCTACTTGAGCACCAGCGCCAACGGCGACGGTCGAGATCGTGATTCCTTCCGCATGACACTGAGAAGCCAGTGCCTGATAACCTTCGCCTGAAGTCTGCCCATCCGTGAGCACGATCATGTGTTTGATCTTTGCCTTAGTCCGCCCGAGTTCCTCTCGTGCTCGAACCATGCCTGGATAAATGTTAGTGCCGCCTCCTGAACTGAGCTGTTTGATCTGAGCGGCGATGCTGCTGATCGATGTGACACGAGTCATCGGAACGATCTCGTGAACTTGAGAATCAAAGGCATAGACTCCGATGGAGTCCTTATTGGTCAGCAGCTCGGCGCTGGCGATCGCTGCGGATTTACAAATCTCGATTTTTTGCCCTGCCATGGAGCCGGATCGGTCCACCACCAGCGCGAGAGCAGAGGATTGAAGCTCTTCCTGATCGGGCGCTTTTAGTTTCACCGGCAAGAGGTCTTCGATCGGCGTTCGGTAATATCCTCCGGCTCCGAAGGAGTTCATTCCTCCGATCATCACGAATCCTCCGCCGAGTTTTTCCACGTAGTCGCGGATTTTCGCCATACGGCTTTCCCCGATGCGATGAGCCGCCACATCGGAGAGAATAATTCCGTCAAAGCCTGACAGTTCCTGTAGAGAATCTGGAATACCCTCAGGAGGGCGAACATCGAGACGAATCTCTTCTTTCTCCATCGCTTTCACAAGATAACGAGCTTCGCCCTCTTCCCCTTCAACGTAGAGAAAGAGCGAGCGTCCCTGCACATCCACGATGCAGAGGGCTTCATTATTCTCAGGAATCGCATCGCGATCATCAAATCCCTCAATGACAGCGCGATAGTTATAGATATTCCTCTTTTCAGGTGATCGTCGGAATCGATGAACCAGAGCCTCGCCCGCCTTCAGATCGACCGATTCAGCGGCGACTTCGATACCGTTTTCGAACAGACGCAGACGTCCTGGCCCTGAGAGAGATGTTTCAATCGTCGCCTCCAGTTCGATGCTAGCCCCTTCATTCACTCGCGACTGGGAGCTGACGAGTCGAGTGACTCGCACGTCCGGCCGGATTGCACCGGCGACGCCGATGGCGTGGATTTTAATCCCAGCGACAGATGCTTCTTCCGCTGCTTCCATCAGAGAACCTCGAGTCTCCACGCCGTCACCGATGATCACGATGTGCCGAGCACTTCCTCCGGGGAAGAGACTGCGGGCAAAACGGACCCCTTGTTCGTAATTAGACCCTGCTCCGATTTCGCTCATCAGAGCGAGTCCATTTTTCGCATCGGGGAGCTTTCCACCTTCCGCCGGAGGCAGGAGCAGTCGGGCATTTTCGCCGAAGGCGACGTATCCGGCGGAGGTCGGGGAGGCAGAGTGGACGAGCTTTTGTGCAATTTGATAGTCCTCCTGTAACCCTTTTTCACCTTGGCTCAGGCTGTGATCGAGCAGGAAAACCGCTGCCTGCGATCTACTGGTAACGAGTCGAGCTGGGGATGCGAACGCAGCAAGAGCGAGGAGCACCAACAGGGAGCGAACGATGAGCAAGACTCGTCGGCGAGAAAATCCCATCGGATGCGTGGATCGCCCGTCGAAGGCGATCAGCAGTGCGACGAGCGGCAGGATCAGCAAGAGTATTTTGGGAGACAACCAATCCATGCGGAAATTCAATAAACAGCGTGTCGGTGAAAAAGCCAACTCTCCACGATCAGCACGCAAAGAATCAGCGCCAGAATCCAGCTCCTGAAATGCGTCGGCGAGCGCCCGCTCACGTCGAAGTAAGCTGTATCTCCGGCATTGTCTTTGTTGAGTGTCGCTAGATTCGTCTCATGGCCAGAAAGCAGCGCTGCACCGCCTTTCTCACCTGTGCTGGTCTCCCAGGAACCGACGTGATCCATCTCGATGAGCGAACTGGTAAGCGGGAATTTTTGAGTCTCC
>JBDHQE010000249.1:0-5445 GCA_039806885.1 Verrucomicrobiales bacterium
GTGAAGGAGATTCTCCGACGGATACAAGTTTCTGCGAAACTTCGGGATGCGTCTCTGCATGATCGCGTTGGTGAGCGAGTGCCTCTTGGAGCAGAGTGGCTTCCTGTGAGTCAGGCTGACGGCTCATTACCGTGCGGAACATCCACTGGAGACGCGCTCGATCATCGGCACCCTTTTCCGCCAGTGTTCTCTCGGCCAAAGCGCGAGCAGCCTCGAGATGCTGGACATCATTGAGGAGTTGCAGCGCTTGCATAGGCGTGTCATTGCGTTCACGTCGGGTGCAGGTCTGCTCGCGACTGGGAGCGTCAAAATTCGTCATGAAGGGCGGTGGTGCCGTGCGCTTTAGGAAGGTGTAGAGACTGCGTCGATAGAGCGCTGAACCGTGATCCTGCAAGTAATTGCGCGTATTACTGTCCCCGTATCCGACCGGCTCCCAGATATTCGGCGGCTGGTAGGGGTTGACGCCACGACCACCCTGGGTGAGATCGATCAATCCACTGACGAAGAGAGCATTATCCCGGACTTGCTCCGCATCGAGACGCAGACGAGGCGCCCTGCCCAAGAGACGATTTCCCGGATCGAGAGCGAGAAGGCGAGCGTCCACCCGGCTCTCCTGACGAAATGCGCGCGACAGCATCATTTCCTTCATCAGCCATTTCACATCCCAACCCTTTTTCACGAAAGTGAGAGCGAGCCAATCCAGCAGTTCGGGATGACTAGGAGCCTCCCCCGCGGTTCCGAAGTCGTGACTGGTGGCGACGATTCCCGCGCCAAACACCTGCTGCCAGAAGCGATTGACGATGACTCGGGCGGTGAGTGGATGATCGGGTTCCACCAACCAACGAGCGAGGTCTGTGCGCTGGATCCGTCGGGCAGGTGACGGAGTTTTAAAAGGACCGAGTCCCCTCGGGAGGTCCGGCTCGACTTTGTCTCCGAGCTTGGTGTAGTCTCCGCGCAGTGCTACGAAAGTATCCCGTGGCTCAGGCAAATCGCGATAGATCAGAGTGGAGGGCATGACCGCCTCTGCGGCACTCGCAGCGACACGAGCTGATTCCAGATTGTTTCGGGCAGCAATGATCGATTCTGATACCTCAGCAACGTTACGAAGGTACCAAGCGAGCAGTTTTTGTCGTTCCTCCGGAGATTTCACCTTCTCCGGTCCCTGCTGTAGGATTTCGAGAAGATCGGGTGAAAGGTCGGATGGCTTCTTTCCAGCCTCCCCTTTCCACCACAGAGCGAAGGACATCAGCGGATCTTTCGCGGGACTGAGATCACCAGTGACGACGAAGTGATCCCATGCGGCTCGCCCTCCGACGAGCTGGACGGCGACGCTACCGATCCGCGCTCTCGGAGCGAGTTTCATCTGGGCAGGATCGAGAGAGAGCTTCACCCATTTTCCCGGCTCCGGGAGCGCCCCCATCCCGATGTTTTCTGAGGCACCTGTCGTGACTCCAAGCGCTTCCTCATCCCCCCACCATGCGCGTTGTCCGTTCATCACTACACCAATCCAGCGAGGGGGCGATGTTGGGTCCAAGCGCACAGAAATCTCGACTCGAGCATTTTTTTCCGGGAGCGTCACAGGAATGAGTTCAGGCGTAACGGTCTGATAAACGAACTGTCCGCCTACTAGTTCCAGAGCACGATGTCCGGAAGAAACTCCGAAAGCAGGACGATCAAGCCAGATCGCAGGGTTTCGCGTAGAATTTCTCAGGACAGCTCCGACAGGAAACTGCTCATCGAACAGAACTTGCGTGCGAGCGACCATAGGCGCATTCGCTTTTGGTTCTTCATAGGCTGGCAAAGGGGCGGCCTCTAGCGCGGCAACATGTGCGGCGACCTCTTTCTTCGCCTTGTCGAGAGCTTCCTGTTGACCGGCAGCGGGAAGAGCTAACGAAGGAGCCGTGCGAGCGATGTTCCCATCCATCGCCGGGTCGGCGGAACTATAGAAGAAGGCATAGAGGGAGTAAAATTCCTTAATACTGAGAGGATCGAACTTGTGGTCGTGACACTGAGCACAGGCTCCGGTGATCCCCAGCCAAGTGGTGGTGAGCGTCGCGGCACGATCCACAGCGTAGATATGGCGATACTCTTCATCGATGGCTCCACCTTCGCTGGTCGTGACATTGCAGCGCAGGAAACCAGTGGCCGTGAGCTGCTGCGGAGTCGGATCAGGCAGCAGGTCGCCTGCCAACTGCCAGAGCGTAAACTGGTCAAAGGGCAGATTCTCATTCATCGCATCGACTACCCAGTCACGATAAGCCCACATTTCGCGTTCGTTATCGAGGTGTAGCCCGTGGGTGTCACCATAGCGGGCTAGATCGAGCCAGTGACGAGCCATTTCCTCCCCATAGCGCGGCGACGCGAGATAGCGATCAAGCATGGCGGAGTAGGCGTTAGGAGAGGAATCACTCTCGAATCGATCCACCTCCTCCAGCGTCGGAGGTAGCCCAGTGAGTGTGAAGGCCGCACGGCGAATCAGCGTCGCCCGACTCGCTTCGGGCTGAAGAGCGAGCCCCTCCTGCGCGAGACGAGCGGAAATCAGCGTATCGATGACCTTCGATTCGGCCACACCGGGGAGATTCGGCTCCTTCGGTGGCTCCAGCGACCAATGTCTCTCGTATTTCGCCCCCTCTTTGATCCAGCGCTGGAGCATATCCTTCTGCGCACTGGTCAGAGTCTTCTTCGACTTGGCCGGAGGCATGTGCTCATCGGGATCGTCCGAGAGAATACGGCGCACGACCTCGCTTTGATCAGGATGTCCAGGCACGATGGGACGAATCCCGTCGATCTCGGCGTAGGCTCTCTCAGGCAGGTCTAGGCGTAGGCCCGCCTTGCGCTGCGCTTCGTCGAGACCGTGGCAGGAAAAGCAGTTCTCGGACAAGATGGCGCGAATATCTTTGTTAAAGCTGAGTGAATCCGCAGCGACCGCGGGAAGAGAGAAGAGAAACAGGAATGCGATAAGTCCGCCCCTCAGTGTCATCTCTGACACTTTTCTTCGCATCCAAAACTCTCTTGCTCGCTTCATTCGATGAAATATCCCGATACTTTCCACTCACCTTTTCCGTTTTTCACTGGCGTGATCGTTTCTATCGCCGCTTTTTTTTCTTCGAACGAAGTCTCAAACTGAATCACGACATAGTGCCCATCGGGAGCGCCGGGAACGCTTGTCCGATATTCCGCACTTTTCAGTTTCCTCGTGATGACGCCTCCGAAGGGATCGCGCACCAAGGTGGCGGCTTTAATCCAATCATTCTCTCTGATTCTCTTTTGAAAGATCACAGCAGTTTCAGTCCAACTCGTCTTGTACTCCTTTCCATCGACCAACGCCAGCCAAGACTCAGCGGCCTTGACGGCTAGGGCAATGTCTTCCTCCGCAGCGCATAAAGGCGAAAGCACGAGGATGAGGGTAGCGATGCGTGCTAGGTGATTTCGCAAAAGAACTTTCATATCACTGTCATGAGGACTCAGACTCGCGGAGCGCTCTCCGGATCGAGTGGTCTGAATCATTTCCACATTGTAGGCAAAAGATACGTCTCCGTGCAATCCGAAAGAGCAAGAAAGAAGATTCCTTTACGCCCGAAGAGAAAGTGGGCGCTTGCGATGCTCTGGATTCGCTGCTTTGATTCAGGCTATGCATGATCGCCTCCTTTCGATCATTCACATCCTGATCTTTTCAGCTCTGCTACTATCAGGACAGAATGCTCATGGCATCGTTCAGGGAACGGATGCCGCGCCGGGTGAGTTTCCCTGGGTCGCTGGAATCGTCAGAACTGATGTGCCTCGCCCCGGTCTAGTCGGCGGTGGAACACTGGTGGGCAATCAGTGGGTAATCACGGCGGCTCACGCGGTGCGTGGAATCCCCGCAAGCCGACTCGAAGTCTGGCTGCGCGGGCAAAGTCTCACGAGCGCTTCTTCCCGAATCGTAACGAAAGTCCTCGCCGTATATGTCCACCCCTCGTTCGCTATTGACGGAGGCACTAGCTCCTGCGATCTGGCGATGCTGCTGCTGGATCGTCGCGTCACGCAAGTCCCTATCCTCCCTCTGGATCGTGATCCCGAATCTCTCGCGCCCGATGCCCCCGTGCAGGTCGCGGGGTGGGGTACGTCCGAACCCGGAGTCTCCAGCCCAACTCCTCTCCTGCAAAAGGCCGATCTGGCGATTGTCGCTCCCTTAGAAGCCGAAGCCGTCTTCGGTCCAGTCATTGGCCCTTGGCATCTGGCGGCTGTCGATCCCGCCGGAATCACAACTCCCTGTGTTGGAGACAGTGGGAGCCCACTGATCCGAGTCGTGTCTGGACAAAGTCTCCTAGCCGGAGTCGTCAGTTTCGGAGTGGCTGATTGCAGCGATGCGAGCAAGCCCGTCGTCTTCAGCAACATCCCCTATCTGACCCCGTGGATTCAGCAGAATCTGTCCCTCACAGCCGCTGCCCCCGTGCCTCGAGTGTACGGAAAGAACCGCCTGATTGCGAGTGCCGCCGCTCCAAAAATTATCAACGGCTCTGATCTCGGCAACTTGCAGCGTCCGAAGATTCTGCGCACCATGAATTACCGCCTGACGAACTCGGGGAAAGGACTGCTCACGGTGCAAAGCGTGACGATCACCGGGAAAGGTTTTTCTTTGACTCGGAAACCTGCCGGACGGATTGCCGCCGGTGCCTCTCAATCGCTGCAAGTCAGATTCCGCGCACCAGCGGGCAACAAACGCTTCACGGGCCGCGTGACTCTCGCGACCAACTCTCTGTCGCGTCCAAGCTATGTCGTAAAACTGTCAGTAAAAGTATTGAAGCCAAAGCCAAAGAAGAAAGCGAAGAAGAAAGGAAAGAAGAGGTTAAAATAGCTTCGATAAGATTGATAATTAACAAATCGAATGAAAGCAAAACGGGCTCTTATTTTAGTTGACCTGCAGAATGATTTTCTGCCGGGCGGAGCCTTGGGAGTTGCTGGAGGAGACGAGATCATTCCCGTCGTTAATCAAGTAATGCAGTCTTTCGATCTCGTAGTGGCCACCCAAGACTGGCATCCTTCGGAGCACGGAAGCTTCGCCGTAAATCATCCCGGGCACCAAGTCTATGATGTTATCGATCTGAACGGAATAGAACAGGTATTGTGGCCCACTCATTGTGTCCAGAACACATGGGGTGCAGAGCTGAGCAAAGAGCTGGATCAGAGCAAAATCACCAAAAATTTTCCCAAGGGAACTCTTCCTGCGGTCGATAGCTACAGCGGATTCTACGATAACGACCACCAGCACGCGACCGGATTAGGAGAATGGCTGCGTTCTCAGGGAGTGTCGGAATTGACCGTGGCAGGAATCGCTACAGATTACTGCGTGCAGTTCACTGTGTTGGACGCTCTACAGGATGGATTTGCCGTAACTCTCTGCCTTCCCGCCTGCCGTGGAGTCAATCTCGACGCAGCAGACTCGGATCGTGCGGTTGAGCGTAT
>JBDHQE010000250.1:0-5420 GCA_039806885.1 Verrucomicrobiales bacterium
GCTCGACTGATCCACTTTTTCACCTCTTGGTCGATCTTCTCGCGATAGTCGTTCAGATCGACTCGCAGCTTTGACTCCAGCCCCTTCACCAGAATTCCATCCAGTAACCAAGCGGCCCCAGTGGTGAGAACGTCCTGCGTCTCCAGAGTCAGGGCGACATCGCCAAAGCCCAGAGTTTGCTTCTCTAGGTCGATCCAAGGTCGCCCTTTCACCCAGATACTGCCGGAAACACCTCGTCCGAGCGCGGATTTGTCTGCCTCCAGATTCAGTCGTAGGTTCAGAAATCCACCCTCTCCCATCTCAGCGGACAGACCGTGGATATTCACCTTGGTTCCAGCGCCTGCATCCAGATCAAATTTCGTGTCGGCCAGAATCTGATTGAGCTCCGTCATGCTGATTACCACAGGCAGGCGCAGATCGCAGTGACTGAACTCAGGATCCGAGGGCAGAATCTCAGCATCGGGTAAAGGCGTCTGATCAGGAGCAGCAGGCGGGCGAATGTGGAGAGAGGTCCGGCCTTCCATCGCCATTTTTAGGCGAATGCTATCGGATGCCGAAAAATCGAGAGGAGAGAGCAATACCCTCTGGGGCACTGTGTAAATCCAGAGAGGAGGAGAATCCGAAACCGTTTGAGCGAGATGCCCCTTTTCCCAGAGTTCCGCAGGCTTCTTCCGAATATCCAAGCCATTTTTCAGCGAGGGAGCTAGCTTCTGAATCTCGCTCTGCAACGACTGGCCGAGGCTTCCTGAGAGAAAGGAACTAATATCGATATTGCCCACCGGAGGCAGATTGAGAACCGCCTGATCGAGTTTCAGATCGGGTGAAAGATTGGGAATCACGGTCCAGTTGGGGCGAATGTCCGGCGCAAGAGTTCCCGAGAAAGTACCTTCGACCTTCGCATTCCCGTCGATCGGGAGCGCGAAGATCTTTGCGTCCAGAGTTCCTTTTAGTTTGGCATTTCCTGAGAACGGGACAGAGAAGCTCGCCTGCCCTCCGACATTCGCGAACTGAATGTCCCCTCGCTGAATCTTCCATTCGACGAATCCATCGCGGATACTTTTGTGAAAATCCTTCTTCTCACTTCCTTCGAAAACAGCCGGAATTTTCTCGTTCGCCGCGGCGTCCAGAGCGGAAAGCGGAATCGTGAGATCCAGCACCATACGAGTCGTCTCCTCACGGGGAACATCATATTCTCCGATGGGATCACCGCTCGGGGGAGCAGTGGAAATCAGGCTGGGACCGATCAGCTTGATTCCGATGATCAGTAGAATCGGAATGAGCAGAACCAGGACGATCAGAGTGATCAGGATCGGTTTCACATAAGGTTTCATCAATGAAGAGGGAATGGAAAAGAACGAAGTCTTTCCGAAGATGCGGGTAATCGCGACAGTGGTCAAACGAGACTCGTTTGCCTCATCGCGGAAATCTGGCAGATGGGGCGAAGTGGATTAGACTAGACAGCATGTCGCACGCGCAAACAAGTACGATCCAATCCGCCCTGTTCGGTGGCTCCTTCGACCCTGTTCACCGAGGCCATCTGGCGATGGCTCGGACGATTCGCGAAGTGATCGGACTGGATCGTGTCGTATTCATCCCGGCGGCGGTTTCTCCCTTCAAGCGGGGAACAATCGCGACCGCAGAGCAGCGGCTCACAATGCTGCAGATCGCTCTCGCAGAGGAGGCAGTGGACTGGGCAGAGGTTTCAGACTTCGAGCTGCGACGGCCTGCTCCGAGCTACTCTTGGGAAACAGCGCGCCATTTTATCCAAGCTTTTCCTCAGGAGAAATGGTCGTGGATTCTGGGAGCCGATCAGTGGGAGCAAATCGACGCATGGGCCGAACCGGAGATTCTGCGGAAATCTCTCCGCTTCCTAGTGGCTGGGCGCAATCATCAGGCTATCCTGAATCGTCGCGACTGGCATTACGAATCCATTTCCTTCGACCACCCTGCTTCGTCCTCTGCTATTCGATCTGATTTTCCGGCCCATCGCGACTGGATGACGCCTGGAGTCGCGAGCTATTGTGAAGAGCAGGGGCTATATCATGCGGCGGATTCATGAAGTTTCGCCGCCTGATCAGAAGAAGGATTAAACGCCTGTTGCCGCCTGCCCTTCTCTGGTGTTTGCTCGTCAGTGATGACAGAGGCGTTCCGCAGAATGATTTCCTTTTACGGGCAGCTCGGGCTGCTGGTGAGGGATGTCATGGTCGCGATTCTGACTAGTGGATTTAGGATACGACAGTCTCTGCATCAGATCGTGGTCATCGGCGTCGGATCTCAGGTAGTGGTGACGATCACAGGGGCTTTTACCGGGGCAGTTCTCGCCGCACAGACCTACTTCAAGTTCTCCGAACTCGGACTAGAAGCCGCCACCGGCCCCGTCGTCTCCATTGCGATGTGTCGTGAGCTAGGCCCCGTACTGGCGGCGCTGATGGTGGCAGGCCGGATGGGATCAGCTATGTCGGCGGAAATCGGGACGATGCGTGTCACGGAACAAATCGATGCGCTGCGTGCGATGGGGACTGATCCCGTCGAATACCTCGTAATCCCACGTCTAGTGGCGATTCTGATCTCCCTACCAATTCTGACGGCGGAAGCGATCTGGTGCGGGATTCTCTCTTCACAATTTTTAACCGTCGATCTGTTCGGGATTCCAGAACCCTGGTACACCGAGCAGCTTCTCTCTCATACCCGAAGCAGCGACGTGATCGCAGGACTCGTCAAGAGTGTTTTGTTCGGATTCCTGATCGTGATTGCATCCTGTCATCGAGGACTGAGCGCCAAAGATGGAGCCATGGGCGTGGGTCAGGCGACGACACGAGCTGTCGTGGACTCTGCTCTCGCGATCTTGGTGGTGAATTTCTTTCTCTCACTGCTACTCGAACGCTGGTTTCCGACACACCTGGTCGATTTCTGAATCCTGAGGTCCCCTCCCCTGTCTCACAACTCTCCGATGAATCTTGAGCCACCTCCTTATTTCGAAATCGAGGATCTATATCAGTCTTTTGATGGCCAGCCTGTACTGCAAGGAGTGAGCTTCAAGGTACCACGAGGAAGAACCACCGCGATTCTCGGGGGCAGCGGGGCGGGAAAAAGCGTCTTATTGCGTCATCTGAACGGCTTGCTCAAGCCCATCTCAGGCACCGTCCGAGTCACCGGGATCGACATCGGAGCCTTCTCTGAACGGCAACTGCGATCCATCCGCCGCCGTATCGGAGTTTTGTTTCAGGACGGAGCGCTCTTCGACTCCATGAGCGTGGGAGAAAATGTCGCCTTTCCCCTACGCGAAGGCGGAGAGCGCAGTGCGAAGGTCATCGCGGACCGAGTCGAAGAAGTGCTCTCGCTGGTGGGACTCTCCGGCCAACAGGCGAAAATGCCCGACGCCCTGTCCGGAGGGATGCGCAAGCGCGTCGCCCTCGCCCGAGCACTCGCTCCTCGACCGGATTGTATTCTATACGACGAACCAACTGCCGGGCTCGACCCCATTCTCTCCGAGTCCATCACTCACTTGATTCGCACTCTTCAATCCACTCTCCATATCACCTCCGTCATGGTCACCCACCACCTTGCTTCCATGCGTTACGCGGCGGATCATGTCGTCTTCATGAAGAGCGGAATCGTCCGTTATGAAGGTTCAGTCAGTCAGTTCGACCAGTCCGACGACGAGGCAGTGAAAGCGTTCTTACATGCAGACGCTATGGGCATCCCCCCGTCTACTTCAGACAAGATCGAAAGTTCGTAACAGAGCAGAACGGTTTTTTCTTCCCTTTCGTTGCCACCTGAGCCTATTCTTTGCAGAATCCCGATTTCCTTCTTTCCATGTCGCACATTCTCTCTCTCGATCAGGGCACTACCTCATCCCGCGCCATTGTATTTGACCAGTCCGGCTCAATCATCGCTGTCGCTCAGAAGGAATTTCCTCAGATATTTCCGAAACCAGGCTGGGTCGAGCACGATCCTACCGCGATCTGGTCCACTCAATTCGGGGTGGCTGCCGAGGTGCTGAAGAAAGCGCATCTCAAAGCGTCCGACATCGCGGCCATCGGGATCACAAACCAGCGTGAAACGACAGTCATCTGGGATCGGGAAACCGGAAAACCTATCCACAACGCAATCGTCTGGCAGGATCGGCGCACAGCCTCGGACTGTGATAGGCTCCGCGAGGCGGGACAAGCTGATCTGATCGCCCAAAAGACTGGTCTGGTGCTAGATGCCTACTTTTCTGCGACCAAGATCCTCTGGATCCTAGACCATGTGAAAGGAGCACGAGCGAAAGCTGAGGCTGGAAAACTTGCCTTCGGCACGATCGATACCTGGCTGCTATGGAATCTGACTGAGGGCAGAGTCCACGCCACTGACCCCAGCAATGCCGCCCGGACGATGCTTTACGATATCCGTCGCGGGACTTGGGATGAAGAACTGCTGGAGCTCTTCGACATTCCCGCCTCTCTACTACCGGAGGTACGCGATTCCAGCGAGATATACGGTACGACAAAGTCGCTCGGCGGTGAAATCCCTGTTGCGGGCATCGCCGGTGATCAGCAGGCCGCGCTCTTCGGCCAAGCCTGCACGAAACCTGGAATGGCGAAGAATACATACGGAACTGGCTGTTTCATGCTCATGAATACAGGTGAGTCTCCCGTAGTGTCCCAGAATCGACTGCTCACCACCGTCGCTTGGCGGATCGGAGGTCGGACAGAATATGCACTGGAGGGTTCGATTTTCATCGCCGGAGCTGTCGTGCAATGGCTGCGAGACGGACTGGGCCTCATTCGGCAGGCATCCGATATCGAAGCTCTCGCCGCTTCCGTTCCCGACACAGGAGGCGTCCATCTGGTCCCCGCCTTCGCCGGTCTGGGCGCACCGTACTGGGACGGCCATGCTCACGGAACAATCACAGGCTTGACGCGAGGCACCACTGCCGCACATCTCGCACGGGCGGCACTGGAGGGGATTGCGCTCCAGACGGTCGACGTTCTGGGGGCCATGCAGGCGGATTCGAAAATCCGTCTGAAAGAACTCCGTGCCGACGGTGGCGCCGCAGCCAATAATCTGCTGATGCAAATGCAGTCCGACTTCGCGGGAGTTCCCGTCGTGCGCCCTGCGGTGACCGAGACCACAGCACTGGGAGCCGCTTATCTCGCCGGCCTGGCCGTAGGGTTCTGGAAGAATCGAGCGGAAATCGCTGCCCAGTGGGGCGTGGATACTCGGTTCGAGCCAAAGACGAAACCTGCAGAGCGCAAAAAGGCGCTCGCAGCATGGCGTAGCGCCATCGGACAGACGCAGGCATACTCGTGAGGTAAAACTCGTAGTTCACGCCCATCCACAAGACACGAGACGAGACGAAACGAGACGGATACGATTTTAAGGGACAGGCTATCTTGTCTGTGTCAGTCATCCCTGGGACCGCTGACGTCCTCGTC
>JBDHQE010000251.1:0-5379 GCA_039806885.1 Verrucomicrobiales bacterium
GTAATTTTTTCTTGAGCTAATTGCGATTGAATCGCTAGAAATTTGGATGAATACGGCAAGTGGCCGAATTCTGATATATTTCCGAAATCACGGTTGTAAAAAATCGAAGATATTTCCCTGTAATTTTGCGTACAGTCCATTATCTCTTATATTACTCCCTTTAGAATTAAATCCGTAGCTACTGGATACTCCTCTTCTCCTTCTCCTTCTCCTTCTATGAGCGACCGTTATCAAATCCTTGAACAAATTGGCAAGGGGGGCCTAGGTGCCGTGTATAAGGGACTTGACACCCAGTTGCAACGAGAGGTCGCCATCAAGCGAGTGCTTCCCTCTGAAAAGGCGACGGAACAGGAGATCAAAGACGCTGCGTCCAAGTTGATCGCGGAGGCGCAGACATTGTCGAGTCTGAATCATCCGAATATCGTCACTGTATTCGATGTGGGGCGAGATGAGCAAGGTGGTTTCGTGGTGATGGAACTCCTCAAAGGTGAGACTTTGGACGAGACCGTCGAACGGGGAGTGCTCACGCAGGAGGATTTTGCAGAAGTTGTGCAGCAGACCATGGAGGCGCTAATCTCGGCGCAGGCTAGCAATGTGATCCATCGTGATATCAAGCCGTCGAATATCATGGTGATCTGGCAAGCGTCGGGCAAGTTTCAACTCAAGATCCTCGACTTCGGTCTAGCGAAGTTCAGCAAAACTCCCTCCGTCCAGACGATGGATCAGGATGAGTCCGTGATGGGTTCGATCTTTTTCATGGCTCCTGAGCAGTTCGAGCGTGGAGAACTAGATGCCCGGACTGATCTATATCAGATGGGATGTGTCTATTACAATGCTCTGACTGGCCAGTATCCATTCAATGGAGATACGGCACCTCAGGTAATGAATGCGCACCTCCAGCATCGCGTCATTCCATTGCAGCAGGTAAGACCTGGTCTCTCACCGTCGATTTGTGAGTGGGTGATGTGGTTGATCAATCGCGATATTGCGCACCGCCCCAGTGATGCGAGAGATGCGCTGAGTCGCTGGCCGAAAAACCCACGTCCGCCTGGGAGTGACGCGGTATCCGTATTACCCATCGAAGACACTCCAGAGATAGCGACGGGAGCTGTCGTCGTGGTGCGTGCCGCGAAGGGAGCGACGGCACCGCCGAGGCTGATTATTCCCTCCGGACAGACGGGGAAGGCCCCCACACTCGTGGTGGGAACTGGCCCTCAATCGTCTCGTGTTTCGCTCGGTAAGTCGGGAAAAGTGTCAGCGCTTTCTTCTAAACAGGGTGTCAAATACGAAGAGTCTCCGTCTAATTTCTTTGCTCGGCATTGGAAGTGGATTGCCTATGGCGTAGTTCTCCTGATTGGTTCTATTTGGTGGGTCACTGGTTCTGTCAAACGGACGAACGAGCGTGCCCGGGAGAAGCGAATCCAGTTCCTAGCGGGGACTCCTACACCGACCGGGACGACGGCAGACGTCGATCTCGCAGCTTCCTTTCTCACTCGCTCCGAGCTTCCGGAATCAATGAGAAGCGATGCCTTGAAGGTGTTAGCCACGCTCGAGGGAGTGGGAATCAGCGAGAGAGTCTTCGAGAAGATGCAGTCCGCACCCTCAGTCGATCTCAAGATCAAAATCGCCGAAACTCTGGCCGAGAGAAATTACGTGCTCAATGTGAGTGATGTTCTCGCAATCTACAAAGCAGCGACATCCGACGAGCAGCGAATTCGGGTTTTGGCATCCATTCGATCCCTCGCGAGTGCTAAGGACGTTCCGGTCCTGATGGGATTTCTTCAATATCCGCTAACGATTCCAGTAAGAACAGCCTTCGAGGAAACGATTCTCGCGATCATTCGTAGGACAGGAGACAGCGATGCGACGGTGGACACCATTCTGAATCGCATCGGGACGACGTCCGGAGACGAGCGTCAGAGTCTGTTCCGAGTTCTCGGCACGATCGGCGGTGACAAGGTACGCGAGCGACTGAAGTCAGTCTTCGGTGAGAGCGGAGATGTGAAGTACCAGAGAGACGCGATCGGGGCCTATCTGAAATGGAGGGATCGATCTGTGCTCCCGGATCTGGATGCGATCATCGCCGCCAAGAGTGACGATAGTGTGGTGGCAGTGGCGCAAGAGGCTTACTTGCGTCTCTGTCAAATTCCTGGACCTGAGCCTGTAACGGAGATGGTGCCCTTATGGAAGAAAGCATTTACTTATGTCAATAGAGCGGATAAGGCGCGCGACCTGATCGATTCGCTACTCGACTATCCCTATCCTGAGACCATCGCCGTATTGAAGGAGTGGGGAAAGCACCCTACCTATGGCAAGACAGCAAACGACTATGTGAAGACACTCACTCAGCAGTCGCAGCAGATCGCGGAGTACCAGCCAGGAGGTAAAATTGAGGCAACGAAAGGGCGCGTGAGAGGAAGAGTCGGAGGTGCGGCGATGAATTCCAGTCTCAAGTCATATACACAGTGGACATCTCCGGAGACTTGGTTCCGGTGGGAGTTCAAGCCGACGATGGCTGGACAGTTCTACGTAGAAGTGGTTCAGTCGTCGATGAGAGACGAGTCGAGCGATTTCTTTGTCTATTTCGCTGGGAAATCACTCAAAGGGGAATCGAAGCGCACGGAGTCATGGGACAAGTTTGAACCAGTGCGGCTGAGTGAACCAGTGACTGTGGAGGCGGGAAAGCCCTATGTGCTGATCATCTCCGCCGGATTCAAGGTGCAGCCGAGAATGATGGACATCGGCGAAATCAGACTGGTTAAACCGTGAAGTTCTGGCTTCAGGCAGGGGAATAACGCACGCTTTCCATGTGCTGCAGGCCTTGGAGTGCGACGTGAAGGGCCGCTTTGGCGGAATCTAGGCGGTAGGATGAGTGATCGATAAGCTGTCCCTGTAGATCGGAGAGCGGTATGCTTAGTTCGGAAAGCGGCGCTTCACGAGCGCACTCCAAAACGCTTCGCGCCGAGCGTGTCGAGCACTTTAGGTGCGCCGCTTTTGCGGAAAGCCAAGGATAAGTAACCCGTCTCTGTAAATTCTCTGTAAATTCGTCTCTGTAAATTGACAAGAAAAAGTTGATAAACTCAGCGATACTACTCGCCTGCCGTTTCATCTTACGTGCCCATTAATGACAGCCCAATACACAGTAGCCCAACTCAATGTTTCCCAAATCATTGCCAGCGTTCAGAAAGGCGAGATTGCCATCCCGGAACTCCAACGTCCCTTTGTCTGGAAAAGCTCTAAGGTGCGGGATCTGTTGGATTCGCTCTACAAGGGCTATCCGGTGGGCTACCTGATCACTTGGCAGTCGGTGGGTGCCAAGCTCAGGCACGGCGAAGTAGCCGCCCATCAACAAATCCTGATCGATGGCCAACAGCGGGTGACCGCCCTGCGTGCCGCCGTGGCGGGACTGCCGGTGATCAACAATCGTTACAAGCAGGTTAGGATTAAGATCGCTTTCAATCCCGTTACCGAGGAGTTCGAGACCCTGACGCCTGTGATTGAGAGAGATTCGCAGTGGATCTCCGACATCAGCGAGTATTTCAACTCCGCTTCACCCTTCTCCTTTATAAACGATTATTTAGCGGCTAATCCGGAGGTGGATAAAACGGCCGTGCCCAGGGCCATTGAGCGACTTGGCCATATCAAGAACGCACAAATCGGCACCATTGCCTTAAATAGCGATCTGGAGGTGGAGACGGTGACGGAGATCTTTATCCGGATCAACTCAAAGGGAGTGCCTTTGAGCAGCGCCGACTTCGTCATGAGCAAAGTGGCTTCCTATGGAGAACAGGGGCGGAACATTCGCAAACTGATCGATTACTTCTGTCACTTAGCCATCGCCCCGCACGCCTATGACGATATCGCCGAGAATGACAAAGAATTTGCCCGAACAGAATTTTTTCAAAAAATTGCCTGGTTGAAAGACGACTCCGAGGACTTGTATGACCCTGAATACGGCGATGTGATTCGTGTGGCAGGGATCGTGGGTTTTAACCGGGGGCTGGCGTCCGCCCTGGTGAGTCGGCTGTCCGGTCGCGATCCGGATACACGCGAGGTAGATGAATCACTGATCCCCATCGCTTACCAAAACATGGAGAAGGCTCTGCTGCAAATCGTGAAGAAGTTTCACCTGCAAAACTTCATCATGACGGTGAAGAGCGCGGGCTTCATTGCAGCGGGAATGATCAATTCGAAGAACGTGCTCAATTTTGCCTATGCACTCTATCTGAAGCTGCAAATGGAAGGATCCTATCCGGATGGTGAAATCAAGCGCATCGTGCGCCGCTGGCTGGTGATGTCATTGTTGACGGGCCGTCACTCCGGCAGCTTCGAGACAACTTGGGAAGCAGACCTTCGCTACATTCAACAAAAAGGGGCGACGGACTATTTAGCACAGCTGGAGGAAGGGGATTTGAGTGATAGCTTTTGGGAGGTGACACTGCCACAAGCGCTGGAAACGACAGCCACCAACAGCCCCTACTTTCAGACTTTTCTCGCCGCGCAGGTGGTTCAGAAAGCACGCGGTTTCTTATCGGACAAGCTCACTGTGGCCTCAATGATCGAGCAATCGGGCGATATCCATCACCTTTTCCCCAAGGAATTTTTGAAGACTCATGGTTTCAATGATCGGCGTGATTACAATCAGGTCGCGAACTACGCAAAGACCGACACCGCGATCAATCTACGCATCGGCAAGCGTGAACCCCGCGATTACATGGAAGAAGTGGCGGCCCAGATTGCGGGTGGCCCCATGACACTGGGGGACATCCATGATTCACAGGCACTGAGGAGAAATCTGACAGAAAACGCGATCCCATCGAACTTTGCGAGCTTAGAAATTAAGGATTATCCCGACTTCCTTGCCCTACGTCGGAAGCTGATGGCGAAAACCATCCGCGAATACTACCACCAACTGTGAGGGATGTCTGTGCTACTTTGTCCAATGCCTTGGAGCTGGAAGCTCCGATTACCTGTGGCCCGAGTCGTCTTTCTATTCACATTGCCTCCCGCTCCTTGGTCCTTACGACGAAGTCGCAAGCTGATCAGAACTTTACCTTAGGCGGTGCGCTCGGAGGGTTTCCGGAGGTGCCCATTAATTATTTTCTGCATACAGAGGCCAGATTGTTCGTCATACCGCTGTAATCGAAATCGGTTCTTCTGAAACCCGAGATCGAACAGCCAAGTCAACAACTCCAACCACCAACTCCTGCTCTGATATGAAATCCATCCTTCTTTTCGCCGCCGTCATCTTTGCTATCAGTGGGGCCTCCCCTCTAATCGCCGGTCCTCATGGACATGGTTCTGGACATGGTTCTGGACATGGTTCTGGACATGGTTCTGGACATGGTTCTGGACATGGTTCTGGACATGGTTCTGGAC
>JBDHQE010000013.1:0-30675 GCA_039806885.1 Verrucomicrobiales bacterium
TCACATTATTAAGCCTGATTTTCAACGCATCCCTAGATCTAGTGGCGATGCGCTGGCTGGGGCGATCTCTGCCGAAGGGCGAGGTGCTGGGAACGGCATTTCTGGCTGGTTCATTCGCGATGAATGGAGGGGGCACGGTCCTCGGAGGCGGATCAATCCGACTGCGATTCTACGGTCAGTGCGGCCTGAGCGGTGCAGAAGTCGCACGAATCACAGGTTACCTGATGGTGGTCGGATGGTTGGGACATTCGGTTTTGGCGGGAACCTTGCTACTGATCTCGCCTCCGGAGCTACCCTGGCTATCGGCGGTCGCAGGACGTGGCATTGGAGCCGCCTTGATAGGGATCAGCGTCGTGGCCTTCGCCCTTTCCACCGTGCGGAAGCCGATCCGCTGGCTGTCCGCAGTGATGCCGCGATGGAGAATTCTGTCGGTGGCTGTCCTGTTATCGACGATGGATTGGCTCTGTGCAGGACTGGCACTGAGAATGCTGATGCCGGAAGGTGTTTCTACGATCCCTCTGCTGGCGGCAACGGCTGTCGGCCAGGCTCTGGGCGCGGCGAGTCACGTTCCGGGGGGAATGGGCGTGATCGAGCTGTCGATCAGCAAACTCTCGGAAGGCATGATCGCTGCACCAGCCATGGCCGGTGCTCTCCTGACCTACCGCCTCACCTATTACCTAATCCCGTTTCTGATCGCGATCACTCTGGTCGCAGTTCGGGAAATTTGGGCAAAGCAGAGTTTGGCACAAGTTGCTGCGGGGAGTGCCGTGAGAGTCTGGGCGACGTTGGCGCCCAGAATCGCCAGCATGGGCGCTCTCGTAGGAGGATTCGTGCTGATGCTGTCCGCGTCGACACCGATAGAACAAGGGCGGCGCGTGCTGGTGGAGAGGCTACTCCCCCTTCCTTTCGTCGAGGCGTCTCACTTTCTCTCCAGCATCGCCGGGACCTTGATGATCGTGGTCGCCCACGGTCTGCTGCGACGAGTGGCGATGGCGTGGTGGATTGCTGTTGCGATGGCAGCAGGAGGAATCGTATTTTCGCTATTAAAAGGGTTCGACTGGGAGGAAGCGATCATTCTGAGCATCTTCCTCGCCGCTCTTCTGCCGGTCAGGCAACAGTTCTATCGCCATGCGGCGCTGTTGAGCCGACGTTTTACTCCTCAATGGTGGGCTCTGATTATCGGGATGGTCGCGATCATTCTGTGGGTGGGCTTTTATACCAGCCGCCATGTGGGCTATGATACAGAACTGTGGTGGCACGCCTCCTTTAGTGATGATACGTCGAGATTTCTGCGAGGATTGGCCATCAGTCTGATCATCATTTTTTTCATCGCTCTTCTTCAGTGGCTCCGTCCCGCTCCGCCCCGCTCGTCAGGCACGACTCCGAATCTCGAAGTCATAGCGAATATGGTGGCATCGAGTCCGAATTCATCGTCTGCACTAGCGCTCCTAGGGGATAAAAAGTTCCTGTTCAACTATGATCAAAGCGCCTTCATGATGTTCGGCGATCAGGGACGAACTAGGGTCGGGCTAGGTGATCCGGTCGGAAATTCTGAAAAATTCGAGGGTCTGTACTGGCGCTTCGTGGAACAGGCTCAGGACGAGGGCATGCGCCCGGTGCTATACCAGGTGAGAGCATCTCTCGTCCCAGCCTGCGTGGAGATCGGGCTGCATGTATTCAAACTGGGCGAGGAGGCTCTGGTGAATCTGACAAAATTTGATCTCAACAAACCGGATTTCAGAAAATTTCGTAGTGCGGTGAAGCGAATCGAACGTGAGGAGTGGCAATTCGAGATCTGGGAACCTTCGCAGGTCTCGGCTCATCTGTCGGAACTTCGGGCAATCTCGGATGCTTGGCTGAAGACGAGAAAAGCTCGCGAGAAGGGATTTTCCCTAGGGTGGTTTGCGGAAGACTATTTGAGCCGCGTTCCCGTGGCGGTAATCCGAGTCGCCGGTAAGGTGACGAGCTTCGCTAATCTCTGGCCGAGTGACGGAAAAGAGGAGTTATCCATCGATCTGATGCGGCATATTCCGGACGCACCGAACGGAACGATGGATGCCCTAATGATCCGACTAATGTTGTGGGCCAAGGAGAGAGGATATCTCTGGTTCAATCTCGGGATGGCACCACTGTCTGGTCTGGAACTGAATCGTCCAGGGCCTGTGTGGAACCGGATGGGACGACTCATCTACGATCACGGTGAGAGATATTACAATTTCACAGGACTGCGAGCCTGGAAGGAAAAGTTCCAACCTGAATGGCATCCTCGCTACCTAGCAGTCGCCAAGATCTGGGATGTCCCCGCTGCTTTGCTGGACGTGACACTGCTGATCGGACGAAAGCCCGACGAGAAAAAGCTTACTGACTCAGGTGTGAGTCCAGTTCCTGACAGATCTGATGCGCCTGAACTAGCGGAATGAAAATGTGCCTGATTAGCTACTTACGAGGAGGTCTATGGGTAATTCAGATTTTATTGCTGATCCCTATCGGATGGTTTGCGTGGCATATTCTGACACCACGGCGTTACACGAGTCCTTCGGCCAAGCGAATCCTTCTGCCGCTCTCATCCGGACCATTTGAGATTCTCTATTACCGCACCAGTCATCCGAAAGGAACAATGATCATCGCCTCCGGGGATGGAGGCTGGTCAGATCAATGGGAAGAGCCAGTGGCTGAGTACTTGGCAGCGGCTGGTTATGCTGTAGGAGGATGGGATTGCCGAAAATTCGCCGATCCACGCGGAATTTTTGATCAGAAGACACTAGTGGAAGGCTTCCAAGCCGCAGCAGATTTAGTTCGTACCCAGGCAGGACTCCCTCCCGATTCCCCCGTTTGGTATGTGGGATGGTCCACGGGCGCAGACTGGTCGCTGACCGCCGCATCCGCTCCCGAGCGAAGCCCGCATCTTCAGGGTGTTCTGGCTGTGGCACCTGGACGGCGTAGCCGATATGGAATCACTACGGTGGATCTGTTAGGGAAGGTCCCCAATGGTGAAGGCTCATTTCCGCTCACAGATCTCGCTTCAGGCCTGGCAGGCATCCCTGTCGTCCAGTTCGCAGGGGAGCTAGATCCCCTAGATGACACAAGCCTCATCGATAGATTAGGGCCAGACACTCCACACAAGCTAGTGATCATTCCCGGAGTCTCTCACGATATGGCTCGGGCGAATCCGCGATTTTTGTCCGAACTCGACATGGGAATTCAATGGATTATCGATCATCCGGCTCCGCAATCTTGACCAAGCAGAGTATTCAGCACACTTTCGAAGCTCGAAAATATGGAGATTCTTTCCAAGGCATTTTTACTCGGAGCTGGCCTAGGAACTCGCCTACGTCCTCTAACGGAGCATTTACCCAAACCGCTCGTACCTCTGTGGAATCGCCCACTGATCACGTATGCGATGGATCATCTCATCCACGATTTGGGAATAGATGAATTCGCAATCAATACGCATCACTGCCCGGAAGCGTATCAGAGCGCTTTCCCTGAAGGCCATTACGCAAATCATTCCATCTTGTTCCGCCACGAACCTATCTTGCTCGACACAGGAGGAGGGATCGACAACCTCCGTGACTGGCTTCCGAAGAACGAGCCATTTCTGGTGTACAATGCGGACATTCTCACCGATCTCCCCCTGTCTCCTGTCGTTGAAGAACATCTACGCTGCGGGAATCTCCTCACGATGGCTTTGCGCTCTACCGGGAGTGAGTTGCGAGTCGGATACGATTCGGATAGCGGGCGAATCGTCGATCTGAGAGGCGAACTCCGCCCTGACTGGCCTGATCGCTGCCAGTTCACTGGGATTTATGTCGTTTCCCCCGCATTTCTAAGGTGGCTCGCGAAAGGGAAGATCGAGTCTGTGGTCTATCCGATCCTGCGAGCCATCCGAGCGGGTGAAAAGGTCGGTGGTGTGATCGTTGATTCGGGAGCATGGTACGATCTGGGCACCCGTAGCAGCTATCTCGATGCGCTCACTCTTCTCCGCGCGGACTTTCCCTCCTATCCGGTGGCCACTGGAGAAACACGGAGTCGAATTTCTCCCCTAGCGGAGATTCACCCTGAAGCAAGCCTAGATCTTCTCAGTTCTGTGGGAGCAGGTGCCGTGATCGAAAGGCGGGCCATTGTCCGGGAATCCGTCATCTGGCCGGGTGGAACGGTCGCTGCAGGAGCGAATCTCACGCGCACCGTAATCCGAAACGGAAAGATCGGCTCAGGAGAGGCCCAGGATGTAGATTTTTAATGTCCTACACACTCGAATTAGCCTCGTCCGACTACCTTCACCGCACTTGGGGTGCCCGCAGCATCGGTGACCAGAGACATATCCAGATTCCAATGCGTCGAAATTCTCTTGAGCAACTCTCGTCGGGAGACTGCCTTACTAGAGAAATTAAACGGGGCAGCATTCGTCGGCAAATTGGATGACTGATAGTATATATCGCTCAGCGGAACCTGATCGAAAATCAGTTGAGGTGTCATGTGCTTGTAATCCACCTCGAAGCGCTCGTCCAGCCACTTGGTCAGGGCAGCATTTCCCGTAGCGAGAAAGCCTGTCGCATCCATGTTTTCGGTCGCTGCTCCTGTCGCAGCTGTCGCTCCTGAGTTAGTGCCTCCCGGCACTCCTTCGCAAGAAACGAACAGCAGCGAAAAAGTGGCAATGGAAACGATGCAAAGCAGGGATTGAATTTGCTTCATGATTTCGATAATAATGGAATCCAATGAATTGTCTTTGAAAATTTCTCTGCTTTGCTGTCAAAATGTCAAGGACACAGACATTCTCCTATGAAGACAGCGATATATCCAGGCAGTTTTGACCCCATTCACAACGGCCATCTCGACGTAATCGGACGGGCCGCTCGAATCTGCAACCGGGTGATCGTTGCTGTGGCGATAAATCACGCGAAAACGGGGCTTTTTACGATGACTGAGAGGGTCGCGCTGATCCGAGCCGCCGCCGACCAGATTCCAGGCGTCGAGGTGAAAACTTTCCACGGTCTGCTAGTCGATTTTTACAGAGAGGAAAAAGCCAATGTGGTAATTCGAGGACTGCGAGCTGTTTCTGATTTCGAATACGAATTCCAGATGGCTCTGATGAATCGAAGTCTCGACGATACATTGGAAACGATCTTCCTGATGCCCAGTCAGAAAAACATCTATCTCAGCTCCCACATCGTGAAAGAAGTCGCAACCCTCGGGGGCAACATTGATCGCTTTGTTCCGGAAATCGTGAGAGACGCGCTACGGACGAAATTGGCGAAAGAAAGCTCGTGAGACGTAGATGCTGATGCGTTTGATCTGCGATCCGGAGTCAGCTAAATCTATCTCCGTCATCCTATCCCCAGGCCGAGCGAATCCGTGCCCGATGACCCAAAATGACGAAATTGGACTAGCGCATCTGCGTATCGGCACGATCTTACGAAACCGTTCATGTCTGCACCTCTCTTCTTCGATAGTCACATGCATACCCCCCTGTGCAAGCATGCGCAGGGGCATCCCATCCTCTACATGCAACAGGGGCTGGAGCGCGGCTTGGCAGGAATCATTATGACCTGCCACAGCCCCATGCCGAACGGCTTTTCCAGCCGCGTGAGAATGGCTCCCGAGCAATTTGGTGAGTATGTAGCGCTCGTAAAAGAAGCGACTGACGCTGCCCCGGCAGGCTTTGATGTATTACTCGGAATGGAGAGCGATTTCTTCCCCGGTATGGAGGGCTGGTTACGCAGCCTGCACGCCCGAGCCGAATTTCACTATATTTTAGGTTCGGTTCACTGGCATATCCCGGAATATATCGACGCCTTCTGGCATGGGGATACCATACGCTTTCAGGAGCAGTATTTCACCCACCTAGCGGAGTCGGCAGAAAGCGGACTCTTTGACTGTCTGTCTCATCCAGACTTAGTGAAAAACGCCGCCCCGGCGGACTGGAATTTCGATCGCATCGAACCGACCATCATTAAAGCGCTCGATCGGATTGCTGAGACGGGAGTCGCGATGGAGTTAAATACATCGGGCGTGAATAAATCATACGTGGAGATGAACCCGGGACCGAGAATGCTCTCCCTGATGGCGGAGCGAGGGATCCCGGTCGTGATCGGATCAGACTCACACTCTCCAGATCGAGTAGGCGATCAGTTCGAGGAGGCTCTAGCCCACCTTTCCGAGGCAGGATATGAAAACGTCAGCGTCTTCCGTGAACGAAAGCGATACGATCTGCCCATCATCGACGTACTGGCCAGTCTGGTTCAGCAAGAGTCTGTCGCCATGTGAAGTCATCGTTGCGTTCTGGCTCCGCACAGCTCTCATCTCACGCACCTTCCACTCGTCACGTCGGATTGATACTAGCTCTCTCCGCTGCGTTCTTCCTCTTCTATTCTTACACGAATGGGTGAGTGTTCCATCCGGAGATGAACATCCCTCTGAGGGAAAGGCATCTCGATTCCCGCCTCAGAGAGCCGCCGAAGTATCAGGGAATTGATCCGATTGGTCATTTCCGCCCGATATTCTGGCCCTGAGACGAAACAGTGCAGTCGCAGCTCCAGATTACTATCAGTAAAACGATAGAATACCGCTCCTGGAGCTGGCTCTGTGAGAATTTCCGGCTGCGAACGAGCGATCTCTAGAAGAATTTCTCGTGCTTTGGCCACATCAGAGTCATACGCGATCCCGATAGTGAACACCAGTCGGGAAATACGATTGGATAGCGTCCAGTTCAGAATCGTCCCGGTGATAAACTCTTTGTTCGGAACGATGAATTCTTTCTTATCCGAGTTTGTAATCGTCGTGGCACGGATTCGGATTTTCGTTACCACGCCGTCCATTCCATCGACAGTCACGAGATCACCTAGGCGAATGGGACGCTCGAAGAGCAGGATCAGGCCACTGACGAAATTGGCCACGACTTCCTGTAGTCCGAAGCCAAGTCCGACACTGAGAGCCGCCGCGATCCAACTGAATTGTGACCAGTCTAGTCCCAGCATCCGAAACGTGATCACCGTAGCAACAGCTACCACAGCATACTGAGCGAGAGTCACCACGGCATTTCTCACCCCCGCATCTAGATCAAAGGCACGGAGGAAGCCTAACTCCATCAGACCGGGAAGGTTCTGAAAAATCACCGTAGTCACCGTCCCGAGGATCATCAGTCGAATCAGGGTAATGAGAGTGATCCCTGAGAACAGTTCTCGCCGATCTAGATATTTCAGAGTCGGCAGAACCTCCGACCAGGCGAGCCAGCATCCGAATAAGACGAGGAGAATCACCACCGCACGGATCAGATTGCCCGTCTGCTCGCTCACTAGGGTCCAGTCCACCGCAACATCCTCTTCCGTAGGAATGAAAGACTCGTCTGCCGCACTCGAAGTGCCTTCTTCTCTCACATTCTCCGCCCCTTCCAGCGCAGATCGACGTGCCTCTCGCTGGGCTAGCGCGTCAGCCAGCGCCATCCGTCGAGCTTTCAGTGCTGCCCAGCGCTTCAGTAGAGAATCGATGAGAACACCACCGAGGACTGCGATGAGTGTTTTCTGCATGAGGTAAGACAGCATGACCGCCGTCAGAAAATGCCCCAGAGCCGCCAGCACAGCGAATCCTGCAGGAAACACGAGCAAGGCAGCGATCCAGACCCAGCGCATCCGCTGAATCAAGCTGCGAGACTTCTCGCTCCGAAGCTTTGTTCCTTCACCCTTCGCGCCAGAGCGGGCAGATTCTCGGAAGAAGCGCCGTAGCACCCAAATCAGGGAAATCATCGCAGCGATAAAAACCAGCCGTCCAGGCCCCTGAAATGCGGCGAGATCTCCCTCGCTGAACCACCAAATCGCAAGAACGGCGTGGGCTGGGAAATAGACGACTAACAGAGAGACGAGAGCACGCTTCAGCGGTTCAAGGATCGTTCGCGACCAGCGAAAGTGTGCCTCACCCACTCCATCCTTCCAGCACAGCACCCAAGTAAAGCGCAGAACCAGCAGAAGAAGGGCCGGGGCCATTAGTCCCTTCCCCAGAGCGAAAATCACCGGACTTCCCAGCGGATCACGTAAAAATGCCCATCCGAAGAACCACATGAGCACCGGTAGAGGTAAAGCGAGCCATACCGAAGCAGCGAGAGCACCCAGAGTATTCCTCACGCTGTCGGTAGAAATTCTCCTCGTCCTCCCGGCGGAAGCCAACAGAGAGAGACGCAATCGCCTTCTAGGCAGAAGCAGAGCAATGGTGAGAACGATAGCCATCGTCCAGAATGGCCAAGAGATGCGCAAGATCGCCTGGCCGTATTCACGAAGCGCCTCGGGGCCTGCGAACAAAAGAATAGAGCTGCGCAAGCCCGTGAATGCTGACTTCCCTAGAGGCGGAGAACTGGCAGTCCAAACCAATCTTTCGCCGAGAAAGTCTCGCAGCTCCCCAGATACGATCAGAGTCTCACTGGTAATCAGATCAATCTCTCCCAACAGCGTCGCCAAGCGGTCATTGGCATCGATCACCTCTTTCCGCAGCTTCATTCGGTTGGAAACGAATTTCGCCACACTAGCGCGCTTCAGTTTTAGAGCATCCTCCTCCACTCCCTGATGACGAAGAATCTCTAGAATCTCTTCGATCTGCCCGGATTCTGATGGCAGAGCCTCCAGCTCGCGATCTAGGCGCAGCACCTCTAGGCGAGCACGCGAGGACTCCGTCCGTCGCTCTTGGATGGCGATTCGGAGCGACTCAGGAGTGGGCAACATGCGGTGTAAGTCAAAAACGATCTCAGCGAGAGATTTCTCCAGCCCACCCAGGCGGATCTGAGCGCGTAGATTTTCACCATCTCGTCGGAGTCGATCTAGCTCAGATGATGCTTTGGAAAATTCCTCATCGGCACGCGCGATTCGATCCCGCAAGGCAGTATTTGCGTCCCCCAGCTTATGAATTTCATCTAAAATCCTCCGAATTTCTGGATCATCTTCGCCGGAGGAGTGCAAACCCAGCTCTGAGAGCAAGTCCTCTGCTTCATCAATCCGTGCAGTCACGATGGCAGAGCGCCGACTCTCGAGCTTCGCCACTCGCTGCCGTGCCAGATCGAGATCAGAGCTAGCTAAATCGACGCGAGCCTTCAGAAGATCGCGTCTGATATTGATCGCCAGCCCTTCTTGTTCCAGTGCAGACTGCTCTGCGTGCAGAGCGGTCAGATTCACTTTGTCATAGCTGAGATCCACCAGATCTTTAGGTGCCGTAGGCGAGGCGGCGTCCCACTTATCCTGTGCAGCCTCGGCGTCAGAGATCAGCGCAGCTAGAGCGATGCTGCGATCACGATTCTCGATCGGGCGAGTCTCGATCAAGGCGATTTCCGCCTTACGATCACGAATCTGTCGAGTTAAGTCCGCGATCCTAGCGCGTTCCGCAGTCAGGCGAGCGTCGATCTCTTCCGGGCTGGCCGTCGCGGAAAGCTCGGGTGCATCTTTTGGTGGAGGCGGGAGAACTCCCTGCTTCCGCCGATCCAGTTCCTCGCGCATCGAAGCCAATTCAGCCGGCCCCTTTTCTAAATCTCGCTTCGTCACCTCCTCCGCCTTGCGAAAACGGGTGATCACTTCGATTCGCTGACGGATCTCCTCATATCGCTTCGTGATTGCCTCCTTCGTGGCATCATCCAGAGTCTCATTATTCTTCGCCTTCTCGGCAGCCTTTTGTATTGCCTCCGTCGATGGGATTGCCGCATTGAGAGCAGGCTCCTGCGCTCGGACCACTCCGCCGCAAAGAATTGCAAAAAGGAAAAATAAAGCCGACCAGCGAAAAGCCATCGCCCACTGTATCGCGCTGTCGCGGCAACGCAAAGCACGAGGAGATTTTATTCTATCAGAATTGAACTGCCGCATCCGAATCCATCGACTCAGACGACGACTCGTCTGCAGTCCAGAAAATCATCGATTCGGCTCACTCATGACGAATCTCAACCGCTTTATTATCAGGAAACCGGATCATGTAGTTTTCCCCTCCGATGGATACTCGTGCGCCCGGCGTATGATCCGAAGCCCGCAAGCGCTCCGCGCTCCAACTCACTTTTTCTCCCGCTCGATGAGGCACGATCACTGTGAACATACGCAGGGTGCGACTTTTCTCCTGAGTGCCGGCTTCGACGTGCCACTCGTTCGGGAAATTCTTTGTCGGTTTAGGATCGTAGCCGTCCCACTGACGAAAGGCGAGTGGCTTCTTCTCTGGAAGATATTTCACCTCGACGCCTGCTTTGGGCAGTTCCACTGACAGAGAATCATTGGCATGATCCACTGTGAATTCTTTCCAAGCATGAAGCATGAACTGAAAGGAGACCTCTTTCGGTGCTGCCAGATCATCATACAGCAGGATGAAAGGAGTTTTCCCCTTCACCAGTACGGCGTAACGTAATGCCCGCTCGAGCCGCCCGCCATATGCCGCCGTGGCATCGCCACAGACAGAGTCGAATTCATCTGAAAACTGCTCAGACACGATCCGTCCAGTCGCTGTATTTTTATGTTGATCCTGACCTTGACCATCCACCAGAATCGCATTGTGGGCGACCGTACTGTGAACCCAGCCATAGTGAAACTTGCTCCCGTGAAGATCCCGATAGACACAGCTGGCCAGAAGCGGTTCACCATACGCATTCAGCTGAAAACTGTTTTGAGGATTGTGTCCGTGACTTTGAGAACCATAGGGCGATGACTTCATCAGAAAATGAACGTCATCCCGAGCATCCAGTAGGGTCGTGTGTAGGCTAGCTATCCCGATTCCATGAAACACCCTCGATTGTGGCAGATCAGTAGGGGCTTTCGCCTCCGGCATCGGAGGCAGATTCGCGGCATAGAGAAAGCCGAGAATCCCGCGCTCTCGTTTCATCCCCGAAGCCTCCGTCCACCATCGCCAATATCCAGCGTGATTTCCTCCTGGCATCGCTCCTCTCATGCGAATGTGATATTCCATGAAAGCGCCGATGGCCGAAGACGGGGGGCCATACGAGAGATCACCGAAGCCTGAATTCGGTGAATGGGGTGGTGCCACGTAGAGCGGATAGTCTCCGACCTGAGAGAAGAAGGGCTTCTTCAGACCATCGATTCCTAAGGCGGAATGAGCAACCTGCAGCCACCAAACCGCCTTGCTTTGATAACCGGACCAGTAAGAAACGCCTTCGTGCCAGCCTCCATCGTCGTCTGCCCAGACAGGATAAGCTGCGTAGAATTTATTTACTGCATAGTCCACCCATGTCGGTGCCTCGGGGATTTCATCGATAAAGGCGATCCCTGCCTCAGCGATCTTGTGCCAAGTCCGATTCCCATGACTGCCGTAGGGGCGATTGAGATGGCCGACACCCTGCGCTACCTCGCCACTTTTCCACGCATCGGTGATACGACGCTGCGTCACTGCCTGAATCTTCGTTCTTTCTTCGGGGGTGAACATGTCCCAAGCCCAGTCATAAGCACGGGCTGGTCGGTAGAGCATCACCTTCCCCGCCTCACAGTTGAGCGCGAAATTGGTCGGGCCATCAGGATCCCAGGAGGCGGCAGCACCCATTTCCTCGCTGCCTCGCCATAGTGCTTGTCCTGAGTGATCAGATAGACGAAGGCGATCACCATCGCCTCATCCGCCGCCTTCTGCGCCTGTTCTCGATTCGGCCACCAGAACTGAATGGCATGCGCATTATCTTTGTCACGTGCTGATCCCATTTCCGTCGGTTCAGGCGTCGGACCCTTTTTGATATAGGAATCCGCCAACTTCTTCAGGGCATCGAAATCCTTTTTCTCCGTCGTCACCGCCAGTTCGCGCAGTCGCGGCAGATCCTCCGGGCGCATGAACAGACGAGGATGGCCCTTGGGGATCCGTTCGCGCTGCTCTGCTCGATTCGGCATCGGGAAATCAACCGCATCTTTTGGAATCGTGAAGGCCCTCACCTGGCTCCAGTCCGACTGCGTTCCGCTCTTGTCAGCGAATCGATACCGCCAGACGTAATTCCCAGCGGGTAGTGTCGTATTGTGAGTATAGACAGGCCAGGGATCGTTTTCGATCGTGATCGCGTCGGTGAAGTCCTGATGAGCCGCGATTTGGACGGTATAGTTCACGGCATCTTTTTCATGGACCCATGTGAGCGAAGGCGGATTTACGCGCACGCTCTCCCCTTCAGCAGGATGATACCCCCATTCGTCAGGCGCCGGAACGCGATTCGACACCTTCGGCGCAGACAGTCCTCTGACCGGCAGAATTAGAGAAACGAGAGTAGGAGCCAAAACGAGGTAAGCGAAACGAGATAGAATCAATTGCATATATTTTTAGAAAGAATCCGAGAAAGCGAACGAAGATGGAAACACGCACATCGAGACAGATCGATTCTCAAGCGGATGATACGTCCGCTCGTATGGATTTCGAACGGGCGCATATCAGGAAAGTTTTTCGGTAAAGCATTTCCTCCTGTCAGAGCTGACCGTAATAGGCCTTCAGACCGTGCTTTCGGGAGTAGTGCTTTTCTAAAAGATGATCCGATAGCTCGGCGACGTCGGAACGAATCCGCCAAGTGGCCAGAGCCATTTCCGCACACATCTCCAGTGCGATGCTGTTATTCACTGACTCCGCAGCACTCTGTCCCCAAGTAAACGGAGCATGTCCTTTTTGAAAACAAGCGGGCATCTCCATCGGATCGATTCCCCTCTCCCGAAAATGAGCAGCGATGATGATTCCTGTCGCTTCCTCATACCGGTCGGCTACTTCCTCCGGAGTTAGCTCTCTCACCAGCGGCACAGTGCCGTGAAAGTGATCCGCATGGGTAGTGCCCAAACACGGTAGTTCGACCCCAGCCTGCGCGAAGGCCGTCGCCACCGGCGAGTGCGTATGCGTGATCCCTCCAATTTCAGAAAACTCGCGATAGAGAATCCGATGTGTCTCAGTATCAGAGGAGGGTCGCAACCTCCCTTCCACCACCATCCCCTCCAGATCGACGATGACCAGCGACTCTGTCGTTAAATCCGCATAGTCCACGCCGCTCGGCTTAATGACGAAGCACCCAGTCTCTCGATCGATCCCGGAGACATTCCCCCAAGTCAGGCGCACCAATCCTTCGCGAACAATGCGCAAGTTCGCATCGAGAACCTCCTGTCTAAGAGCCTCTAGTTTCATGATTGAGAGATCGGAACTCAAAAATGAATTGTTCGCAACTAAAGAATCCCGTCAGAGAAATCTCTCCGCCTAGACATCTCCCACTGCGACTCTATACTAGCTGAGTCCCCGCGACTTATCTCTCTCGATTTCATGCGACGAAAGCCCTACAAGTTCTTTGCATTCGTTTTTCCATCGATTCTGCTCTTAATCTTTTTTTTCATCGGTATCTGTATGCTCAACCGCTGGGATTCGATGGTGCCGGTTACGCTGATTCCCCTCTGGATATGGATGGGCTTTCTCTCGATATTTTCTCTCTTCAGTTGGATTCTCTCCCGACATATCTTCCCCAGTATCGTCTTTACCCTCACCCTACTCACTGCCGTCGTATTCTCTGAAGAATCACGGAGCGTGGGTCGAGAATTGCTTCGCTCTGTAGTTCACAGCAGAGATCTTCAGAAGAAGAAATCCGACTCCCTGCAGATTGTGTCCGTCCGCTGTCATGGATCTGAAGCGGCTTTGCAGTCAGCAGCGGAGGCAGCGCCTGACGTAATCCTGATCCAGGGAGCACCAAGCAAGTCCGTGCTCGACTCCGTGGCCGAGCGCATCTACGGAAGCGAACGCACGGTGACCAGCCACGGTTCCCTCGCCATCCTCGCCCGTGGAAGCACTCTGGCGGTAATCGCTTCCCCGTCAGGGAGAGCGCTTCACGTTCGTCTCCGCCACCCCAGCGGGCTAATTCTCGACGTGACCGATCTCGATCTCGAAGGCTGCGCCCCTCGCCGCGATATGTGGAAACCCTCAGTCTGGAGAGAATTGACAGCTGCCCGCGTCGGAGGACGACGCTTCGTAAGAAATGCCTTGGGAGAGAACCCGATTACGCGACAGGACGTAGCACGAGTCGTGGGCGGACACTTTGGAACGCCCGCCGGAGATGACGTATTCGGTCCCTTAGAGAATAATTCGATGATCGATACCTTCGGCTATGCCGGGATCGGCTGGGGAGATACGTCACCCAATCGCTTCCCCTTTCTACGGACCGATCAGATCTGGGTCTCTCCGACTCTCCATCCGATTCAATCCACTTGTCGTTTGAATCCGGATGCCCAAGCTCGCGTCATCGCAAGCGAAGTCCAGATTCCAACGATTCGACGACCGACTAGCTGAGGAAACTTTTCCGCGCAAGACACTCCCATACGCTCCGATTCGGGGGCGTTTGCAGTCCGTGCTGAATGCGCTTTAGTAGCGGGCGCTCTCCCTTGCATGGCCAATCTGTCCCAGGAAACAGTTCAAAAGATCCTCGATACGAATGATATCGTCGATCTGGTCCAGACTTACTTCCCACTGAAGCGGTCTGGCGCGGCATTCGTAGCCCTCTGCCCGTTTCACAACGAAAATACGCCGAGTTTTCAGGTTAATCCGCAACGACAAATTTTTCACTGCTTCGGCTGTCACGTCGGGGGCGACGCGATAAAGTTCGTCATGCTCTACGAGAACCTATCCTTCGTCGATGCTGCAAAAAAGCTGGCAGACCGTGGCGGAGTCATCGTGGAGGAAGAAGCCTATGATCCTGAGGAAGACGCGAAGCGGCGACTGCGGAGCGATCTGGTGAGGATGCAAAAGTCGGCAGCCACTTGGTTTCACCATCATCTTTTCAAAAGCTCCCTAGCCCAGCCCGCTAGAGATTACCTGAAAACACGGAATCTGAGTATGGAGACATCTCGCCGGTGGGAATTCGGTTACGCGCCTCCAGATTCAAAATTATTTCTCCAATGGGCGAGGGGGCAGGGCTTTACTGACCTTCAACTAGTCAATGGGGGCTTGGCGAAATGGGCCGACGAAAACCGACCTGGTCGAGGAATCTATCCTTTTTTCCGCAATCGCCTTATGTTTCCGGTCAATAATGATCGGGGTGAAACTGTAGGATTCAGCGGACGCGTCCTGTCAGCAGATCAGCCGGGAGGAAAATATGTCAATTCGCCGGAGACGCCTCTCTTCGCCAAGAGTCGCCTGCTCTTCGGCTTCGACCGCAGTAAGCGAGCCATCCTCCGAGCTAAACGAGCGATTCTGTTCGAAGGACAACTCGACGTGATCTCTGTCTTCGAGGCTGGAATCGAGAATCTCGTCGCCCCCCTAGGCACAGCCTTCACATCCGAGCAGGCGAAGCTACTACGTCGCTTTACAGAAGAAGTTATCCTCTGCTTTGACTCAGATAATGCCGGTCGGGAAGCCGCTAGCAAAGCCTTCCGCGTGCTTGCCCCGATGGGAATTCTGGTTCGGCTGGCGATGCTCCCACCGGGTGAAGATCCCGATTCTCTGCTGCGCAAAAGCGGTCGTGATACCCTGCGACAAGTAATTGAAGAAGCACCGGAGTTTTTCGACTTTCAGATTGATCGACGCGGAGGCCAGCTCGAGCGAGATGATCTGCGTGAGCGACTCACCTTCGCCCGCACTCTCGCCGCTGATGTCGCACTGGTCAGTGAAAAGATGCTCCAAGACTCGCTTATCAACCGGATTGCAGTCCGATTGGCTGTGGGAGAAGACGAAATCCGCAAACACGTCGCGGACGCCGTCCGCCAACAAGCCCGAGCTGAAGCCGCGACGAGACGCCGCTCCGGACTTCAAGCCCAGCGCGACCAACAGACAGCAGAATCAGAAATAGGCGGGGAATCCCCTGCTCCAGCAGAGCCTCCCGAGGTGGTGACGATGCAAAATCGTGCCGTCCGACTCCTCTGTCGAGGACTGCTGACTAATCCGGAGGTGAAAGTCGGACTCTCGGCGCAACTAGTTCCCGACTTTCTCAGAAATTTGCCAGAGACAGAACTCTTGGCTCGTCTCTGGAAAGAGGAATTCGATCCTGCCGCCATCTCCTCAGTCAATGCCCTCTTTAGCCGATTGTCGGAACCAGCCCAAGCAGCCCTGCGTTTTCTGCTAGCAGAGAACGTCGAAACCATGAGCATGGAAGTCGCTCAGGACTGCCTTTCAGCGCTGAAGAGACAGAGTATCCAACGAGAGATGGACGCGATCAAAGCCCGTATGAGCGCACCTAATCTTCCTGATGGGGAAGCCTTGAGGCTGACTAAAGTCCTCCTTGACCTGCGCAAACAGCTAAACGAGTGTTAGAAACGTTAATCAATCGTCCGTCCCGTTCACAAAAAAGCTTTTCGTTCTCCTCTTTGTTTTGTTTGGAATATGGCAAATTCGCACTCGAGCAATCCCGGATCGAAAGCATCCAAGGGTGATTCCAAAGGAAAGAAGAGCACAGAGGGGCGCCCGTCCATCATGGGAACCACTGCTTCTGTCGAAAGCATTTCCCCGCTCGATTCTCCGGCATTTCGCATCGTGATTCGAGATCTCGTCCGACTCGCAAAGGATCAGGGCTATCTGTCTAGCGACGACATCAACGATGCGATTCCAGGCTCAGAACTCGATGTCGATTTATTCGATGAACTCATCGATCGACTTCGCTCGATGAAGATAAAGATCATCGACTCTGGCGAGATCGATTCCTATCCTCCCCCCACCAGGGAGGAACCTGAGGATCAGGCCTCAGAGAAAGATGATTCGCTAGAAGATGATGAGAAGGTGGATTCAGAGGAGAGTGACCTGCGGCAGGAAGGAGGGCGTCTGGATGTTCTGGATGATCCCGTCCGTATGTATCTCAAGCAGATGGGACAGGTTCCGCTGCTGAGTAGAGAGCAGGAAATCGCCCTGTCAAAACGGGTCGAGAAAGCAGAGACAGAAGCGCGGAAAATTCTCCTCCGCTTCGGCTTCCTTCCCGACATGTATCTGGATATCGCTGATCGCCTAGAACGGGGAGAAGAGCGCTTTGACCGCCTAGTAATCGATAAAAAGATCGATAGTCGGCACCGCTATTTCAAAAATCTTGAACGCCTCTGCATACAGTTAGTAGAGCACCGTAACTATCTGATGGACCTCTGCAGCAAACTGCACAGGGTTCAGAACGAAACACTACAGGGTACGCCCCCAGCCTCAGAAAGCGCCACCGATCTCGCTGATGCTTGGAAAAAGGGGATCGCCGAACTCTCGAAGATCTATTCACGATTTTATTTCAAACCGCAGGTTTCTGAGCATTTTGTATCGCAAACGCCTTCTTGGGAAGAGCGAGCGGACGCCCTTTGCGAAAATCCTAGCGATTTTTGTCCCGAGGAGCATCAGCGCTTTCAACGGGAAGTCTGGATGCCCGCCGACGAATTCAGAACACTGACTCGCAAGCTACACACCTGCATCGCAGATGCCAATAAAGCCAGAGAGGAGATGGTGGAGGCGAACCTGAGACTCGTGATCTCAATCGCCAAAAAATACACGAATCGCGGGCTGTCATTCCTCGATCTGGTACAGGAGGGGAACATGGGACTGATGAAGGCAGTGGAGAAGTTCGAATACCAGCGCGGATTCAAGTTTTCCACCTATGCCACCTGGTGGATTCGCCAAGCGATCACGCGTGCCATCGCAGACCAAGCCCGCACCATTCGCATCCCGGTCCACATGATCGAGACGATCAATAAGCTGACGCGAGTGCAAAAGCAGCTCCAGCAGGAAATCGGCCGCGAACCCACTCCCGAGGAGATCGCCGAAGAGATCCATCTGCCCGTCGAACGCATCACCACAGTTCTACGCATGGCTCAATCTCCCGTCTCCCTGCATTCGCCCGTGGGAGATGGTGACGATGCCAAAATCGGAGATTTCATTGAAGACAATCGCGCTCACGATCCCAGCGACGTCACAGCCATGACCATGCTTCGGGATCGGATCAAAGACGTACTCGACACTCTCAGTCCCAGAGAACGCGCCGTGCTGGAGCAACGTTTCGGTCTAGTCGATGGATGTATCCGGACGCTAGAGGAAGTGGGCAGGCAGTTCCGCGTCACTCGCGAGCGCATCCGTCAGATCGAGGCGAAAGCCTTGAGAAAAATGCGCCACCCCACCCGGATTCGCCATCTGGAGGGCTTCCTAGACGCCGGGGACAGAGGATGAGGTCTCACTTGCACAGAGTGTCGTGTGTGGGACGAGGTCATGTTCTATGTTGAAGCGGAATGTTGATAGGCTACCGACCTTTCGCAAAGCTGAGAGCCTTATAATTATCTGAATTCCTAAGTTGCCTTAATAGTCGAAAAATCGATTATACTCGTCCGCCCAATTCGGAGTGATGAGTGATTATGTTTTTCCCAAAGAAGGAGTTCTATGGCAGCGAGAGCCGTCGAAATTTTTTCAGACATTTTTTTGCCAATATCAGTCTCGTTTGGTAGACCTTGCCGGCAGCCTTTGGGGATTTGTAGAACTTCTTCTGTTCGACATTGCGGCTCCACATGTGAAAAACGATGTGGCGGTCACGAATTCCTTTTTTTGCAGAATTCGTCCGCACATCGAGAACGTCACGAGATGCTGGGAGCCGATGAAGGAGCCTTCTAAACTCGGATTCGTGCGATGGGCCGAAGTATTTCCCTCTTGGCAGCATCACTCAGACCACATCAGTCGCCAATTCAAGCTTCCTGTCTCAATTACGCAGCCCCAGGGGCTTCCCGACGTCATCGCAGACGCATTGCTGCTCGATGAATTATTTCTCATACTGATTCGCAATGCTGCGGAAGCTGCTGCGAAATTTCCTTCTGGGAGAGTCTCTTGGGAAGTCGTCCGACGCCTAGGAAGAAACGGTCTCGGCTTCGTCGACCTTCTCATCAGGAATACCAGCGAGACCTTCCGTGCGGATGTAATCCAATGTTTCTTTCTACCTTTCGCTTCGACAAAATCTGATCCGAAACATTTCGGACTCGGACTGCCTGAAGCAGTAGTACTGGCTAAGGAAATGGGAATGATCTTAGGATTACGATACGAGCATGGAGTGATGACGACTTGTCTGACCATTCCCGTCGCACGTAGCGGTCTCTCGACTAATGCCGATCCGGAGGAGCGCTACACCCTCGCCCACCCAGGCTTCATCTATCCTTCGGGGGAAGATGCAGACCTAGGACTCAATCGGCAATTTTATCAGATACTCACAAAACACTATGCACTGATGCTCAATAGACATGCCATTCATCTTCGCCAGCGAGTAAAGGAACTCTTCAGGCATTTCCCCAAACTCGCATTTACTCCGGAGATAATCACGATTCTTCAGGAACTAGAAATGGCATTCTTTGCTCTAAAAAGACTAAATGAAGAGACAGTCCAGTACTTCGGTACCCCAGAGAACGAAGTCCGAATCGAAGATCTCGTCGATCTGAATCCAAGAGAAGTCTTCCCCTACTGGAAAATGAAATCAGAGGAGATTTGTTCCGCCCGGAAGATTCCCTTCGACTTCAAGCATTCCAGTAAATTGCCCAGCATCAGGAGTGATGCGGTCTCTCTGTGGAATGTCTATCTGAGCCTGCTCAATAATGCTGTGGATTCCGCCCTTCGTTTTCCCGGCTCTCAGGTGGATGTCAGCATAACTCCGCCCAGAAAGCAGGAGGGCGGGGAGTTCGTGAATCTCTTCATCAGGAATCGCTCAGAGGCATACAATCGAAAAGCACTGGAGGATCTCTCCTGCCCATTTCATACGTGGAGGAACTCGCAAGATTCCCATCATTCTGGTCTCGGCCTGACGTGGGCTTCGGTCTTAGCAGCCGACCTAGGTCTAAAGATCGGCTTTCGTAGTGAAGATGACACATTCACCACGTGGATGAGGATCCCGACGGCGAGTCTTTCAGCAAGGGAAACCCTTATCTGTTCAGCAGATCAAAGCTGAGAGGCATTTTCTTCTTGGCAAATCACTCCCGTTTTATCAACAATGATCGTTATGAAGCCGTTCAAACTTCTCTTCACAGGACTCATCGCTGTAATTTTAACGTTTTCAGCAGTCGGATCTGACTACGACTACATCATCGAGAATGCCCGTATCGCCGATGGTACAGGCGCACCGCTCGTATCCGGTCGGATTGCGATTAAGGACGGCATCATCGCGGCGGTGGGAGAGTTCTCTGGTTCTGCCCGGGAGACCATCGACGGACTGGTCGCAGCCCCCGGATTCATCGACGTGCATACCCACTCAGAGATGATCACAAGCAAGCCGGAGGCGATGAACTTCGTTCGCATGGGCCTGACAACCATTATCACTGGGAATTGCGGTAGCTCTCGAACAAATCTCTCCGAATTCTTCCGGGAAGCCGAAGCTGCCGGACTCGGGCTGAATATCGGTTCCCTGATTGGTCATGGCTCGGTTCGGAAAGAAGCGATGAGAGGTATTTTCATGCGCACGCCGACGGAAGAGGAGCTAGCCAAAATGTGCGATCTGGTCGCACAGGGCATGAAGGATGGCGCAGTGGGACTGAGCACTGGACTCATTTACGTGCCTGGCACCTATTCCAAAACCGACGAGGTGATCGCTTTAGCCAAAGTCGCTCATCAGTACGACGGCATCTACGCCAGCCACATGCGTCACGAGGATCTGAGGATCCGCGAAGCTCTAGACGAATTGTTTCACATCATTCGTGAAAGTGGCTGCCCCGCCGAAGTCTCTCACATCAAGCTCAGCGGCCCGACCGCCTGGGGACGAGCTGATGAAATCATCGCTCAACTCGACAAAGCGCGGGCGGAAGGACTGAAAATCACCCACGACATGTACACCTACACGGCCTCCTCGACCGCACTCCGCCAGGTGCTCCCTCAGTGGGCACTGGAAGGAAAGGAAGAAGATTTCGTCGCTCGCATCAACAATCCTGTCACCAAAGCCCGAATCATCGCCGAGGCGAAAGCTACTCTGAAATCTGAGGGGCGCGATGATTACTCCCACGTCTTCTTGGCCCGCTGCATTCCTAATGAATCGCTAAACGGAAAGAATATCCCCGAAGCGACTGAAATCATGAAGGGCAATGCATCTCTCGATCATCAACTCGAAGCGATCCTAGAGATCCAAGCCGGAGGCGGTGCCAGCTCTGTCTATCACAATATGGATGAACCAGATCTGGAGCGTTTCCTCCGTCACCCACTCAGTATGATCGCCTGTGACGGATGGCCCCTTCGTCCCGGCAAGGACGTGCCTCATCCCCGCAGCTACGGGAACAATGCGCGTCTTCTTGCCCGATATGTCCGCGAGAAAAAAGTTCTGAGTCTGGAGGAAGGAATCCGTCGCATGACTTCCTTACCGGCCAGAACCTTCGATCTGGCCAGACGCGGAGAGATTGCGAAAGGTTATCACGCCGATCTGGTGCTCTTCGATCCGGACAAGGTGCAAGATCCAGCCACCTTTCGCGAACCGCATCAGTACGCGACGGGGATTCCTTGGGTATTTGTGAACGGCGAACCGGTCATCCGTGATGGCGAAGACAGTGGAAAGCGCCCCGGCCGAGCCGTGAGGAAGGGCAAATAGGAAGAAGTGCTACAAACATCTCAGCCTAGGTGCTAGGCAGCTGATCGTGGAATTAGTCATCGTGTAGCGAATCTTTAGTTTTCACTTGCAAGACTCGGAAACTTCTCCAGACTGTGCCCCTCGTGAGATCCCTCGCTGCTAAGTCTCTGGCTCTGATTGCCTGCCTGCATCTGATAGGCGGGCACTGGCTGGCGTTGCAAACAGTGGCGTGGGTGGGTATGTTCGTAGAAAACCATCGATCAGATTCTCTCGTGGAAGCACTCGGGAAGACTTTTGATGGAGAGCACCCCTGCAATCTGTGCCACACCGTCGAAAAGGGTCAGCAAGATGAGGGCGATCAGCAACCCACCCTTCTGATCTCCCAACTGATTGCGATCCTGCCCGCAGTGAACCCATTGCCGCAAGTGATCTCGACAGACCTCTTCTATTTTTCGACCTCGGATGAACTGTCTTCCGTCCGATTGGCCTCACCCACTCCACCGCCTTGGCGGAGCTGAGAGTCCCCTGCCCTGAAGCAACGGTTTAAGTGCCTGAGTCTTCATTCTTTCACATCGTCACCCGAGTCAGAGGTGACATCCGATGTGTCTCTTACTCTCTGTTTTATCACTTTTTCTTTTATGAATTTCATTTTAAAAAAACTGTTCATGCGATCATTTTCACTTTTCTCGTGTCTAGTTCTCGGCCCCCTATTGATCACTCCCTCTTATTCACAGGATCTTCCTTCAGAGGTTGCCCTGCCTACAACGGTCGTCGAAAGCGCACCCGATCCAGCCCCTAAGCCAGCATCCCGTCCGACCCCGCAGCCTGCACCGGCTCCAGCTCCAGCTCCCCCAGCGGAATCCTCTCCGCTCATCATCGACGATATTCTCCCGCAAGCTCCCTCTCTAACCACGCCGTCGCTTCAGGATGTTCGTGAAACGCTGCGTCTCACGCCCGGCGGGGTCGCAGTGATCGACGCCGAGGATTATCGCCGAGGGCGCGCCACCACTCTCAAGGACGCTCTGGACTACGCTCCCGGCGTCTTCGTCCAGCCGCGATACGGAGCGGAAGAATCTCGCCTGTCGATCCGTGGTTCCGGCATCCAGCGCACCTTCCACGGGCGTGGGCTAAAGCTAATGCAGGATGGCGTACCCCTGAATCTCGCCGACGGCTCCTTTGACTTTCAGGCGGTCGAACCCCTATCGACACAATACATCAGCGTCTATCGCGGTGCCAACGCCTTGGAATATGGGGCCACTACGCTAGGCGGCGCCATCGACTTCGTCTCTCATACCGGACACAGTGCCTCTGGAATCAGCACACGACTGGAATACGGCAGTTTCGACTCGATTCGCGCCCAAGTCAGCGGCGGAACCGTCTCCGGAGACAGCGACGCCTATCTCAGCCTATCTCACTCTGAGAGTGACGGATTCCGCGATCACTCCGTGCAGAGCAATCAACGACTGTTCACCAACTTCGGTCAGACCCTCGCTCCTGGCGTGGAGACGCGCTTTTACCTCACCTACGCTCACAGCCATTCCGAGATCCCGGGGGAACTCACCAAGGCGGAAATGCTGGCGAATCCACGCCAAGCATCTCGAGTGCCATCCTTCCTGCAAAATAATCCCGCCGTCGTCATCTTTGATCGGGTTTCGAGTGACTGGGAGCGAAACTTCGACCTGTTCCGTCTCGCCAATCGCACAGTATGGGAATTCGACGAATCCCGATTCAGCATCAGTTCCTTCTGGTCGCATAAGAATCTCGATCATCCCATTCTATTCGTCATTGATCAGCTCAGTGACGACTTCGGCTTGGATTTTCGTTACGAAAACGACGCCGATCTCTTCGATCGAGAAAATCACTTTGTCGCCGGATTTGCACCGACGTACGGAATCCTGGACGACTTGCGCTTTGCCAATGTTTATGGCCGACGTGGGACGAAATTCTCCGACAGTCATCAGACCTCACTTAACGCGGATTTCTACGCGCAAAATGTGCACTACTTCGCTCCGAAAGCGGCCTTCGTTGTCGGGGCGCAGTTCAGTCATGCAGATCGGAAAAATGAGGATCGCTTTCCTTTCGGCCCTGATAGCAGCGACAAGCAAGACTGGACATCCTTTTCACCGAAAGTCGGATTGCTCTGGGATGTCACTCCAAAATCGCAAATCTATGCCAATATCAGCCGCAGCTTCGAACCGCCGTCTTTTGGAGAACTCGTCGAAGCGAACTTCGGCGCACCTGGATTGGTTCAACTCGATGCCCAGACAGCAACTAGCTTCGAAATCGGCACCCGAGGCCAGACTGACCGTATCGCTTGGGATATCGCTTGGTATCATGCAGCGATCGACGGTGAGCTTCTTTCCTACCAGATCGCTCCCGGCCTGACGCAAACCGTCAATGCGAATGACACGATGCACCAGGGCATCGAAGCGTCGCTAGAACTCGAGCTGGCCTCTGGATTCTTCGCCAGAAGCTGGGCTAGTTCCTCAGAGCTCGGAAACAAAGGCGTATCTGACAAAGCTCCTATCCGATCAGAAGACGACCGTCTGATTCTACGTCAGCACTATCTCTGGAACGATTTTCGCTTCGACCGAGATGCCACCTACGGCGACAATCGCCTCCCCGGTGTCCCGCAGCACTATTACCGTGCCGAATTGCTCTACGAACACCCCAGCGGACTATATCTCGGCCCCAACGTCGAGTGGGTACCCAGCGATTACAGCGTGGACTCTGCTGGCACCGAGTTCACGGATTCCTACGCCCTGCTGGGGTTCAAAGTGGGCTATCGCAGTGAGCGTGGATGGTCCGCCTTCGTCGAAGCGAAAAATCTCACCGATGAGATTTACGCCGCTACCACCAGCGTCGTGAGCACCTATGCGGGAGAGGGAATCTACCTGCCGGGCGACGGGCGCGGCATTTACGCCGGATTTGAATGGAAATGGTAACGACTACCACACGAATCCGTCACATATTCTACACCCCTCCTACCACTATCTCGCCGAAACTCTCTCATGAAGCCTCTACGAGTCCGTCTTGCCCTCCTCGTTCTCCTGTCGTGGATCGTTCCCACCATCCTTCAGGCACAGCATCATGCCGGAGGTGATCATGCGGCGAAAAACGGACACTCCTCCCCCGCCCCGACCGGGACGCAGGCGATCGATCTATACTCTGATGGGCAACGCATTCATCTGCTCACGGTCGAATCCGATCCGGAACACGTCCTGCACATGATCCATCGCAGCTCTGCCGACGATGGGAAAACCTGGAGCCAAGCTCATCGCATCGACATTGAGCGCCCCATGCCGAACCACCCTGTCCGCGGCTTTGATCCACAGATTGCCGCTTACGGAGATCATCTGGTCGCCGCTTGGTCCATCGGTGGTGCCGGCGAATACGGATCTGGCCCGATCATCATCGCCCTCTCGGAGGACGGCGGACTCTCCTGGCATCCCGGCCCTAATCCCGCCGACGATGGCCTGACTACAGGACACTCCTTCATCGATCTAGCTGTCGATACTTCCGGACACTTTCACATGGTCTGGCTCGACAGTCGCGACGGACGTCAGGGCCTCCGCTATGCAGAAAGCTCGGATCAGGGCAAAAGTTGGAGCACCAACCGCACGCTCAAGACAGACACCTGTGAATGCTGTCGCAATACTCTCGCCACTGGAGCCAAGGGTGAAATCGCCGTCCTCTTCCGTGATCACAATCCCCGAGATATGAAAATCGTCTCAACAGAGAAAGGAGTCTGGCAAAAGCCCGTCTCTGCTGGTGAATTCGGTTGGCAGATTGAAGCCTGCCCACACACTGGTGGAGGACTTGCCATCACCGATAGCGGAATTCATTCAGTCGTCTGGACAGGGCGCGAAGGCTCGACAGGCGTGTATTTCGTCAGTCTTGGCGAAAAGCCTCATCGACTCGCGGATAAAAATGCGACTCATCCCGATCTCGCGGCAGCGAGGGACGGCACGCTCCTTGCTGCCTGGCAGGAGAGAACACAAGAGGGTTCAGTCCTGCGTTATACCCTGTCTGGTCGGAACAAAGGCGAATGGAGCGCCCCTATTTCAGTCCCCAACACCGATCCATCGGCGAACCATCCGCTGGTCGTGATGACAGATCAGGGCTTCGTCATTGCCTGGACAGAGTCTCCGGAGGGAGCACCTGCCGCATGGCGCACATACTTCGTTCCCAAATCCTGAGAATCCGACGATCAATGGTGATTACCTCATCATGCCTACACACCTTTCCAAACCTCTGCGCTTCCTCGTCGCGATTTTATTTCTCAGCACTCTTTCCGCACGAGCTTGGGATGTAGGCGTCGATTATCACGCCATCTCGCCAGATTTCACAAAGACATCATTTTTAACGATCTACCATCAGCCAGAAATTCGTGCAGAAGTCCAAAGGCAAATCACGAACATGGCAGAACGCGGAGCGACCGTAATTTCCACCCGCATCTGGCTGGTGGTCTCACCGGGGAGACCGGACCACGGTGAAACTTGGCGGGCGCACTTTCCCCTTTCTGAGCAGGAGGCGAAAAACCTCCGTCAATATGCGCAGGACGTAGCGGCAGTGCGCACTTCACGAGGAACCGGCCTACGATTGGATCTATGCTTCCTCTGGCTGGGATCCGCTCGATACTCTGACGGTACGCCCGAGACAGGACTCGGCTCGATGAACCTACCTGCCGAGGAATTCACACGGCGAGTTCGCCTGTCCGTGGATCGATTAATCGATGCGGTGAAAGACATTCGACGGAAAGACGGAACTCTCGTCGTGCATCGGCTCTATCTCGATGGCGAGGTGAACACCTTCGGTCGAAAGAATCAGGATTGGTTTCTCACCCAGCACTACCCGGACTTCGTCACTCGCGTGAAAGCCGCTGGATTCGAGCCATCGATCTATTTCATCGTACTGCAGACAGCAGAAAAGGTCATGGATAAGACCTATCGTGACTCCCACTACCCTGCTCTTCACGGTCGTCGTCCGATGTTTCATGTCTATCGGACTCTGAAGTTCATGGTGGATCATCAATTACCCATCCCTTCACGCATCGATTTCTCCTGCTACTTCACTGCCAATGAACAATGGTCGGAAAGTCAAGTTCTGACTCGTATCCTCGACGATGCCGATGCCGCCCTAGCCGATCTCGGGATCCGCGCTCCCTACGGCTTCGCCGAGACCTACTACTATCCCGACCCAATCAAGCGACGAGCTCTCGGACAAGCTTTAGCGAGAGAGTTGGAGAAGGGAGATCGCTTACAACTCGTCACCTTCTGGACGACTCCGAATTCGGCTGAAAAGCGCGATGGGAGTGGATGGCCATTTGAAATCGAAGATTACTTGCCTCAAACGGAGAAAACGAGCGAGTAAAGCAGGCCCCAATCTGAATTTGTCGCGATCTCGCCATCATTACATTCCATTACGCGATTTTCTCCTGTTCCCTTGATTCATCGCGAGCTTGCGCCACCTTCACAGTGACATGACTGTCCGCACCCGTTTTGCCCCTTCACCCACTGGTTTTCTTCATATCGGAGGAGCCCGCACAGCCCTTTATAACTGGCTTTTCGCCCGTCATCACGGAGGGACATTCCTCCTGCGCATCGAGGACACCGACACGGAGCGCAGCACACAGGATTCGATTCGCATCATTCTCGACGGACTCCGCTGGCTGAAGCTCGATTGGGACGAAGGCCCGGATGTCGGTGGTCCCTGTGGGCCTTATTTTCAGAGCGAGCGTACCGCGATTTACGACCGCTACCTGGCCCGTCTAGAAGCGGCAGGTCTGGCGTATGAGGATGATGGAGCGATCCGTTTTCGTGTGCCAGATAAGACTTACACAGTCAACGACATCGTCTGTGGCGAAGTCTCGACCAACCTGAAAGTCGCTGGCTCTCGCCGCTACGATGCCGAACTGGGTCGCGAGGTCGATGCCAATCCCGACTTCGTAATTCGCCGTCCGAACGGTGGTTACATTTTCCACTTCGTGAACGTGATCGATGATCTGGAAATGGGGATCACCCACGTAATGCGTGGAGAAGACCACCTCTCTAACACGCCGAAACACTTGGCTCTGTTCGAGGCATTCGACGCTACTCCTCCGCAGTTCGCACACATCCCGCTGAACCTGAACCCGAGCGGTTCTAAAATGAGTAAGCGAGACCAAGGAGCGCTGATTCACGAGTATCAGGAAGCGGGCTTTCTCCCCGAAGGCGTGGACAATTACATGGCTCTACTGGGATGGTCGCCGAAGGAGGACAAGGAAATTTTCTCCCTCAGCGAATTGGTTGAGCGTTTTGATCTGAAGGGAATCAATCGTTCCAACTCGAAATTTGATTACGAAAAGTGCCGATGGGTGAATGCCGAACATCTCCGCCATCTGCCCACGAAGAGTTTGGAGGAATTCGCGGCTCCCTTTTTAGATAAGACTGGAATCGATCCGAATGATTCTCGTATCCCTCGCGCCCTAGAACTGGCGAAAGATCGAGTGCAGGTGCTAGCAGATATTCCGGGAGTGATCTCTGTTATTTTCGACTCTTCGATTTCATGGGATTCAGCATCGGTGGAAAAAGTGATCTCTCGCGCGAATATCAAAGAACTCATTCAGGCACTCCGCACAGCTTTCGAATCAGGCGCTCTGGAGTGGACGGAACACGGGCTGCACGATGCATTGTCCGCAGCGGCCACAGGAATCGGAGCGAAGCTGGGAGCCTTGATGCTGCCCTGCCGGATAGCGATCATGGGTCAGGCAACTGGAGTCGATCTGATCCCAGCACTGGCGCTGATCGGACGTGACGCAACACTGCATCGTCTATCTGATTTCGTCGATCAATTCCTCCCGAAAGACGACCAGCAAGATTCCTGAGAACTCAATCGATCCTGGCGCAGAGAAAAAGCGCAAGGAAGCGAGAGATTCTCCGCCGAAGCCCCCTTGACAGTCGCTCTAATCCGGAAATGAGTGGAACATGACATCACCACTGGAAGCCAATTTCGAAGCCTACAAAGTCGCCGAAGCAAAATCGCTCGAACTACTACGCGAGATGCGGAGTGTGAGTGCTCGTCCTGTGGATATCGAGTTGGCTTTGTTGGTGTCGATTTTCGAGCTGCACAAGGGGAGTCTGCCGGTGGAGCAGATTATCTCGATTATCCAAGGTCACCTGCGGACTCTGCGGGGCTATTACACACCACCCGCATCACAAGTGGAAGGAGAATAATACCTGTCATCTGATCCAGTAAAAATATTCGTAATCGATTCTTTCTTAGTAGAATTTCCCGAATTCCTAATTTAAGTTTTGGTATGAGCGACGACGATACGTTCAGGTGGGGCGATGAGGACTATGAATTCGCAGAAGAATTCTTCATGCCGGACAGTCCGTCTGATGAAGAGTACGAGATGGAGTACTGGGACGCGAAATTAGACGAAATTGCCAGAGCGAAGAAAGCTAAAGAGTCCGAGATGGAAAAGTCTGAGGGGGAATCGGAAGATCAGTCAGGGGAGTGAATAAGGACGAGGAAACTCGCCTTCTGCAATCGCTTCTCGCTCGACTTTCGAATCCGCAATCCACATCCGTCAGGCAATTTCATCCTTCGATCATCGTCAAAGACGATTTCTCCTTCACGCAACAAGTGCTTCGTACATCGAGTCTTCTCAAGACCGATTTGCAGTCACAGTCTCCCTTACTTCTTCTCCAGCATTATTTCGCGGAGACGCTGGATCTCTTTCATCGAGACCCCCTGTTCCTGTAAAAAGATTTCGGCTTTCTTGTCAGTCGAGTCGCTTGGCAAGCCGTAGGATTCGAAATCCGCGATCATTTGATCAAACTTATCACGATATTTCGGACTCGCGTGCTGACTGATCTCCCAATCGCGAATGATGTCATCGATAGACACGCCTAGAGTTCCCAGAATCGCCACGGACAAGGCACCGGTGCGATCAGCCCCTAAGATACAGTGGAAATCCGCTGGTAGATTGTCAGGATCGCTCAGAATGCCGAAATTCTTCGCCACCACACTCACCCCTTTCAATGGCTGATCACTTTTCGCAAAGGTACCGTAAGATGACGAAGGGCTGTTGATCCAACGCACTTTGTCACCTGCCGGCGAACTGGTCATCGGTCCGATTTCTCGATCACTACGCAGGTCCAGATCGACCTTCCAACCCAGTTGCTCCACGATGTAACGCAGTCCCTCTGGAGTGGCGCGATTCTCGCCTAGACGATACTCTTGGCGTGGGCGCTTGATCATCGCATCATCGAGTCGATCAGGGCTATTTTCATTGAGTCCGGATGATCGATAGAGCAGTCCCTGTCGAATCTTACGTCCGTCGAGTCCCGTCCAACCACCGAGATCGCGAACATTATCCATACCAGGGATCAGAATCAGGCGCGGTGGCTGTTCGCCCGTGCGAAATCGGGCGGTCGCGGAGCGGACAGATTTTCCCTCGGATGTACCCTCGACTTGCCAGACGTAACGCGCTCCCAATTCGAAGTTCGTTATCTGAACCTGAGTCCCAGAATTTTTGTCCTCCGGATGCAAAATGAGCACAGAGGCGGGCTTCGTTTCTCCCTCCTTTGTAACAGTCACAGTGAAAGGTCCGGTCTCTCCAGCAGTACAGTGCCATGAAAAATTGTGCAGGATCGGCTGTCGCTCCTTCACCCACTCTCGAGGCTTCTCGCGATACAGACGGTTCCGAGTCTCTCGGTCCTGTTTCAAAAACCCACGTAATCCTGCAGGAACGATCTCCAACACGCCATCGTCGCCGGGAGCATCCAAAATTATCTCTGCGTGAACCGAAGCCGGGATTAGTATCGCAGCCAGGAGCGCAGCAGAGAAGAACGCGATGAAAGGAACATTCTTCATGAGTGTTTACATGAGAGCATATCTAAATCTCAGATACCAGCCCAGAACATTGAGGGAATCGCAGTGAGACGAGGCGAACGACATGAGCAGAATCGCCCATGCTACACCGCTATCAATCGACCTCAGCCACATCGGACCCTGCCTCTCGGGCTTTTTGGCGCCGCGCCTTCCACAGCTCGAAAGCCATCGGCAGAACAGAGATGAAAATGATTCCGATGACTACGATCTCGAAGTTCTTTTTCACAATCGGAATACTTCCAAAAAACCAGCCCGCCGATACGATGAGTCCTACCCACAGTAGTGCTCCAGTCACATTAAAAAGCATGAATCGCGGGTAGTGCATGGTCCCTGATCCAGCGACAAAAGGAGCGAACGTTCTCACGATGGGGACAAAGCGC
>JBDHQE010000252.1:0-5368 GCA_039806885.1 Verrucomicrobiales bacterium
CCCTTCCGTGACGAAGCGGACACGGGTTTTGCGCGAGACTGCGGATTCAAAGCGCACCTGATAGCCGATCTCCTCACCGAGCCGACTCGCTCGTTCTTCGGCAACTCGTGCGGCCAACATTCGAGCGGCGAGACGACGAGGCTGGAGCACGTAGATTTCCCCCGAATCACAGAGACCGCTTTTAAGAAGGAATTGGGGAACTTGAGTGGATTTCCCCGAGCCTGTAGGAGCCTCGACGACGATGCGAGCTCGATCCTCTCGCAGGGCAGCGAGAAAATCAGTCTCGAGTTCGAAAATGGGGAGACGCATGGGCGGAAGGAAGATTTCGGGCGCTTTGAACACACGGTCGGGAGAGAGGGAGCAGAGGGTACCGAGTCGTATCAACGCTGATCTTACGATTTCAAGCTGGTTTGTCGATGGGTTTGCATGAAGTCGGGCCCCAGAAAGTCTATGGAAATCTCGAATTTATCCCGAGATACTGAAATCCGGTTTGATTGCTTCTCGTTGAAAATACGATCCTTCTGGACATCCTGACATCGACTTGTGAAAACGAGTCGATATTTCGGAAAAGCAAGGCACATTCCCTGATATGAGCCAGCGCGACTTACTCGAATTGCACGGTGAAGAGAATATTCCCGCTGGCGGAGTTCTCATCATTCCCAATCGACTCTCCTTTCAGGATTTGCTCCATCTGGAAAAGTATTTTCAGGGGCGGAAAGTCGCGTATCTGTTTGATCGAGAATTCACCTATGATCCGCCTCTCCGAGGCAGGATTGAAAAAAGCGGAACTGCGATCATTGAATTCTCTTCGAACGAGGAGGCAAAGGATTCCTTCAAAAAAGTGCTCCATCAGCATCTGGGAGAAGATGGACTAGCGATTTTCGTGCCGGGCATCGTAAAGGTAAATCCAGCCCAGATCATGACGGTTCCGTCTGCGGTTCTCCGTTTTTTGACTTCGTCCGGAGCGCCGGTGTTGCCGTTGTTCATCGATCATCCGGAGGAGACTTGCCTCCGAGTGGAGTCTCGGTCGGACATTGAGCGGGTCGTATTTTCCTTCGGATCGCTCCTTCAGCGCGAAGCCGCGAATCTGGCAAATTATACGGAAAATTTTCTGATTGCCTCTGAAACTGCGTTTTCGGCTCGTCCGATTTTGAAGAGTCACCTCGCTTGGGAGATTCTAAAGGGGCTGAAGAGATGTGGAAAATCGGCAGAAATTTTCGACGGGAATGACGATAGCAGCCTTCCCTACGACAGACTGCTGGCAGCGGCGATGGTGCTCTCCCGAGCGATTCGGAAAGCCACACAGAAGAAGCGCGTGGCGATCATTCTCCCGCCGGGCAAAGCGGGAATTTTGGCTAACCTAGGCGTGTTGTTTGCAGGGAAAGTACCCGTCAATCTGAACTTTACCGCCGGAGAGCGAGCCATCAAATCCTGCATCGAACAGGCGAATTTGGATTGTTTTATTTCCGCTCAGCGGTTCATGAAGCGCTGCTCTTCTTTTCCCTGGCCGGAAGATGGAAAAATGATGTTGCTGGATCGTATCCTCCCCGGATGGAAGGTTCAAATCGGACTGTGTTACGCTCTATCGAAACTTCTGCCTACGCCGATGCTGGCTCGAATTCTAGGAATTCCTAGAGAGGGTGGGCATGAGGAGGCTGTTCTGCTATTCACGAGCGGCAGTTCCGGCGATCCAAAGGGTGTGGTTTTATCCCATCGGAACCTATTGGCGAATGTGAACCAGTTCGGTGCTCGAATCGATCTGCATCCGTATGACAAGGTCTTGGGCTGTCTCCCGCTCTTTCACAGCTTCGGCTGCGCCGTAACCATGTGGTATCCTCTGCTGGAAGGAATCAGTGTAGTAACTTACCCCAATCCTCTCGATACAGGAAAGTTGGCAGAACTGATCGAGCAACACTCAGTTCGGCTACTATTGGCGACTCCTACTTTTCTGCGAGGATATCTTCGAAAGGCGACGAAGGAGCAACTCGCTCCACTAAAGTTGGTGATCACAGGTGCAGAGAAGCTTCCCCCGGCGATTGCGGAGGCATTCGAAGAGAGATTCGGCAAATGCGTGCTTGAGGGATATGGCCTCACAGAGACCTCCCCCGTGACGAATGTGAATCTTCCGGACGTCGGTGAGGCGAACGATCCGTGCTGTCCGGTTTTACCGAATCACCGATTTGGATCGGTGGGGCTCCTGATCCCCGGTATGGCTGTGAGGATTACCGATCCGGATACGCAGGAGCCGCTGCCCTTGCATCATAGGGGAATCATCTGGTTCCGTGGGGCGAATGTGTTCGAGGGCTACCTCGATCAGCCGGAGAAGACGAGGGATGTGATCAAGAATGGCTGGTTTCGTACGGGCGATCTTGGTCGCTTGGATGAGGACGGGTTTCTCTACATTGAAGGGCGACTGTCGCGGTTCTCCAAGATCGGAGGGGAAATGGTGCCGCATGAGACTGTCGAGAATCTGATTAATCAGGCGATGAGACATTCTGAGGATGAGCGAGTGATCGCCGTTACTGGGGTGCCGGATGAAGCGAAGGGGGAGGCTCTCGTCCTGCTAAGTACCGATCCAGATGCTGATATCAACCAACTACGGAGCAGACTCACCGAGGAGGGGATCCCGGCGCTGTGGATTCCTAAAAAAGTGATTTTCGTGGAGAAGATTCCGATTTTAGCCTCCGGAAAGTTGGACATTAAAGCCTGTGAAGAGATCGCTCGGAATGACCGTAGTTAATAAGGAATGCTAGGGAATTCTATCCTGTAGCGGAGAAGGTGAAAAAGAATCGCAGCGAATTTTTTCGATCCAATCCTTGCAATGTCGTTTAATTTCGCCATTCTTCCCCCTTTCTAAATTTCACCTACCCCGATACTACCCTTCAACGAACTCGTAATGAATTTGCTTGTGATTTCTCTTCCCTGCTTTGGTGTTCTGGCTCTGGCTTATACCTTCTGGCGCTCCGCTTGGATTGAAAAGCAAGATCCTGGATCGGATCGAATGAAGCAGATCGGTGGGTTCATTCACGAAGGTGCGATGGCATTCTTGCGTGCTGAATATAAGGTGCTCGCGATTTTTGTTCTCTGTGTGGCAGGTTTGCTGGTTTTCGGTGGACTGAAAGATCCGGTGAACAGTTCGCCGTTTGTGGCTTTGTCCTTCGTCGTGGGTGCTCTCTGCTCCGCATTCGCTGGATTCATCGGAATGCGTGTCGCTACGAAGGCGAACTACCGCACGACGCAGGGAGCGCGAGTCAGCTTGGGTGAGGGACTGAAGATTGCCTTTGCTGGGGGGTCAGTTATGGGCATGGGAGTCGTGGGGCTCGGATTGCTCGGACTGGGGGTTCTGTTTGCGATTTTTTATCATCAGATCGGAAATGATGCGACTTCGGTGGCTCGGGTCATGACCATCGTCACTGGCTTCTCCTTTGGGGCCTCTTCCATCGCGCTCTTCGCTCGTGTCGGTGGAGGGATTTATACGAAAGCTGCGGATGTCGGTGCAGACCTAGTCGGAAAAGTAGAGGAAGGAATTCCGGAAGATCACCCGCTGAATCCAGCGACCATTGCTGATAATGTAGGCGATAACGTCGGCGATGTCGCCGGAATGGGTGCCGACCTATTCGAGTCCTACGTGGGGGCGATTATCGGCACGATGGTGATCGGGGCAACCTTCGTCGGACTGTCGGAGTTCTCGAACATGCCTCTGGGCGGAGTTCTCTTGCCCATGCTCCTTTCCGGACTTGGAATCGTGGCGTCCATCATCGGTGCTCTACTGGTGCGAGTGAAGGAGGGTGGAGACCCTCAAAAGGCGCTGAATTTTGGTGAAATTGTGGCAGGCGTGATTCTTCTCGTCGGGACTTGGATTATTGTGAGGCAATTGCTGCCGGAGAAGTGGACGGTGGAAGGGCATGACTATAGTGCAATTGGTGTTTTTGGGTCGATTGCTGTGGGACTCGTAGCGGGTATTGCGATCGGCTACGTTACGGAATATTATACGGGAACGGATAAGAAACCGGTGCTTGGAATCGTGAGGAAATCCCTGACGGGGTCGGCGACTAATATCATCGCAGGTCTAGGAGTGGGAATGATGTCCACTGCGATTCCGGTGATCCTGCTGGCGGTGGCGATCTTGGTTTCCTATCAATGGGCGGGCTTGTATGGCATTGCGATCGCTGCGGTGGGAATGCTGGCCAATACGGGAATTCAGCTTGCCGTGGATGCCTACGGACCGATTTCTGACAACGCGGGCGGCATCGCTCAGATGAGCGAGCTGCCAGAGGAGGTGCGCGAACGCACAGATAAGCTCGATGCAGTCGGGAATACGACGGCAGCGATTGGGAAAGGTTTTGCCATCGGCTCTGCGGCTCTGACGGCGCTGGCCCTTTTCGCTGCCTTTAAGACGACTTGGGAGGCGACGCATGGGGCGAAGCTCGTGATTGAGATTACGGATCCACGTGTTGTGTCTGCGTTGCTGGTCGGGGCGATGCTACCTTTCTTGTTCTCCGCCTTCTCCATGGAGGCCGTTGGACGAGCTGCAATGTCGATGATTGAAGAAGTGCGACGCCAGTTTCATCAGATCCCCGAGTTGGAAAAAGGATTGGCAGCGATGAATCGTAACGAGGGGAAAAATGTCAGCGAATGGTCTGATGCGGATCGCCATGATTACGATATCGCTCTCAAGAGCGCGGAGTATGGGAAGTGCGTAGAGATTTCCACGAAGGCGGCAATTCGGGAAATGGTGAAGCCTGGCATTCTGGCCGTGGCCGCTCCTGTAGGGGTTGGTTTCCTCGGTGGGCCTGAGATGCTCGGTGGAATGCTCGCGGGAGTCACGGCGAGTGGAGTGCTACTGGCGCTCTTCCAATCGAACGCTGGTGGGGCTTGGGATAATGCGAAGAAGATGATCGAAGGTGGAGTCGTCGTGGAAGGGCAGCGATTAGGGAAGGGAACTCTCGCACATAAAGCAGCGGTGGTAGGTGATACTGTGGGCGATCCTTTCAAGGATACATCAGGACCCTCGCTGAATATCTTGCTCAAGCTGATGAGCGTCGTGGCCTTGGTGATCGCCTCTCTGATCTGACGCGCTCTTTCGACAGAAAAGCATTGCGAGCGGCGCGGAACATGGTGAACTTGCGCCACGAGCATGTACCCCACGTCGAGTCAGCACGAGTCTGTGTCCCAGAGACGAGAGTCGCCGGAGAGATCGCGGCGAAAGAAGTTGCGCTGGGATTTGGCTGGGCTAATCGATCTGGAAGCTTATCAGGCAGCTGATGAGAATGAAGATCGTCAGAAACTGAAACAGAGAGATCGTGCGTTTTATCTGGCGGAAACTGGCGATGCTGCTGGGGTGGATCGGGGGGTGGATCGGGGGGTG
>JBDHQE010000253.1:0-5364 GCA_039806885.1 Verrucomicrobiales bacterium
TGGGGAGGAGCGGAGACGCTGCGCCTGGGGCTCCAGTGCGGCTTGTATTCGGCAGCTTTGATCGCGGTCAACAATTTGCGCGACATCGAGGAGGATACGAGATCGGGAAAGCGAACACTCGCGGTGCGTTTTGGTGTCGGTTTTGCCCGATTCGAGATCCTCGTGTTCTGCCTTTTGCCCGTATTGCTGTGGTATCTGGTGCCCTCGGCAGCGGGAGAAAGTCATTGGGTCCGGCTGTTGCCTTTACCTCTGGGGCTGATTGTGATCGGAAGTGTGTTTCGTCTTCGACCCGGATCGGTGTACAATCGGATTTTGGCGCTCACTGCTCTGCAATTGCTGGTTTTCGGCATTGCTGCGACCATTGGCGCACGCATGGCTGCGGTCTGAAGCACTGCCCCTGAAGCATGGAATCCCTGTATGTGTGGCGTTATACTCTCCGATCGCGGCAGGGACTGAATGCGACATCGGCGAAAACCTGTCATGAAGGGGCGCTGATCCGTCTGGAGGAGGGCGGAGTGGGCTGTGTCCATCCATGGCCTGAGTTGGGCGATGCTGCCTTGCCGGATCAATTGCTGGCACTGAGCGGGCGGCGTGCTCCGACTCGGATCACTGAGGCGGCTGTGCATTGTGCCCGATCGGACGGGGAGGCTCGTCGTCGCGGTGTTTCACTGTTTCAAAATCCGATTCCGGAGAGTCACTGGCTGGTCTTGGCGGGGGACGATGTGGAAAAGGCTCGGGAAGAGGGATTTCGCATCGCGAAGATGAAGTGCGGACCGGGAAAGGCAGAGGCAGAGTTGCTCGTGAGACGGATGGAGGAATGGCTGGATGCGGGTTTCCGGATTCGACTGGATGCGAATGAGAGCTTTGCATCAGGGACTTTTTTGGAGTTCTGGGAGACTCTGGGAGAGCGACTTGGGGAAGAAAAGCGGAGAAAAGTGGACTTTGTCGAGGATCCGGAGGCTTGGTCGGAGGAGGCTTGGGATGCTCTGCGGCAAGCGGGAGTTCCTGTCGCTGCGGATCGGGATCAGGAAGAGCGTTGGCGAGAGGGCGATGTCCGCATTTGCAAACCCGGGCGAGGTGACCGTATCGGGACAGAAAATGTCGGGGGAAAAGAAGCGACGGCACTTTGCTTCACCAGCTACATGGACCACGCAATCGGGCAGATGTGGGCAGCGGCCTGTGCTGCGGCGATGGTCGAGAGTCCGGATGCGGGCAGGTTGCTGACCTGCGGATTGCTCACGCAGAGGTGCTTCGAGCCAGATGCTTTTTTTGAGCGCCTGACGTGCGAGGGGGCGCAACTGCTTCCGCCGGAGGGGACGGGACTGGGATTTGATGATTTGATCGACTCATTGCCATGGACACGTTTTTGCTGAATTCATCGGAATATTGGGAGTCAGAGGCCATCGACCTGCGTCTGAACCCTCTGCGCCCGGTCGATCATCGTGGCTTGGAGACATTTTTACGTAAGGATTGTAGCCAGCGCGGCGTGGTGGTGCTCGCAACTTCGGGTTCGAGCGGACAAAGCAAGTTCATCGTGCTGAAAAAGTCCGCGATTCTCGCCTCCGCCGATGCCGTCAATGCTCACTGTCACCTGACGGCGAACGATCTCTGGCTGGGGGGTCTATCGACCTTTCACGTCGGAGGGCTGGGCATCTACGCCCGAGCCTATCGCAATGGCGCTCGCGTGGTGCCCATGGCTTGGGACAGTTGGACGCGGGATGGGATGGCCCTGATTTCTGCCATTGAAAAATCCGGGGCGACGCTCACTTCGCTGACGCCGACTCATCTTTGGGATCTGGTCGAGGCAAAGCGACGCTGTCCGGTGACGCTGCGAGGCGTCTTTCTCGGTGGTGGCACGATTGATCCTGCCCTGACGAGTCAGGCCCTCGCTCTGGGGTGGCCGATCTGGCCGACCTATGGCATGACAGAGACTTCGTCACAGGTGGCGACTCGGATCGACAAAGGTAAGGATGACTTTTTACCTATTCTGCCCGTGTGGGAGGCGCGAGTTGCTTGCGATGGAGGACTGATGTTGCGCGGGGCGGCGCTTTGCGAAGGCTGGGCAGAGAAGAGAGAAGGGGAATGGCGCTTTGTTTCTTCGACGGATGAGGCGGGATGGTTTCATGCCAGCGACTGCTGCGAGATTCGGGATCACTCCTTACGCTTTCTCTCGCGCCGCGATGGAGCCGTCAAAATTTCCGGCGAACTCATCTCTTTGTCCGAGCTGAATGACAGGCTGCGTTCCGCCGGAGTGTCAGGCTGGATCGTCGCTCTGCCCGATGCTCGGCGAGGGAACAGGCTCGTGCTGGTCCGAGAGCCAGGCCAGGAAAGTGCTCTGGCCGCCTTTCATGAATCTCTCGCTCCCATCGAGCAGATTTCATCTGAGCAAGTCGTACGCGAACTCCCCCGAACGGACGCAGGGAAGCCCGACCGCGCTGCAATCGTGAAACTTGCGGAGGAGGGTGAGTGAAACTCTTCGTCCCGCAGCATCCACGCTACTTCCATGATCGAGTCAACACCTGGACGCGCAATTCCGATGCTGCTGCGATGGATAGAAAATCAGAGTCGAATGTGATCAGCTCGGCATCGTGGTAAATTGCCAGAGCTGCGATGAGCAGATCTAGGGAACCCGCAGTGAATCCGTTCATGCGACAGCGCTGCCCCAGATCCGTCGATTCTTTCCACAACATGGTTGGAGTGGGGAGCATTGGAAATGTCGAAAAGAAGCCCATGAGCCTCTTGCGCTCCGTAGGATTCGCGTGACGAAGCACTTCTAAGGCCACCGGTTCACAGAGATGCGCAGATGGCTCGGATAGCCAGGGCAATACGAATTCTTTGAGCGCAAGTGGAGACTTGGCTCGTGTGAAGCCGATCCAGAGTGAGCTGTCGATCAGTCGCGCCATAATTGCGCGAGAGTCAGAGCCTTTTTCCTGTCGATTCGCCGGGTTTCCTCCCAATCGGACAACTCCACAGACCATTCTCCAGACAAGAACTTGCTCGCCAAGTCCGCGCGAGAGTCTGACTCTGTGGAGCCAGTGGTTTCCACCATTTCTGTCACTCGCTGTGCGCTATGATCCACAGAGGCGAAATCCAAAAAAGACTGTTTTTCAGAGTACACGATGTGACTCGCCTGTGACTCGATTCCTAATTCCCTTTCCAGGGCTCTCGTAATCAATGTTTTCAGAGTGATCCCCTGAACTGCTGCCGTGGCTTTTACCTGCCGAAACAATGCGTCAGAAAGATCGATGGTGGTCTTCATGGGCACACGGATAAGTGGATTATGGATTTCCGTCAATACGGTAATATGACAATATGGAAAAGCGGATCGAGTGCTACAAACCCGATCCGCTTTTTCGGCATGATTCACTTACTTACCGTAGATTGTGGAAAGACGAGCGAGAGCCAGAGCGCCAAGCAGCAAGCCAAAGTCACGCAGTGCGACGTCAAAGTAACCAGGAATGAGTAGTAGATTCAGGATAATGCCCGCCAGCCATCCTGCCACCACGTAGGCGAAAATGCGTGGCTTGAGGGCAACTCCGATTCCTGCGACGATCTCGATTAGTCCTACGACGTGCATAAAGTGAGCGGGACTGAGCGGGGATAGATTCGTGACGAGGGACGGGAGATATTGCGTCCAATCAACGAGAAGATTGGTGAATTTATCTAGTCCCGCGAGAATCGGAGCCGCAATGAATCCGAGTTTGAGAATCGCATAGGCTTGACGAGCGGCAGAGTCGCTCACGGCAGGGGTTGATGGGGTATTTGTTTCCATAAGTAAAGAAATAATTCCGCAATAAAGGAAATAAAACAAGTAAAAAATGTGTTTAATTGTTATTTTTTCTGATAAAGTTTATTTCACTTTGAAACGCAGGCTTTTTCAATCTTACAATCCCTTCCACACTGTGAATCATCCTCCCCATCTTGATCGTCTCCTCGGGAATACTCGTGGACAGATATTTTTGTTTTTACGTCGCGAGAGCCACACGGTCTCAGATATTGCCGAAAAGTTCGGCCTGACGGATAACGCTGTCCGCCAGCATCTAGCAACGCTGGAACGAGATGGTCTGGTTCGGCAGGTAGGAGAGAGAGCGGGGACTCGGAAGCCACACTTGCTCTATCAAGCGACAGAGGAGGCGGAGTCCCTTTTCCCGAAGGTATATGATCTGGTCCTGAACTGCTTATTAGATGCGATCGCGGAGCGCGTCGATTCTGAGACTTTCGATCTGATCCTCCGCGACGCTGGCCAGCGCCTGACGAGAGACGCGGCGATTCCCGATGACACTGAGGGCTTCGAAGATCGAGCAAAGCGCGCAGTCGATGCGATCAGAAAATTGGGTGGCAGTGCTAGTGTCGAGACTGAGGAAGGTCATTCGTTTTTATGTGGAGTGGGGCGCTGCCCTCTAGGGGCGGTGACTGGCGAGCATCCGGAATTATGCAGTTTGGTGGCATCGGCACTGGGGCGTGTCACAGGACTTCCTGTGACCCCAGCTTGTCGTGACGGAGAGGGAGATTTGCGTTGTAGATTCGAGATTCGAAGAAGTTGAATCGAACGAATGGGGGAGTGAGCACGAAAAGCACTTGCCGCCTGCATGGATGGGTGCTTCGTAAAAGGGTATTTTATTCGCGCTAAATTGTCCTGAATCTCTGTTACTTTTACTTTAATTTTTCCTTTAATGAAACCTGTCGTCGCTGATAATAAACCGATTGGAGTTCCTCTAGAGGCTGGGAAGACCTATTATTTTTGTCGCTGTGGTCGGTCGAAGAATCAACCCTTTTGCGATGGCTCGCACAAGGGAACGCCGTTTACCCCGCTGAAGTTCGTCGCGAAGGAAACGGGAGAGGCTTGGCTCTGTCAGTGTAAGCATACGCACAATCCGCCCTACTGCGACGGGTCTCATGCGAGAGTCCCTGTGGAGATGGTGGGACATGAGTTCTCGCTGGAGGAATCATTGGAGACAAAGCAGGTAGAAGAGAGTCCCTCTCAAGGGGGTGCAAAACCTGTCGTGGCTGATAATAAACCCATTGGAGTTCCTCTAGAGGCTGGGAAGACCTATTATTTCTGCCGCTGTGGTCGATCGAAGAATCAACCCTTTTGCGATGGCTCGCATAAGGGAACACCGTTTACCCCGCTGGAGTTCGTCGCGAAGGAAACGGGAGAGGCTTGGCTCTGTCAGTGTAAGCAGACGCATAATCCGCCCTACTGCGACGGGTCTCATGCGAGAGTCCCGGTGGAGATGGTGGGGCATGAGTTCTCGCTGGAGAATGATCCGAAAGACTCTACAACAGCAGAAGTGGTGGAATCTGAGGATGCGATGCCAGAACCCCACAGCACGCCGGAAGAGCCGACCGTGGAGTACATTCACA
>JBDHQE010000254.1:0-5323 GCA_039806885.1 Verrucomicrobiales bacterium
GATAGGGGTGGTGGAACGTTTCGGGTGCGATTTCCATCCAATCCGGGTTGCGTTCCGACATGGGTGCGGGCAAAATTGTTTCTGGCGTTCCACCGCCCCTCCGGGGCGATTTTTGGTTTTTCCGATAACCGGTGGTTTGCACCACCGGCTAATATCTGGTGTCCCTTCGGGACGGTATGGGGCCCGAAACGTGGGTTCCGGTGATTTGTAACGTCGCCCGATATCCGGTGTTCCAATGCCCCTCCGAGACGACGCGAGGTGCGAAATGCGAACCGACCGTGGAATGCGAACGGGGGCAAAATGCAACGCTTTTCACGGATCGTGCCAAATTCCCACCGTCTATGGTGCGCCCGCACATAGACGGTAACGCGGAGTCAACGATTTCGTTCGATTTTTGAGAATGCGTATCGGAAAATATACTGTCCCTTAATAACTTACGCTTAATATAGTGCTGAATACGGACTCTTGATTTAGTCTTTCCGCTGAACTTTACGAAGCGCTTAATTTTCCGAGAATTTCAGATAGGGCAGGAGCTTTTCTAGTTTGCTCGGACCGATGCCGGGCACGTTCATCAGATCTTCGGATGTCGTGTAGGGCCGATTTTCGATGATACGATTCGCAAATGTTTCGCCGATTCCTGGCAGCCGCATGAGATCGTCCCGCGCGGCCGTATTGGGGTTGATTGCTTCGCCTTCACTGATGGAAGGAGCTTGATCGATGGCGAGAGCGATTTTCTCATCTTCGTTCCGCTGAATCCGACGCTCTTCCGGCAAAGAATTCCAGTTCGTGTGTGCCCATATTCCTGCTCGTGAGGAGGCAGCCTTCAGTTCCAGTCCCTCCATATAGGCTCGATATTCCGATTGTGACCAGCCCTGCCATGTCTCTCGATAGACTCCGAAAGCCCGAGCCAGGCCCTTTGCAACCAAGTCTGAAGCGAGGTCCTGCCCTTGATGCGACACGACGAAGGCATACACGCGCTTGTATCGTCCGTCTCCCCGAGCGTCTGCGTAGGCGGTGTACACGGTGAAAGGCTGCGAGAGAGAGGCTTTCACATACTGGGCCGCCTGCTCTCCGAAGCCCTTCGCGAGTTCAATGGATCGCCTAGGATCCGCATTGATCGTGGTAATTCCGAAGTAACGGCGCTGAGTTCTCAATCGATCCTCATCCGAGCGGTCCGTGACATGCCACTCGATACAGTCGGCTCCATACAATCGTACGGTCATTTCCTGACCGGCAGGAGTCTTCACGAGAAAACTATCTCCATCGGCCCACGGTGTCTCCACCAGAGTGCAATTCTCGATTTTTTCCAAGGGTGCGGCTCTGGCAACGGTAACAAGGAAAAGGCATCCCGCAAGCGGCACAAGTTTCATGTCAACATTGTGTCAGAAAACGAGCACTTTGCAAATCAGTCACGAGTCGAGGCAATGTCTCAGTTGGCCTGCGGATTCGCCTTGGCTTTCTCTGACCCATTCTTTGAACCTTTTCCTTTTCCCGATTGATTCTGCTTCGGTTTGCCATTGGGCCACAGAATGGCTTCTAGCTCGGTCAGTTCCTGATCCGTGAGTCGACCGGATGCACGAGTTCCTGCCCCGCTTGACTGTTTTGTTAGGGTGTCTCCCAGTTCGGCCCGAGCTGCATCCGCGAGACTCAGCATCTTTGCGAGAATTTCAGGATGTTGCTTACTGACATTGGTCGTCTCGCTGATGTCATTCGCCAGATCGAAGAGGCTCAGTTCAGCCTTTTTTGATTCATAGGGAATCGGCAGCCCGTCATCTCGACCTACGGCTCCGTTGAGGGTGCGATATTCGTGTGGGAGAATCAGTTTCCATTGTCCCGAAATCACCGCTTGTAGTTCGTTTTGTTTAAAATAGACCCAGTAGGCATCATGCGGATTTTTCGCACCGGGTTCGCCGAGGAGGATGGGCATCACGTCCAACCCGTCGATTTTGTGTTTCGGCAACTCCGCTCCGATCATTTTGGCGAAGGTCGGGAACAAATCGATATGATCGGCTGGAAGATCGCAGACAGTTCCTGCCGGGATCTTCCCGATCCACCGCATCACCATGGGTTCACGCGATCCACCTTCCCAAGCAGTGCCTTTTCCTTCGCGAAACGGCTTCGCCGATCCGGCATGAGTGCCGTAGGAGAGCCAAGGGCCGTTGTCACTCGTAAAAATGATCAGTGTATCTTCGGCGAGTCCGTTCGTATCGATTGCATTGAGGATTTCGCCGACCGACCAGTCAATTTCGCTGATCACGTCGCCGTAGAGTCCCCGCTTTGTCTTTCCTGCAAAGCGTTCGCTGACGAAAAGGGGAACGTGCGGCTGTGGATGCGGAACGTAGAGGAAAAACGGACGCTCGCGATTTCGATTGATGAAATCCACCGCCCGCATCGTCAGCCAGGTCGTCATCATCCGCTGGTCGCGCTCATCGACGGTACGGATGCGCTGGTTCCCCTCGATCAGCGGAAGCGGCGGAAAATGCGTCGCAGTCGGGTGCTTCGGCCACATGTCGCAGGAGTAGGGAATGCCGAAGTATTCGTCGAAGCCGTGCTGTAAAGGCAGGAATTTCTCATGGTCTCCGAGGTGCCATTTCCCGTAAATCGCGGTGGCATAGCCCTTCGAGCGAAAGAGTTCAGCCATGGTCATTTCATTCGACGAGATCCCGATAGGGCTGCCGGGCGAGAGAGCTCCGTTGATCCCGAAGCGGTTCGAGTAGCATCCGGTGAGCAGTGCCGCCCGCGATGCTGAGCAGATCGGATGCCCGGCATTCCATCGGGTGAAAAGACGCCCCTCCTTCGCCATACGTGAGATGTTCGGGGTCTCAAAGCCCACTGCACCGTTCGGGCTGATATCAGCATACCCCTGATCATCCGTCATCACGATCACGACGTTCGGTAAGCGATCTGCAAGGGCGGGGAAAGCTGTGAAGGCAGTGAAAAGAACCGTCGAGAGAAGAATCCGAAGCATTGTCGTCGGCAGTCAAAATTAAAGATCGAATAAATTCGTATTTCGAACTGCATGAAAGGCAATCACTTTCTGATCGCGCATTTCCGTCGATAGATGCGGAAAGAGTAAGGGAGGGGATTCTGCTGATTCACTGCGACGCAGGGGAAGGGAGAATAAATTCGTCCACGAGAGTGATCGGCGATCGTGGCTGATTGTCGCCCGAGGAGACCAGTGTGGCTCGGGGCGTGGGAATCTCAAACGGGAGCTCAAGTCCATTCACTCTCAGGAGATGGGGGCCCGGATCGAGTCCGAGAATTTCGATCGGAATCACGGTTTCGAAGGGTAGTGTAGTATCCTCCGGAGTCGCCGCGGCGACCGCACCAGCGAGCGGGTTTGGAGTTGCCCCGTGCGGAGTCTGTTCCATCACCTCGATGATGAGAGTCTCGCCTTCTCGCGACTGACGGGAATCGACAAGCTGAGCGGCTGTGCTCGAAAGATGCCCTTTGACGATGGCATTCGCCTCCGGGCGTCCGGCGAACTCCCGAACCACCACTTCGACATCTTCGACTTGAGTCAGGCGCGGCGGCGGAGCGTAAGGCTTTCGCCCGATCACCTGACAGGAGGTCATCAGACAAAACACAATTGCTACCGTAGGAATACGAAAGAACACGATGGATTTATGAAGCGTACTTGATCATTAGTAAAGTTTAAATTGATGAAATTTATAGTTAGCTATTAGAGATTCTCAAATTGCAGGAGGGATTCTCGCGGTTATGCGGGGAAAGGCGTGGCTGAAAGGCGTGGCTTACTGATTCATAATTAAGGTCAAGCGCAGAGAATGATTCTCGACGTCTTGCTTTTCTGATCACTCGCGATACAATTCGCAAGGGGCGAAATCCCGAATACGACCGCGAGAATGCGGGAACTCAAGCAGAATGGATTTTGACTGGATCGATTGTCACTATGACCTGAAAGACATCACACCAAGGGAGGTGGAGGAGGTCTTCGAGGATCCATTTGCCATTCGTTTACTGCCGGAATCAGAGCACAATCAGAGTGATGCTCGCTATTTCAATCTGGGAAAGACCGTCGGCAATCGCTACTTATTCTCGGTGTTCTGGACGGATGGGAAAGCCTGTCGTGTGATTCTTTGCCGAGAAATGACGGAGGCGGAGAGTGCTTTCTACGAACGTAAGAATGCCGAGTGGATGTGATCGTTTTGCAGAATGTAGAGGGTCGATTCTGTGATGTAACAGGGTCACCGAAAATTCGTTGCAAAGCAGCACTTTCTCCTGCTCCTTACTCAGGTGAAGATTATCGAATCCTGGAATCAGATCCCTGAGTTTGAAGACGAGGTGGAGGAGGCCGTATTCTGGGCCGGGCATTCGCTCGATCCCAGGTTGATGAATTCTGCTGTGCAGCGGCAGACCGTCCGTGAATCCGCCACCGTGACTCTGCGTTTCGATCCGCAGATGCTGAGTCGAATCAAACGCTTGGCTCGACAGCGATACCTGAATTACCAGAGCATGGTTAAGCAGTGGCTCAGTGAGCGCTTGGAGGAAGAGATAGCGAAGCGCTCGGATCGAGGCGACAATTGACGACGGATATGAACCCGAGCGAGGCAAAACAGGAGATCAGTCGGCTAACCCGTGAGATCGAGCGGCACAATCGTCTTTATTATATGGAGGCGCAGCCGGAAATCTCTGATTTTGAATATGATCAGCTTTTCCGGAGTTTGGAATTGCTGGAGAGAGAGTATCCAGAATTGACGGATGTGAATTCACCCACGCGACGAGTGGGAGGCGAGCCGCTCCAGGGATTCGAGCAACGTTCTCACGACGTGCCGATGCTGAGTATTGACGACCAATTTTCGGAAGGTGAGATGGCGGATTTTTTTGCTCGTGTGCAAAAAGGACTGGGACGGAACGATGTCGTCGTGACGGTGGAGCCGAAAATCGACGGAGTTGCGGTATCGCTTCATTACAAAGAGGGGAATCTAGAATATGCCGTTACTCGCGGGGACGGAAGCGTCGGCGACGTGATTACGGACAATGTACGCACGATTCGACGTGTGCCCTTGCGCTTGGCTGAGGGTGCCCCAGCGTGGCTGGAGGTCCGAGGTGAGATTTTTCTTCCGAAAGAGGCCTTTGCCGCACTCAATCGCACCCGTGATGAGGCTGGACTGGCGGTTTTCAAAAACCCTAGGAATGCTGCGGCAGGCACGCTGAAGTTGCTGGACTCACGTGAGGTGGCGAAGCGCCCACTGGATTTCCTGGCTCATGGTTTTGGCCGAATCGAGGGATATACCCCGGAAGGTTCCGAGCAACTGAACGAAGCGCTGCAGCAATGGGGACTTCCGGTGAATGGCCCGATCTG
>JBDHQE010000255.1:0-5303 GCA_039806885.1 Verrucomicrobiales bacterium
CTCAGCATGGGCTGTGCGGAGTGTCATGATCACAAATTCGACCCGATTCTGCAGAAGGATTACTTTGCCCTCCAGGCCTTTCTGAACTCGACATGGTGGCCGGAGAATCGTGATTTGGCTACGCCTGAGCAGCGTGCGTCTCACGATGCACAGCTCGCCAAATGGGAAGCGGCTACGAAAGAAATTCGCGAAGGAATCGACGAAATTGAGCGTCCTTTTCTGGAGGCACGTCAGAAAAGCAGCGTCGAGACTTTTCCTGAGGATATCCAAGCGATTTACTGGAAGAAGCCTCAGGATCGCACTTCTCATGAAGAGCAGCTCACTCAGATGGTGCAGCGTCAGGTCGATTACAATTATCGCCGTACGGATATTGGAAAATTGCTGGCTAAAGACGCGGCAAAACTCGCCCGCTATAATGAACTGAAGGAGGCTCTGAAGAAGTTCGACTCGATCAAGCCCGCTCCTTTTCCCAGCGCTTTTATCACCACAGATACAGGAGTCAAACCTGCGGACACCATCCTGAAGCGACGAGGAAAATCGGAGGTGATCGAACCCGCCTTCCTCACCCTGCTGGGGGACGCTGCCCCTCAAATTAAGCCGACTGCGAATGGTACCTCGGGACGCCGCAGCGCTTTGGCTGCCTGGCTGACTAGTGAGAAGAATCCTTTCACGGCTCGCGTAATGACCAATCGCATCTGGAGCTATCATTTTACCGAGGGACTCGTCTCTTCGCCTAATGACTTTGGCCTACTGGGTGATCCCCCCAGTCATCCGCAACTCTTCGACTGGCTCACGACTCGCTTTATTGAAGGAGGATGGAGGCTCAAGCCGATTCATCGCCTGATCGTCACCAGTGCCACCTATCGTCAGACGGCACGCCGAGAGCCTAGGAGCTTGGAAGATACCACTGATCCGGGGAATCGCCTTCTGTGGCGTTATCCACCTCATCGACTGGACGCTGAGCAGATCCGCGACAGCAGCTTGGCCGTGTCTGGGGAACTGCAACAGCGCGATGGTGGACCAGCGGGGGAGGCGACGGAGCCGATTCGCAGCGTGTATCTGAAAAAGCGGCGCAATACCCCTGATCCCATGATCGGGGAATTTGATTCACCGTCAGGATTTAATTCGACTCCGACCCGGATTTCGACCACTACCGCCAGTCAATCCCTGCTACTCGTCAATGGTCCATGGTCCATGGAGAGGGCTACGTTTTTTGCGCGTCGCATTCTCGGAGATCAGAGTCGCTTCGGCGATGCACAAGTACGCTTGGCTTATCAGCTCGCCTATGGACGTGACCCGAGCGACGCTGAAATTGCTGCCGCGAAAGACTTTGTAGAAACTCAGTCTCTCGACGCCTCGAAAGATATCGACAAATCAGCACCAGGCAAATTCTCCGAAGAGACCGGTCTCCGCCCAGTGACTCAGCTCTTTTCCGGAGTGAAGACTCCTGCGCTCGGTGATGCCGCTCTCTGGTTCCAGCCGGGCAGTCGTTTCGAGCGGCTCGATCTTTCCGCATGGAAGACTCCAGATGAAGAATTTACCGTCGAGGCAGTGGCTGCGCTCGATAACGTCCACACCGACGCATCGGTGAATACCTTGATTAGTCGCTGGAACGGATCGAACGACGACATCGGCTGGTCGCTCGGTGTCACCAGCGCTAAATCGCGCTTCCAGCCGCAGAATCTTATCCTCCAGATCGTCGGTGATGACTTTCAGAAAAATCGAATCTACGAAGTTGTGGCCTCTGGTCTGAAAGTCCCTACGCGCACTCCGGTCTATATCGCTGCTGCGGTTTCGGCTCGTTCTCTGAAGAAGGATATTGCAAAAGGCACCGTTACTTTCTACCTGAAGGATTTGTCCGATCCGAAGAGTCCTCTCCAGACCGCGACTGTACAGCACCAAGTCGTGGGTGGACTGTCGGTGAAGGAAGCGGTTGCAACCTTGCTCGGTGGACGCGATCAGAAAGGCCACCTCTGGGATGGTCAGATCGCTCGGATCGCTGTCAGTGAAGGCGTTTTGAAAAAGGAGCAGCTTCTTATTTCACCAAGCTCGGGAGGAGATGCTGCCTCGGTCGCTCCCGTTCGTCGCATTCTCGACCGGACGCTCTCGCTCGCAGACTCCGCAGCACCGATCGCTGGATCATCATGGAAAAGCGATCCGGTTGCGCCTGCATCAGGTTCGGCGACTCCCGCTCTAGTCGCCGCAGTTGCCGACTTCTGTCACGCCTTGATCAATTCTAACGAATTTCTCTACCTCCAGTGATCGCTCATCAACTCAACCGATCCATTCGTCATGCCCTGTAACCACATCGATTATCCTCACAGCCGCCGAGAATTCCTGTTCCGTGCTGGAGCCGGATTCGGGGCGATTGCGCTCTCCGCTCTCACGGGAGAAAATCTCATCGGATCGGACGGAGTGCTCAACCCCGTGGCTGCGAAAATTCCTCAGCGTCTCGGACGAGCGAAGAGTGTGATTTTTCTTTTCATGGAGGGTGGTCCTAGTCACCTCGACCTGTTCGACCCGAAACCTTTGTTGAACAAAATCGCCGGGCAGCCTCTGCCCGACAGCTATGAGCGTCCCGTCACGGCGATGGGCGAGGCAAACTCTCCCTTGCTCGAAACTCGACGCAAATTCACCCAATACGGTGAGAGTGGGATCGCGATCTCCGATTGGCTCCCGAATCATGGGCGCATCGCAGACGAGCTTTGTGTCATCCGCTCCTGCGTTTCGGATGGGATTAATCATGCAGGAGGTGTTTGTCAAATGAACACCGGATCAGTCTTCGGCGGTCGTCCCTCCCTGGGGTCGTGGATCTCCTACGGACTAGGTACGGAGAACGAGAGCCTGCCAGGATTCGTTGTGATCAAGGACTCGAACGCTATGGTCGTCAACGGGCCTCGCATGTGGGGATCAGGTTTCATACCCGCCGTACATCAGGGGGCGCTTTTTGAAAACGGCCCTGAGCCGATCAAGAATCTTAACAATCCACCTGGAGTGGACAAAGCGCATCAGCAAAGAAAACTCGCCTATCTCGACTCTCTGAATCAGGCGCATTATCAGCCTCGCAAGTCGAACACGGATCTGGAGGCTCGTATCCGCAGCTATGAACTCGCCTTCCGAATGCAGGCAGCCGCACCCGATGCCATCGATCTGGATAGCGAGCCTGCCTACATCAAGAGCCTCTATGGACTCGATCACCCTGAGACAGAGATCTATGGTCGGCAGTGCCTCATGGCCCGTCGTTTAGTGGAACGTGGTGTCCGCTTCATCCAACTCTACCACGGAGCCGGGAGCAAGTGGGACAGCCATTCGAAAATCGAGGAGAATCACGGGCGCCTCAGTCGGAATGTCGATCTGCCGATCGTGGGGTTAATCGAAGATTTGCGGCAGCGCGGGCTGCTTGATGAAACCTTGGTCGTCTGGGGTGGTGAGTTTGGACGCACTCCCATGAGTGAAAAAGGCGACGGTCGTGATCACAATCCGACCGGCTTCACCATGTGGATGGCTGGCGGCGGTGTGAAAGCCGGACAGATCATCGGTACTACGGACGATCTGGGACTTTATGCCATCGAGGATAAGATGCACGTCCACGATATTCACTCCACCATCATGGCCCTGATGGGATTGAATCACAAAGATGTGATTTTCATGCACCAGGGACGACCCGAGCGAGTGGACATGAACGAAGGTCGAGTGAAAAATGAGATTTTCGCCAGTTGAGTCACTCCGGATCGTGATGACTCAGCCCGATGGAGAGATCGATCCCGAGATCGCAATGAAAAGCGATCTCGAGGACTATTTCGCTGATCTCCGCACCTATCGGATGCCCTTCGGTCGGTATAAAGGGCGGCTGATTCACACGCTGCCGCACGAGTATCTGCACTGGTTCGTCGAGCGATCCGACGGATTTCCGAATGGGAGACTGGGGGAGTTAATGGACTTTGTATATCAGACGAAGCACGTCGGAGCCGAGGCGATTTTTGCTCAACTTCCAAGATTCTAATAGGCACCTACTCATGTAATCGCCGATATGTGGCATCGAGCAGATTTCGAATGCCCTATAGATCGATATCTCGTTCTGGGAAGGTAGCACAGACAATCCTGTCTGCGGAAGTCACGCCTGGGACCGCCGACGTCCTCGTCGGCAGCATGCATTATTACTGGCGTAAGCCAGGAAACTTCTCTCTCGAACATTGGGCCGTGCTACCCATACTCTAGCTCATCAAATCACGGGCGATCACCGCACTAGTTCATGGGCCAACGAGGACGTAGGCCATCTTTAACAGATGAAAATGTAATCAACTATTAATCAGTATACTACAACTCAGAAAATTTCCTTCTGGCACTACTCTTGCTTACTTTTCGCTAAAAATCATAGCCTGCCCCTACGAAATAAAAACGCGATCTTCTGCCTCGAACTGAAATCCCTAGAACAATTTGACCGGAAAAAGCATTGTGCAGCCACCTGTATGACGCTAGCATTGCGCCCATGAAGTTGTTCGAAGTGCTTATGGGATTATTTGTGTTTCCCATATCAATCATTGCTGCGGATACACTCTTTCTTGCCCAAAATGGACAGAGCAACTACAGCATTGTGTTGCCGCCTACACCGACGCCAGCGGAGCGTCATGCCGCTGATGAACTGGTGCTCTTTTTCGAACAAATAACGGGTGTCGTTCTCCCCATCACCGATGAGAAACATGATTCAAGCGCCCCCCATATCTATATTGGCTGGAGTGAGGCTGCGCAGAAGCTTGTCACAAAAGAGCGCATAAACCATCTCGATGAAGAGGATTTTCTCGTAGAGGCACACGGTCCGAATCTCGTATTGGCTGGTGGTTCCCCACGAGGGACTTTGTACGCTGTGTATAGCTTTCTCGAGGATGATTTGGGCTGTCGATGGTTTAGCCCCACGGTCTCTCATATTCCCAAAACCCCCAATCTACCTTTGCCTGCGCAGACGCGAAAGGTGAGTCAGGTTTTTGAAAATCGAGAACCCTTTGCCTACAGCGGTTACGACGGTGATTGGTCTGTGCGCAATCGATGTAACGGGCACTCGTCTCACCTAGATGAAGCGTGCGGTGGGAAGGTCGAGTATGTCGGTTTTGTCCACACCTTTTTCCCTCTCTTACCACCGGAGAAATACTTTTCAGATCATCCAGAATACTTTGCTCTCGTGCGCGGCGAGCGCACTACGGAACGCAGTCAGCTCTGCCTGAGCAATCCTGACCCATCTTTAACAGGCTGCTCTGAAAATAGGCCAAAAATGGGCTTTTTTTCGACTATTTTCGATAGTCTAAAAT
>JBDHQE010000256.1:0-5248 GCA_039806885.1 Verrucomicrobiales bacterium
CTGCTTTGCATAGCTGGCTCGTGAGACGAGCACATCCACCACGGTGGGACGCAATACCGTATCACGTTGCCATTGCTTCACCAGAACCCGAGGGATCGACCGATCATCATATGATGACAATCCGAGAATCGCCTCTCGTGCGAGCACGCGATCTGTCATCCATTTTTTCAAATCGGGCAGCAGGTCCGGCGAAGGATCACGGAGAAGATTCTTTAAGGCGGCACGGCGAGCTCCGGGATCGGCATCTGGATCGGAGGCCAGAGCGATGAGTTCCTCCCGAGCACGCCCGTCTCCGAACACGGCAGACAGATCTCGGATCAGGGATTGCGCTTCCTCATTTTCCTTGTCTGCTAAGGCGGAAAAGCTATCCCAAGCTTTGGGTTTGGGTGCCTTCACCCAGCCTTTCAGGGCCTCGCTCATTCCACGCAGAATCGATAGCCGCGTCTCGGGAGCTGCCTGAGTCAAAAGCTTATCCACGGGCTGTGGAGATTTTTCGATTCCTTCGCAGAGACGACGCGTGATCAGCCGAGTGACAGTGGGGAGCTTCGACGAAAGAGCCAATTGGATCGAGTGATCGGGATCGTTGGCCACGGCAGCGGAAACTCCATACCAGATCATCAGAGGCTGCTGGCGGTCGTCCGCATCCTCCGCGTGTTCGCAGAGAGCCGAAGCCAGACGAAAGCGAGCTGACTCATCGATTCTCTGAAGAGCCGAAGCCAGTTCCAGCCGCACCAATCCAGAGGGATCTTTTGCCAAGGGAAGAAGCTTTTCCAAAATAGCATCGTCATCCGCCGCATCTTCTGCCAGCCAGCGCACACCCATCGCTCGCTTCCCCTCTTCCACTGAAGCGATTAAGGCATCGTAATCCACCACAGGAGCCACCGCATCGAAGCGGATCGGCTGAAGCGGTGCCCGTCCGCGTGCCGTGAGCCAGTCCGGACGCTGGGGAGTCGGTTTCCCCTTGTCTGGTCCGTCGTAAACGATGCGGTAGATACGCCCACTGCTACGGTGAATTCCGTCACTGTCATGACACTCTCCAGCATCGGACCAGTCATTCATCCAGACCTGCCCATCAGGCCCGGTGATCAGATCCAAACCACGAAACCAAGGATCCGCGATTTTCAGAAAATCCTCCCCGTGGTGAGCGACGTAGCCATTTCCCTGACGTTCGAGACTATCCATGTTCACCCGACGTCCATGGAGATTACACATGAAGACTTTCCCCCGATATTTCTCGGGCCAGACTCCGCCTTCATAGATCAGGCAGCCCATGTGCGCATGACCACCCCCCAGCGCCGATGTGGAATCCCCTCCCCTCCTGTTCTTTCGATCCGCCCGGACATCGCTCCATTTTTCGTTGACATTATCCCAGTGGTAGTGATCTGCTGTGTGTCCGATCACCTCATACACCAGCGGATTCAGATGCGCGCCAAACATCCTCTCGTAGTAGGCTCCGGGAATGGCATGCCAGAAGTGACCAATCACAGTGTTCGTATAGAAAAGCTGGCCATCGCGGTTCCAGTCCATACCCCAAGGGTTCGTCCCACCGTTACAAAACACCTCAAATTTCTTCATTCCTGGGTGATAACGCCAGATGGAACAGTTCAGCAGAGTGCGCTCGTCCGGGGGCGATCCGACCAGACCGACGGCTGAAGTCGTGGTAATCCCATGACGACCGTAGAGCCACCCGTCTGGGCCAAACTTGAGCCCATTCACGACATTGTGTCCGATGGTCTCAATATCGAATCCGTCGAGAATCGGCACCGCAGGACCATCCGGAATAATGTCACCGTAGGCATCTGGAATGAACATTAGATAGGGAGCACATGTCGCCCATACACCTCCCTGACCCACTGCCACCGATGTCAGATGTTCCGCCTGGTCCCAGAACACGGTACGCTTGTCCGCCTTTCCATCACCATCGGTATCCTCGAGAACGACGATTCGATCTCTCAGCTTCGAATCCCAGCGCCGAGGATTTTCTGCATAAGTGTAACACTCAGCAACCCACAGACGCCCCTTGTCATCGAAGGTCATGCTGATCGGCTGGCGCACCATTGGCTCCGAAGCAAAGACTTCCAGATGAAAACCCTCAGGCAGAATCGCGGTGCGAGCGACCTCTTCTGCTGGCATAGGCCCGCCTTCCGTCTTTTCCGTATCGTAAGGAGTCGGAAAGTCGTCTGCCCGCAGAACTGTGATCGGAAGGCACACGAAGATCGCTACCCAAATCGCTACCGATAGATCCACCAGTCGCGACACAAGAGGGTCAGATGAAGAAGATAACAGAGTCATACACTGGATTCACGGAATAGACTTCGGAGATATAATACGAGGAAACCGATGATGGAACCCCGGCAGTGACGCTATGGTTTCACATCATCGAAGAGACTGTTGATCATTTCCACGGTCTTCTCCACGAGCACCTGACCGCCCTCAGGTCCAACCTGATTGCTCTGAATAATCGCGCTGTAGCCGCCGCCATTCACGGCTCGCTGAGTCGGTAGATAGGTGCCCGGGCCGGTAAGCTGCACCACGAAAGTCTGCAGAGCCTTGCTGCGCCCCTGAATCTGGATCCCGAAATCCTGAAAGAGTTCGAATGGATTCGTCACAATTACGATATCACCGATTCTTAATACGTGAATTTCAGTAGGGTACGTGCTGTTCTTATCTTGATTATTAAATCGATCAATCACACGACCCATCCAGCCGATTCGCACTCCCTGTTCGCCTTCTTTTTTCTTCAGCTCCTCCACCTTCCGTTTCGCTTCCTCCACCTCCTCGACCGTCACCTTGCGCACAGGCAAGTCGAGATTCTGGACGAGATGATGAAAAATAACATCGGTGTGAGCATCATTCTTTACGAGATCGCCCACCTCATTCACCTCACGGACGATGCGACGTGCCATTTCTTGTGTTTCAGGGATTCCACGTAGCTTCAACATCCGTGCCTCCGCAGCTTTGCGAAAAATGTGATGAGGAGAAATGTCTCCCGCCGCCCCCGGCCAACCGAGCACCCGATTCTTCCCGCCGAGTGATGCCCCCAGCGCTTCGCGGACATCATGCCAGTAATCAGCTCCGATCTGCTTCTTGTGCTCGAGAATCTGTGAAGGGCAAGCCACATTTACACAAGTCGCGAGAGGTTTCTTCTCCGCATCCCAGAAGTAAAGTAATTCCACTCCATGATCCTCTCCTCCCTCGATTCCACGAAATTCGGGCAGCTGAGTATTCCCATACATGACCGCCGAACCATCCGCATACACGGCTCGTCGATTCATCCCTGTGACCGCATGGCCCAGCCCCCAGGCCACCGAAGCAGGGCGTCGAGTCTCCCAAGCCTGCACACTAACATCCACTAGCTTGTCCGCCAAGAAGGTGGCAAATTCGAGCGGTTTCATCACTCCCGTCTCCGGAATATCGTAGATCCCATCCGTGAAGGCTCCAGAAGTGTGCGTGTGAGTCGCTGTTACGACCAGTTTTTTGACATCGAAGTGTGGCAATCGTTTTGCCAGCTTTTCTCGCGTCTCATCTAGGACATTGGTCCCGATGCTGACCAGATCGCACGAAATCAAAATCGCTTGGTCCGTCGCCTTACCGTTCTCCACGGACTCAATCGCCAGCGCTGTCGCTGTAATGGGACTATCGACTCCGGTCGAAATTCGGGTGTGAAGTTGGCCTCGCAGTGCAATTGGTTGATCGGGAGTGAAATCGATCATCGAGACGCCCACGTGTAGCTCTGTAGCGAGGCTGAACCAGCATGGAGCCACGATCATAAGGACGAGCAGAATACGACTCAGTGTGAGCGAAAAGATGCGGGTGAGAGCACAACAATGCGAGTCGGGAAAATAGTTCATGTGAATTCTGTTTTAATTGAAACACCCTCACCTCAGAAACTGAAATGATCGGGTGTGCTTCCGTGCCGAAACACCTGAATGCTATCGAAAAAGAGGAGCGATTGAAACCCGAATTCGATCATCGGGATGGCGGATATGCGTTCCTCCAGCGAACTGACTCACTTTTCTTCAGAAAGCGAGCCAGAGAAAGGTGGCTGACTCGATTACTCCTCGCCGCCATTCGCCGGGCTATCGCTCGCGGTCGCCTCTTTTAGATGACGAATATGGCGTCGCAATACATCTTCCTCATCCGAACTCAGCCCCGGAGCATCGCTAAACCCATAATGATAAATGCTCTCTCCATTCGGTCCATACTGTGAGAAGCCCTGATAGTAGATTCCGTTTTCTGTTCTCGGGCGGGTGTAGAGATCCTCTTGAGCGCGCAGCCACATCTCACGTGACCAGTCATCCAGATACGACCAGCTGAAATCCTCAGGCTGTGGAACGGGCGGCAGCGGCACCACCGGAACCGTGGGTTGCGTCGGCACTATAGGCGGTGGCGGCACCACGGGACCAGAGCCACCGATCACGATGGTATCGTAATAGAAGGCGTAATTGCCCGTCACCACGGGGGCCGGACCACTGCCCACGGTGTTGTCATGCTCAGCAGGATGTTCGATGATTCCACCAGCACGCTCGATATAGTTCGTGTATTCATCCGGACGCTGGATATACCAAGGATCATCCACCCCTCCGTCATAGCTCACCCCATTCATTTGTGCTCCGGCTGAGACCTGATTATTTTCACGACGAGGCAGGTAGAATCTCAGCTCATCCTTTCCGGCGAAGATGCTCTCCGCATCGGCAATCAGCGATCCGGCAGCCGGATCAGCCGGTGCATTCCGGGCGGGAGCAATCCAGGTCTTTCCTCCCGTATCGACAGCAGGTGATAGAGGATTCGCATGCCCGACCATCGCACCTGTCATTGCCACATCACTTCCGGCGGTGACTTCGATGTTGCCATCGCGGCTTCCGGTGCCAGCCAACGCCACATATCCATATCGAAGATCATCCCCGTGACCGATCTTCACATACGCTTCCTTCGAGGCATCCAGAACCTCCATGCCGATCCTTCCGCCCGTATTTACAGTCACATTTCCAGCCATATCTGCGTTACTGGCAAAACCGCCGTGACCGATTTGAGTCGAGGCTGCACCAGATGTGCCACCAGTCATCTCAATGTCATCCGCAATATCGACCGAAATATTTCCTTGAATCGTATCGGATGTAGCCGTCGAGCCTCCGTGACCGATCTGAGTCGAGCTATTCAGACCAGAGCCACCCGCCATCGACAAACCGGCATCTGAGCTGACGGTGATTTCTCCAGACAAGGCTGACACCATAGAGCCAGTGTTTCT
>JBDHQE010000257.1:0-5242 GCA_039806885.1 Verrucomicrobiales bacterium
TGTCGGCTCGGTGAATGAGACGCGCCGTGCGTTTGCTCACAACTACGAGCTGATCTGGGAGGATGATGATCCCGCCGCCGCTCAATGGGTGGAGGAGGAATTCTGGGCTTTGTGGAAGGATGGCATTCCTCTCCCTGAAACGATTCTCAAGGAGATCGAGCGTATCGCCCAACGGCGGGAGGTGACAGTCGAGGCATTAAAACCGGAGGATGTCCCCGGTGCCGCCCTTGCCGAATCTCCCATTTATCGCGGCGGTGAACAGCTTCAACCGTGGCAAAGGTCATTTGTAACGCTGTTTCTGGAACATCGGGAAATCTACGGCAAAGCCCGCCTGTTGCTCGCCGATGAAGTGGGCGTAGGCAAGACGCTTTCCATGGCTGCCAGTGCCTTGGTCAGCGCCTTGCTGGACGATGGCCCGACCCTGATTCTGGCACCCTCGACGCTGACGATGCAATGGCAGATCGAGCTGATGGACAAACTGGGCATTCCCAGCGCGGTCTGGTCCTCACAGGCCAAGGTATGGCTCGGACCGGAAGGGCAGCAGCTTTCCTCCAAAGGCGATCCCGAGGCAATCAAGCACTGCCCCTATCAAATCGCGATTATCTCCACCGGCCTCATCATGCACCAACGCAAGGAGCGTTCCTTCGTGAAAGAAGCCGCCGCCTTGTTGCAAAGGAAATTCGGCTGCGTGATTCTGGATGAAGCACACAAGGCTCGGCAACGTGGTGGTCTGGGGAACGAAGCGCGAGAGCCGAATAACCTGCTGGCGTTCATGCGCGAAATCGGACGGCGGACTCGCCATCTGATCCTCGGCACGGCGACTCCCATTCAAACCAATGTTGGAGAACTGTGGGACCTGATGGGGATACTTGGCTGCGGGGCGGATTTCGTCATGGGGGATGCCCTGTCGCCCTGGCGAGAGATGGATCGAGCATTGCCGCTGGTGACAGGCAAAGCGAAACCCGATTCTGCTTCCGACGCTTGGAACTGGTTGCGCAATCCGCTCCCCCCGGGGAATGGGAACTTACTGTTTGAGACGATCCGGGACAATCTAGGGATCCCACCAGAGCGTTTTGAATCATCGCAGTCCTTCGAAGGTCTCGATTATTTGCTTCAAGAAATGCATTTGCCGGAAGCGTTGGCAGAAGGCTTTTTTCAACAGCATAACCCACTGCTTCGCCACGTGGTGCTGCGCAAGCGGACGGAATTGGAAGCCGCTGGGCTGCTGGAGAAAGTGGGCGTCAACACGCATCCGCTGAGGGATCAAATGGCAAGGTATCAAAACCGCTTTGTTTCGCTCGGGATCTCCACGAACCGGCCCTTCGAAGTGGCCTATGAAAAAGCGGAGGAATTCTGCCGTTTGCTACAAGGGCGCACCAGAAAGGGAGGCTTCATGAAAACCCTGATGCTTCAGCGGATATGCTCCAGCTTCGCATCCGGCCTCGGCACGGCAAAGAAAATGCTGAAACACAGTCTGCCTGACGATACCTCTGATCATGAGAGCCTTCAGGAGGAGGAAGAACACCTGCTCACGGATATGAGCACGGCGGAAATCGCCTGCCTAAAAGAAATCATCACTCAGCTTTCACGCCCTGAGGCAGTGGACTCGAAACTGGCGACCTTAAAGTGGTTCCTCACCGAGTTTCGCACCGATAATAAAACTTGGCTGGAACACGGGTGCATCATCTTCAGCCAATACTTCGACACCACGGAATGGGTGGCGCACGAGTTATCGCAATCGTTGCCCGATGAAGTGGTCGGAGTTTACGCGGGCACGGGCAAAAGTGGTTTGTTCAAAAATGGCCAGTTCAGCTCGGTGGAGCGTGAAATCATCAAGGCCGCCGTCAAACATCGTGAGCTGAGGCTGGTCGTCGCCACCGATGCCGCCTGCGAAGGACTGAACCTTCAGACTCTGGGCACCCTGATCAATGTGGATCTGCCCTGGAATCCCTCCCGTCTGGAGCAGCGACTGGGACGCATCAAACGATTTGGCCAAACCCGCAAGTATGTGGACATGCTGAACCTTGTCTATCACGGGACCCAGGACGAGAAAGTTTACAACGTGCTGTCGGAACGACTCAAAGACGCGTTCGATCTTTTCGGAAGCCTGCCCGAGGTCATCGAGGACGAATGGATCGACGATGAAGAACGGCTGAGAGTCAAAATGGATGCCTATTTGCACGAACGAGAGCGAGCTCAAAATTCCTTTTCGGTCAAATATCAGGCCACGATTGATCCAAACTCCAACAAATGGGAATTCTGCACAGAGGTGTTGTCCCGGAGCGATGTAGGTCAAAGGCTGAGCAAGCCATGGAAATGACTTCTCCGATGGGCTGCACGGGCCTGATTTGGAGGAAGATTTACCGATTCGCACGCTATTCCGTGATCATACCGAACACGAAAAGTCGATGGCAGACGATCACCCTCCCGCTGCAGGGGCGAAATGAATCCTCTTATTATCGTCAAAGCCCAAACGCAGCCAAGGAATTGGACAGACGGCTGATTGCCATCACCACTCCTGGATGCTGCTCTTCCCAATCCGCGAAGGCAGCTCGCAATTCCTCCCATTTCCCGGAAATCTCAGACCCTGAAGGTGTGGAATCTTGCCCCAACGCAACCGCCGTCTGAGAAACGACATCCTGAACACGCTCCGAAAGCGAATTTTCGCCAATTTGCGACAGCGCAGTCTCCAGAGTCGTCAGAGCCTCCTTCGTTTCATCATCCAAGGCACCACCCGCTGCGAGCGAGTTCCGAATCGATTCGAGTTCCGATGACATAGGGGCTGAGGGGCTGCTTACTGAGATGAGCTTGAGATGACGTGATTTCCACTGATGACGCTGAGTAAATCTTGGCTCAGTGTTTCGTTCCAAAAATTCGCCAGACCTTCACCTTTTGCAAGCGGATTGAGCCTAGATCAACGTCCAATCGTCAACGTCCAATCGGTTTCTCTGCTTCGATGCTGTGAGGTTCGGGATACTCGAAAGTGCGCCCTTCGTAATTCCGGATCAGAGTTCGCTCGCCCGTTTTCTGCAGAATGTAATCAGGATTGATCGGCACTTTCCCTCCTCCGCCCGGCGCATCGATGACGTATTGAGGGATGGCGTATCCGCTCGTATGACCGCGCAATCCCTCGATAATGCGGATCCCCTCCTCAACCGGTACCTCTAGGTGCGAAGAACCCTGAATCAGGTCGAGTTGATAGAGATAATACGGTTTCACTCGACACATTAGCAGCTTGTGAACCAGTGCCCTCATCACATCCAGATCATCGTTCACATCCTTCAGCAGCACACTCTGATTCCCTAGAGGAATTCCCGCATCGGAGAGCCTTCCCAGCGCCTCCTTCACCTCCAGCGTTAGCTCGCGAGGATGATTCACATGGATGCTCATGAACATCGGGTGATATTTTTTCAGCATTGCACACAGTTCTGGAGTGATCCGTTGCGGCAGAAAAATCGGAACTCGTGACCCGATCCGTAGGAACTCGATGTGCGGAATCCGTCGTACGCGCTCGATGATCCGCTCCAGCTTTGCGTCAGAAAACAGCAGTGGATCGCCGCCGGAGAACAGGACATCACGCACCTCAGTATGTGCCTCCAGATAGCGATAGGCCGCCTCATAATCCGTTTCCAGCTCCTGCTCCCCCACTCCGCTCACGACGCGACTGCGCGTGCAGTAACGACAATATGAGGCACAACGATCCGTGACGAGAAATAGCACGCGATCCGGATAGCGATGCACGAGTCCAGGCACTGGCATGTGCGAATCCTCACCACAGGGATCAGCCATCTCCGCAGGAGACACCAAAGTCTCCTCGACGCGAGGAATCACCTGCCGACGAATCGGACAATTCGGATCATCCCGGTCGATCAGATTGAAAAAGTGTGGCGTGATCGCCATCGCCAGCTTTGTTCCGGACAGGATGACTCCATTTCGCTCCTCTGGAGTGAGAACTAACTTCTCCTCCAATTGCTTCAGCGTCGTGATGCGATGCTTCAACTGCCAGATATGGCTGTTCCAGTCCTCTTCTGAAATCCCCTCTCCCGCCCAATACCCAGGCGCATAGGAAACGAATTTCTTTTCAAGATCAAGTTCGCGTGAAAAGTGCATGATAAAGGGTCCCTGAGAACACCAGTTCAGGAAAAACTCAGTCGATGGGACGGGGAAAAATTACGATCCTTACGAATTCGATTCAATAAAGCGCCCATTTTTGAGCTAAGCGAAACTGTACATAAGCCTTTCATTCATTCAAAGAACAAGCTGCCGCTACGGCGTCAATACGGCTGATTTTTCCTTGAACCTCTCGCGAGCCTCTGTGTAATCTCCACGCAGTATGCGCATTCTCTCTTTCATTTCAGCTCTCGCCCTGATCGGAATCACAAGCGCCCGGGCAGAGTTCATCGCCGGGTCCGCTCTGACTGATATCACTCCCACCAGCTTTCCTGTTCTCGTCAATGGCGGCTTCACCAGTAAGACTGCCAACTCTGTCACGACTCCTGTCAGTGCACGCTCGCTCGCCTTCTCCGATGGAAAGGAGAAAATCGTGATGGTCGTGGTCGATAGCTGCATGATCCCTCGCGAGTTAATCGACGAAGTCAAAACGAATGCCTCAAAAAAGGCAGGAATTCCGACGGATCACATTTTGATCTCTGCCGTCCACACACACTCAGCGCCTTCTTGCATGAGCATTCTGGGCACCGAAGCGGACCCCAACTACGTCCCTTTTCTAAAACAAAAACTCGTCGAAGCCATCACCACGCCTCTGGAGAACATGCGCCCCGCCCAGATCGCTTGGGGGGAGATTGACGCCGCCGACTACACCGCCCTGCGGCGCTGGGTGCTTCATCCCAAATTCATCCGCGAAGATCCCTTCGGGAATCTCACCGTCCGGGCGAATATGCACGCCGCTACTGATTGGAAACAGGTCACGGGAGTCAGTGGCCCGGAAGACCCCATTTTGTCCATGATCGCGGTACAGAGCACGGAGGGAAAGCCCATTGGACTGATCGCCAATTTCTCGATGCACTACTTTGGCGATACTGCCATCTCCGCCGATTATTTCGGTCGCTTCTCTAACGGGATGCAGGACAAGCTGGATCCCGGCAAAACCGGCTTCGTCGCCATGATGTCTCAAGGATGCAGCGGCGATGTCTGGCGGCATGACTATGAGAAGACTCCGACTCGCGGAGAAAACGGCGGAACCATCGAGGAATATTCAGCCCATATGGTCGAGCTGGCGATG
>JBDHQE010000258.1:0-5220 GCA_039806885.1 Verrucomicrobiales bacterium
GTCTGCATCAGATAGGCAGCAGTCTCGTGTCCGCTGTTGCGGTGTGTCATGCTGCGAATCAGAGAGTATTTATCGGCCTGCTTGGCCAGAGCCGGGAAGAGTTCACCGATTTGAATCCCGTCCACGTTCGTGGGAATTGCGTTTCGGAATTCCCCCATGTATTCGTACCCGGAGGCGGGTTTCGGATCCCAAGTGTCGTTGTGGGACATGCCTCCCCAGAGAAAGATCTGAATCACCGATTTCGCACGGGGTTTGATCGTAGGATGGGGAGCCGCAGCGGCGACCGGGGTGCCATCCGCACCCAAAAGTCCGCTTTGACCAGCGAGAAATCCCGCTGTTCCGAACAGACCGAGTTGCATGGCTTCACGACGCCCAAACGACGAATAACTGAGTGAGAGACCCGTCATGTCCGCACTAGAGGGCACGGAGGCTTGAAACGGCGGTGTATGTGGTTTTTTCATAGTTATTGTGGATCAGAATTTCAATTAGTGACGGAAGAGGAACTCCTTGCTGTTGAGCAGTGCCCAAGTGATATCGAGCCACTGCTCACGTTTTTTGACAGGGAGGGCGGCAGCGACAGGAGCTGGCGCGGCAGCCACAGGCGTTTGCGCGGCAGCCGGAGCCGGTGCCGGTGCCGGAGCAGGTGCTGGCTTTGCCTGCATGTCCATGGAAGCACCCATCATATTCATCGAGTTCTCTGTGGAAGCTGGAGCCGGTTTTGGGGCGGCAGCTGCAGGAGCAGGTGCCGGAGCAGGGGCTGGTTTAGGAGCGGCAGCTGCAGGAGCAGGTGCCGGAGCAGGGGCTGGTTTAGGAGCGGCAGCCACAGGAGCAGGTGCCGGAGCAGGGGCTGGTTTAGGAGCGGCAGCCACGGGAGCTGGTGCGGGAGTAGGGGCCGGTTTTGGAGCGGCAGCTACAGGAGCAGGGGCAGTGGCTGGTTTTGGAGCGGCAGCGACAGGAGCTGGTGCGGGAGCAGGGGCCGGTGCAGGCTTGGGTGCAGCAGCCACAGGGGCCGGTGCAGGCTTGGGTGCGGCTGCTGGTGCAGGCTCCGGAGACCCGGTGGGTGCCTTCGGGACTCCGTAATCAGCGATTACGGTCAATTCTGCCTCCGTAGGGAAGCGGGAAAGTATGGTCAAATACAACTCTTCCGCGATTTCGCGAGTGGGCTTCCCGGAATCGATGATGGCTTTGAGCTTAGGGCCTGTTTCCAACTTTTTCTGCACATGACTGGAATTGAGCATGTGCAGCCACTGAGCGGGCATGATCTTGTTATCACGCTCATTCTCCATGCCGGTCGCTCGAGCAGAGCGTCCGAACAGGGCGAGGAAGGGACTGGTAATACTCCCGTCGGCGATGGTGATCGCCGGGCTGCCTGGTGGAATATATGTGAACGGTTCAGGAATCGGACTGGTGTAGAGATCGCTGTCACCCGTGATTTTATTGATGGCATCGAGTAGAACTTCCGCTTCGAGACGGCGAACTGGATAGAAGGCGAAGTTCGCGATTGCTTCCGGTGAGGCGTTTTTTGCTCCAGCAGAGTACTGATATGCCTGCGAATTCAGGATGATGCGATAGAGGTGTTTCAGATCATAATCGGAAGCTACAAGTTCTCTCTGCAGGAACGTGAGTAGCTCGGGATTGCTGGGAGGATTATCTGGACGGATGTCATCCGGCTCATGCACGATCCCGCGTCCCATCAGCCAAGACCAGACGCGATTGACAATCGCATTGGTAAACCAAGGATTTTCGGCGGTGATCAGCCAGTTGGCAAAAACTTCTCTGGGATCCTGATCTGGAGAGACTTTTACCTTAGTTCCATCCGGAAACATGGCCTCAACTGGCTTGATGGCGTCGGGAACCTTCACTTCCTTCACTTCCTTTTTCTCGTCTGTGGTCGGTGCTGCCTTATCGGCGACCCAAGGATTGAGCCCCAGCGGATCCCAATAGACGCTCTCCTCCTTCCACTCGCGAGTGGGCTTGAATCCGACCTGAGTGAAAAAGGCAGCCAAACCAGCTCGCCTGTCTTCGGGCCACTTGTCATCTCGAGTGCCCATCATAGTTAGGGCAACGGTAGCTGCGATCCCTGAAGGACTCCTGTCTTGCATGGCCCGATAGAAATTTACGGGGCCGACGCGGAAATTACTTCCGCTGGAAGTCAGGAGTTCTCGTGCGAATCGATCATATGGTTTGTTCTCTGCCAGTGAGGCCTGTACCCATCGGGAATAGGCTTGGGCAGCATTCGGCCACAAATTCACTGGAAATTCCGCCTTGATCCGAAGGGTGTCGCCCCACTTCATCGCCCAGTATTCTGCATACTCTGGACGATCTAGGAGTTGATTAATCAGTCGGGCACGCTTGCCCGCCTTATCCGGATCTTTCAGAAAGTCCCGAGCCTCCTGAGCAGACGGCAGGGTGCCGATAATGTCGAGATATGCGCGACGCACAAAAGCCTCATCTGAGCAAATCGCAGGCTGAATGGAAAGCTTGTCCAGTTTTGCCTTGATCAACTGATCAACAGTCGTTGATGCTTTCGCCGCTTTGGCTGTCGAATCGTTCGCATCGACGAGTCCGGCGAACCCTATCAATCCCGATACCAAAGGCAGAAGGGTGATAAACAGAATGCTTCGTTTTCTCATAGTCTGGCAGCGATTTTCACGGAGTTCGGAGTTTTGGAATCGCTTCGAAGGGACGTGATCCTCGCTTTTTAGTGGAATTACGTTTCCGAAACTCCATCTGAGACGTTTGTTCTGTATTGAATCGCGGGATTCTTCAGAGCGCAGAATAGTAAGATAATTGGCACGAAAGTTGCTTACAGTTATTTCTGCTGAAGTAGAGCAAATTAGGCGTAGCGGAGGATTGGTAGCTGTAATTTCTGATAATCAGCCAATTGTATTCATCGAGTATCCTACCTTAGCACACCAATTTCAGAGGAGTCCTGTGAGATAGAACAGAGCGTATCCAGAGAGAAGAGGTGCCAGCGACAGAGTCACAGAGCGCCATCTGGCAGGATCGCGTATCAGGAAGCGAGTGAGGAGGGACAGGGCGAGGGATGCCAGAAGGAGAATCAGTAGCCCCAGTTCTGTCGGGATTATGCTCACCACGGAGATTGGGATGATCGAGCTGGGCGCGAGAGGCGTTATGACGCTCCACAGGAACCGTCCAAACGTCAACCCCGAGATGAAAATCAGACACAGCAAAAATACGCGGTGCCTTCCGGGCGGTGGGAATGTGAAGAATCCCATGATTCCTATGAAAATGGAGAGAAGAATCTCGGATTCTCTCGTCTCGATAGAGCGCAGATCACCTTGCGAAAGCAGCAACGAGCCTGCTAGAGCGAGTGAGATTCCGAAAAACAAGAATGCGTGAAATACCAAGAGTTCCCGGCGATCCACAGCCAAGAGCAGAAGAGCTAGGATGAGAAGATAAGGCAGCGGGGAACTAATAAAAATTCCTGACCAGACCGCGCGAAAGTCTTTCAGTCGATTAAGGCTAGCTCCTGCACCGTTCGCCTGAGTGGTCTCAGTTCTGTCAGCGGCTTCTTTTGCAATCGCCGCCTCAGATGGCGACACCTTGGGATGCAAATCGACGGGCAGACTGTATTCTCCGGCCAAAATGACCTGAAGGCGTCCTGGTTCGCCATCCAAAACCACTGCCATCACGACTGCCATCGGACAATCTGGCTCCACGTAAAGCAAAAACTCCTTCACCTGATGCGGAATCTTTCCATTCAGCTTCGTGATCACCTGCTGGCGCTGCAAGTCATCGGGTGTTTCAGTATCGCTCGATTTGGTCAGCGAGATCTGAATTTCTGGTTGTTGCTGCGCTCCGTCGAACAGGAGAACGAGAAATTTCACAAATGCCCTCGCAGCGTCTTCCGGAGATATTTGTTCATTCAGTTTCGGGTCGGCGCTCGGGATCACTTCCATTGCCGCCTCGACCGTATAAGTATGCTTCTGTGAATCGAAGAGCGAAACAATCGAAACGGACGAGACCTGATGGGCAGAAACTTCAGCTAAACAGAATAGCATCCCCATCACGCTCCAGAACAGAATCAGGGAAAATCGCAAGAAGCCGAACAGAGGAAAGAGCTTAGTTCGGCAATTTTTCCTATTCGAGGTTTCTAGAAAAATTGATTTCATTTTTCGTCTGTGTTTCTCCGTGAGAGACGCGGTCAGGAGTCTGTCACGCTACCTTTAGCAGAAATCCATCTGACTTTTCGGCACGATTACGCGCTTGCATTCCAATAGGTCACATCTGAAAATATGCTCAATCGTGAACGAAAAGCGGTTGAAGGCGTCTGATTCTCTGCGTCTGATACTCTATAACCACCATTTTTGAAAACGAACTCATACACTATGACCCCGAAGAAAAAATCCTCCCGCGAACTAGATCGTCGCAACTTTATCCGGACCACTGCTGGCACGGCTGCTGTGGCGAGCACCTTCCTCGGCGCTGCTCGGGGAGAAGGAATCGATCCGGCGAAAAAGATTAAAGTCGGCTTCATCGGCACGGGCGGACGCGGAACAGGAGCCGCAGCGCAGGCGCTCTCTGCGGACGATAATATCGTTCTGCATGCTGTGGGCGATGTGTTTCAGGACAAGATCGACACGGCTCTCGGACAGCTCTCAAAGGACAAAAAACTGGAGGGAAAGATCGACGTTCCAGCGGATCGCCAGTTCGTCGGTCTCGATGCCTATAAGCGCGTAATCGATTCTGGAGTCGATGTAGTGCTGCTGACCACGACTCCAGGTTTCCGCCCGCTTCACTTGCGTGCCGCAGTTGAGGCCGGAAAGCATATTTTCGCAGAAAAGCCGATGGCTGTGGATGTAGCTGGTGTGAAGCACTGCCAGGAATCGCTAAAAATGGCTGCCGGGAAGCCGATCTCCATCGTGGCGGGCTTCTGCTGGCGCTATTCCCCCAGCCGTATTGCTGCTTACAAAAAGGTAATGGAGGAAGGTCTCATCGGCGATGTGGTCGGTATCTATGCCACCTATTATGCCGGTCATTCCAAGCCGCATCAGGACCCTAGCCTCCGCTTAGACGGGGTGAGCGATATCGAGTGGCAAATCCGTAACTGGTACAATTACAACTGGCTCGGTGGAGGCGGATACGTAGAACAAGCCGTTCACAGTGTGGACAAAGTGGCTTGGGTGATGGGTGACAAGCCGCCACTTCGCTGTCGCGCTACTGGGGGCTTGGCTGCTCCTCAGGTGGGTACGGGGA
>JBDHQE010000259.1:0-5199 GCA_039806885.1 Verrucomicrobiales bacterium
AGAAAGGTCTCGGTCTCGCTGGATAAAAGAGTCTCGACATTCGTGATTCTCTCTCGTTCCGCTCGAGCGCGAATGAAATCCAGCATCTCGATCTGAATATCGACTGCGAGCACTTTTCCCTGAGGCACATGAGGAGCTAGGAGAAAGGTGAAATATCCTCATCCCGCACCGATGTCGGCCACTACATCCGTGGGTCGGAGAGCGAGCTTATCGACCACCATCTTTGGGTGCTCCTCCGCCTCTCGATCTAGCCTCTCCAACCAGGAAATCGCATGGGCGCTGACAGTATGCGAAATCTCGCGTCCGAGGTAAAACCGTCCCGTCCCGTCCGGAGAGGGCTCCTTCTGCTCATAGGGCGAAGATTTCGGCTCATCCGCCTGGGTGAGTGATGCGGCACTGATCGCAAGCAGGCCGATCAGGAGGAGCGGTAAGGCAGAGATTCGAGTAGCAGTCATAATATTATGTTAAATAATTTACCTCCTCTTCTAGCAACAAAGGCTGATCGAAAGATTCTCGCGAATACTGAACGGGTCTCATTTCCAATTCTCCACCTCGATACCGTGGGTAGAGTTTCGCCAGCTTAGGAATAGTCTCACTTGCTGCGGAGAAGTAATGGGGATCAATCTCCAATCCGATACTATTGATACCAATTGCCTCGCAAGCTGCGATGGTTGAGCCCGACCCCATAAACGGATCAAGAAGTACTCCCTTTGTCGGCATCACCATACGGCAGAAGAATCGAAGAAGTTGTTGTGGCTTGAGAGATGGATGCCCGGAAATGTTTTTCTCAAGAGCAGGAGTCTTTGAACTCGGTATCACATCGGGGACCGGCCCTCCACTATCCAACATACGAAGAGCCCCAACGCCCCATTTCCTGAGATTCTGAGCAACCGTCCTCTCCTCAATCGGTCGCCTGAATAAGAGCCATGGTTCGTAGTTTCCCCTCGGACTCACACACAGGTCAGGAAACTCTTCTTCAGCATTCTTCGGTCGATCACCTCCACGGAACCCGTGGTAGATTCGCATTAGTGTTGCTCTCGGCTCAAGGCCAGATGCAAGGAGTCCTTGGAAGACGTGTGAAGAGAGAACTGGATTCGATGCGACGAGAACATGTGCGCCTGGAACGAGGGCAGGAAACAACGCTTCGGCCCATTGCTGAAAATACCTCTCGATATTCTGCCTCTGTTCGAGCGTCAGAATGGAGAATCGAGGGAGGGGAGCTCTTTTTTTGCCATCGAATGACGGAGGAATCCGCCAGACCCCCCCCTTGCCACTTCGGAGCTTGGCAACTTCTCCGGCGGTGAATTCAACGAGACCATACGGTGGATCGGTGCAGACCGCATGGAGAGATTTTGGCTCTCGATCCGCAAGCCACTCGAAGCAGTCAATGTTTTGAATTTCATTCATTTTCCACTATAGTTGAAAGACGGATAGCACGTTTCGTGGCATAGATCAAGACCAATGGATGCGAAAAAACTTCTTGGCCTTGCCATTCGATCCCAGCGCGAGGCGTTAAAACTTTCCCAAGAGCGCTTAGCTGAGCGTGCTGGCATCACCTACCAGTATCTTTCAGCCCTTGAAAATGGTCGAGAAAATTTTACGGTCGGGGTCTTGGAATCCCTTGCTTCGGCTTTGGGGAGCAACTTGCCGGAGCTTGTTGTCTCGGCCTACAGCCATACCGAACCTGATGCGAATTTTCCAAAAATCGATCGGCGGTTTTTGCGGGAAGTCCCCCTGCCGACGGGATTGACTCTAACCCATCTTGCCGATACTCTCGATGAAACGCAGCGAGTCATCCGCTTACTCAATCAGTCTTTGGTGAGAGCAGGTGGACGAGCTTTACCTAGCTACATTCAGGCAAATAATTTCAGCGGTATCGTTTCCAATATTCTCAGCGATTCATTTGATCGTCTGACTCCCTTCAAGCACAATCACGACCAACGGTATCCAGATTTAATCAACAAGGACGAGGATGGCAACGAAATCGCAGGACTTGAGGTAAAAAGTACCATTCAAGTGAAGAAGGGTGGAGAGAGTCACAATGGCCACTCCGGGTGGCATGTGATTGCTTGTTTCAAGCTGGATTCGACGACAGGAGACATACGCTTCATCCATGTCATGTTTGCGAACTTGATTGGGCATACCATGGAAGGCTCAGATTGGAAGTATGTGGGAAGCACCGTGAACAGTGAGTTGGGAAGCCAGCGAACTGAGACGTATAACACTACCGGAATTGGCACAACAAAGTTGCGGGATGGTTCAGCTTATCTCGACACCGATGAAATTTCGTATACCAGATGGCGACAGCAGCGCATTGGCCCAGTTCCTAAGTATTCCATATTTTACCCCAAAAACATTCAAGAATAACAAACGAATGCCGCCACTCGGTTAAAGCGGATGGCTAATCCTTGACAATGGACAGCTCCGGAGTAGAACCTGAATCTCCCGTCCAAGTCAAACTTTCTGGATACCATCCCGCTAAGAAGAACGTGCTATTTGCTTAATTTTCCCCATCGTTTTTGATTCTACGACAGTAAAATCACGAGAAAACATCTTCCTTCCTTGATTCATTCCACAACCTTGGCCACAATTCCGCCTCATGGAAAATGTTATCATCATCGGAACGGGCTGTGCTGGGTGGACGGCGGCGATTTACACAGGACGGGCGAACCTTTCACCCCTGATCCTCTCTGGAGATCAACCAGGCGGACAACTCACGACGACGACAGAAGTCGAGAACTTTCCCGGCTTTCCAGAGGGAGTCATGGGACCTGATCTGATGATGAAAATGCAGCAGCAAGCTGAAAAGTTCGGTGCCCGAATCGAGTATGATCTCGTGGAGTCCATCACCCGCCAGGAAAACGGTAGTATTCAGGTCCGAACCAACAGCGGAAGCGAATACCTCACGCGCACCGTGATCATCGCCACGGGGGCCAGTCCACGCCATCTGGGACTACCGAATGAGAAATCGCTAATCGGTCGCGGTCTCACGTCCTGCGCCACCTGTGATGGCGCGTTCTATCGCAACGTTCCCGTAGCAGTGCTCGGGGGAGGTGATTCCGCCTGTGAGGAGGCCACTTTTCTCACTCGCTTCGCCAGCAAGGTGTATCTCATCCACCGTCGCGACGAGCTGCGAGCCTCGAAAATAATGGCGGACCGTGCCCTCGCGAATCCGAAGATCGAACCTATCTGGAACTCCGAGGTACAGGAATACATCGTCGATGCAGAGGGCGACGTCTGCGGAGTCAGAATTTTCAATCGAGTAAGCAACGAAGTATCCACCTTGGACCTCAAGTGCGTCTTCGTAGCCATCGGTCACGATCCTAATACAGGCTTTTTGACTGGCTCCGGAGTGGCTCTGGATTCAGAGGGCTACGTGCTGCTGGATGGGGCCTCATCCCGCACGAACGTTCCCGGTATCTTCTCCGCCGGCGATGTCGCGGACCGCAGCTACCGACAGGCGATCACGGCGGCAGGTAGCGGTTGTAAAGCGGCGATCGACGCCGAGCACTACATCGCCGATCTCGAAGGGTGAGCCTCTCTTTGAGCCCCTTTCCCTCCCGAGGGTAGACTCAATGGAGAGCAGACTCAGCCTCTCTCGATTAATCCACGCATTCCTTGCGAAATGCTGTCGGCGTCTGACCTGTATATTTCTGAAATACACGATTGAACTGGGAGAGCGACTGAAATCCGCACGCTTGGGCAATTTCAGATACGCGCATGGCTGGCCGCTGGAGGAGTTCTCGGGCACGGGTCACTCGGGAGCGAGCGACGTATTCCGTGAAGGGGCAGCCGACGGCGGAGGTGAAGAGACGCGAAAAGTGCGCTCGACTCAGCCCTACGAGGTGAGCTGTTTCCTCCAGAGCCAGATGCTGATCTAAGTGCTTGCGCACATGATGAAGTGCCTTTTCCACTGGCTCGGGGATACTGCCTTCGATCATCATCGCCAAGGAGGAAGCCTGAGCACTGATCTGCCCTGCGAAGATGTCGAGAAGAACCACCATGTGCCCATAACGACGGGGTAGCACCGTTCTCGTCTCCAGATAGCTCTCCCGCAGTCGCTTCATCTGATCCTCGGAAATTCCCCATTTCAGAAATTGCTTTCGCAGGCGATCGAAATCTAAATCGGTCGGTGGCTCTCGAAATACCTGTCCCGTCTTCAGGAAGGCAATAATTTTCCCCTCAAAATGCACAGGCACCGAAGTCGTCGCTAATCCAGCGAAGCAGGTCTGCGTCGTGGCTCCCTGAATCCCCGCAATCTGAACGATCCGCTGATTCACATCACGGCAGGAAATGTGTCCCGAGTGAGTCTCATTAAGCAATCGACAGAAGGGGCTCTGATTTTCAGCACCGGGAACCAAACACCAAGGTTCGTCAGCGGCGACGAGTCGCAAGGGCAGCCCTGTTACGCCACGAAACGACTCCTGGTAGGTCTGAAACTCTTCGGAGTTCCGAATCCGATCAACCAGTAGCTTTTCGAAGGAAGACAAGGTCACCATACGCAACTTTTCAGAAGAGTCGGATCCGAGCTGATACTCTCCAAATCCGATCACCACGGAGATTCTAGTCGAGCATCTACCCGACACGCCACTCTTTTCTGCGCATTTTGTGCTCTTGTTTCCGCAGATCGTCCCATTCTTTTGAAAACACCGTGATTCAGGCGATAAGAGTCCCGCTGCGCGAGCATCCCACGTTCGCACACTCTCACCCTTAATCATCGCCACCCTTATGAAAGTCTACGTAATCGCCGCCATCGGTTTCGCCGCTCTCACCCTCTCCTCATGCGACTCGAAAGAGAAAGCTGAAAAGGACGCCGCCGCTAATCCGAGTCCTCAACAGATCCTCGCCAATACTCCCGCCACGCACGGCAAACTCAGTAAACCAGTTGAACTAACCACTCCTCTCAATCAGGAATGGGTCAAAACCGGTCTGGCCTCCTACGAGATGAAATGCCTCGCCTGTCACAAGCTGGATGAAACCCGCATCGTCGGCCCGGGCTGGAAAGGCGTCACAGAACGTCGGACGCCCGAGTGGATCATGAACATGATCGTCAATACTGATGAGATGCTGGATAAGGATCCTACTGCCCAAGAAATGCTGGAGCAGTGCCTCGTCCGCATGCCCAATCAGAATCTGTCCGAGGATGAATCACGTCACGTCCTCGAATTCATGCGCCACAACGATGGCGTTCAGTGAACC
>JBDHQE010000014.1:0-29786 GCA_039806885.1 Verrucomicrobiales bacterium
TCGATGGAAATGATGGGATACTTGCTCTGGAGTTCGAGGTAATAATCGACCAGTTCTGACGCAGTACGCTCGGACTGATCCGACTTTTTGAAGACGTATTTTCCTTTCTCCTTGTCGTAGAACTCAGAGGAAGCGACGTCTAGGGCGATGAAGACTTCCTCTCCGAACTTGTAACCGGCATTCTCGACGGCCTGACCGATCGCTTCCAGAGCGTCGAAGGCCGAGTCGAGATGGGGAGCGAATCCTCCTTCGTCCCCGACCGTGGTCGTGAGATTCCTGCCCTTCAGGACTTTTTTAAGTGCGTGGAAAATTTCACAGCCCTGCCGCAAGGCTTCGCGGAAACTTGGAGCACCCTTGGGCACGATCATGAACTCTTGGAAATCAATGGGAGCATCCGAGTGTGCTCCGCCGTTGATGATGTTCATCATCGGCACCGGGAGAACTTTGGCGTTCGGCCCGCCGAGATACTTATACAGGGGTAGACGGAGTTGATTCGCTGCGGCGTGAGCGACGGCGAGCGAGACTCCCAGGATCGCGTTTGCCCCAACCACTTTTTTATTGCTTGAACCATCAAGAGCGATCATCAGCCGGTCAATCGCCGCCTGATCGGTGGCATCCATTCCGATAATCTCCGGGGCGAGCTTGTCATTGGCAGCAGCGACGGCCTGTTGCACGCCCTTGCCGAGATAGCGAGCGGAGTCCCCATCGCGCAGTTCCCATGCCTCGTGCTCTCCTGTGCTGGCCCCGCTCGGAACAGCCGCCCGTCCGAGGGCGCCGCCATCAAGTTCGACATCGACTTCGACCGTCGGATTGCCCCGGGAATCGATGATTTCACGGGCACGAATGTTTGTGATAGTAGTTTCCAGCATGGTTAGGAATTATGGTTAGTTTCGGTTTATTTTAGAAATCTTCAATATAAATCTCGTTTGACTGAGCGAGTTCGGATTTCTTCGCGTTAGACCCGCTTGGTACGCGAACAAGCTACGATTGCAAGCGCAGAGTCGCTCAGGCGATCCTGTCTAAATCGATCTCTAGCGAATTTCTGGACAGAAATGGCGGCGTTACGCAGGTCTACTGCGCTATTTTTATCGTGAGCTTCTCTGATTGACTGCTATGGTGATCTCATGAATCTGTCGCGTCTCTTTTTGATTTTTGCAGGAGTCTTTACGATCTCTGGTTTTGTGGCTGCTGATCAGACGAGCGAGGTTTTCGAGAAAAAAATCTCTGAGACTTTGCATCTCGACTACCTACTCTCGCTTCCCGATGGCTATCAGGAGGATATGAACAAAAAATGGCCGCTCGTTGTATTTTTGCACGGTTCAGGAGAGCGAGGAACGGATGTGAATTTGGTTGCGAAGCATGGCCCACCGAAGCTGGTGGCGGAAGGGAAGCAATTCCCTTTCATTTTGGTTTCCCCTCAGTGTCCGAAGGATAGCTGGTGGAGCCAGCAGCCGGTGTTGGAACTGATCGATTTCATTGAAACAAAATATCGTGTCGATCCGTCACGGGTGTATCTGACCGGGCTCAGCATGGGAGGTTATGGCACTTGGGAATTTGCCTGTCGGGCACCCGAGCGCTTTGCGGCGATTGTCCCGATTTGCGGCGGAGGCGTTCCCTATCGAGTGCGCAGTTTGGCACAAGTACCGGTGTGGGTTTTTCACGGCGGGAAAGATACGGTGGTGCCGTTAGAGGAATCCTCGCGCCTAGTCGATGTACTGAAGAAAATCGGAAATGAACAGGTGAAGTTCACGATCGATCCGGAAGCCGGACACGATTCTTGGTCGAAGGCCTACGCTGATCCGGCCCTCTATGACTGGTTGCTCGCTCAATCTCTAAAACCACCGGTACCCGTCGCTCAGTGATGAGCAGGGCGCGAGCGATCTGCGATGACATCTGAGTTCGCAAGTGCTGGAACAATTCCCCAGAGTCGCTGTGTCTTCTTTGATCGCGACGGAGTGGTCAATCGTTCTCCCGGAGAGGGATATGTGCTCTCGCCAGATACTTTTATCCTGAATGATGGCATAGGGGAGGCGCTGCGGCTTCTGCATGAGAATAATATATTGGCCATCCTCGTCACGAGCCAGAAATGCGTGGGGAAAGGCCTGATCTCACGAAGCGATCTCGATGCGATTCACGCTCGGATGCAGGAATTACTCGCTGAGCAGGGCGCAGCCTTCGATGCGATCTACGTCAATCGAGGGGATGGTGAAGCGGATGACTACCCGGCGAAACCCGATCCGGGGATGATACTTGCCGCAGCTGAAAGGTTTTCCATTGATCTTCGTCAATCTTGGATGATAGGCGATGCTGACCGTGATATCTCCATGGCACGTGCTGCGCGATTAGAAGGCGCGATTCGAATTCTCGGCGAGAAGGAGGTCACTGTCTCGGCAGATTATTCACTATTAGAGACAAAAGAGCTTTTCGAATTACTACGGATAACTTTGAAATTATAATTATTTAAATCAAATTCGCTTTTTCTTCATTCTCGTTTAGCGTACCATACTACGGGTAACGAGACCCGAATTTCTAGCATTTTTCTCCTTTCATGGCCAGAGCTTCCAACCTCACGATGTGCTCCTTTTGCGGGAAGAGCCACGCTGAAGTCAAAAAACTGATCGCCGGTCCAGGCGTGTATATCTGTGACGGATGTATCAACGTCTGTCGGGGGATTCTCAATAAGGAACTGTTGGATCAGGAGGACGGTGAGGATGTAGGTGAAGCTCCGAAGGAGTTTTCAGTACCGAAGCCGAAGGAAATCTACGAGAGTCTGAACCAACATGTGATCGGCCAGGAGCACGCGAAAAAAGTCCTCTCGGTAGCGGTTCACAATCATTACAAGCGACTGCGTCAGTACGGCGGATCGGGTTCTGGAAAGGGCCGTGGCAAGAATGCGAAGTTCGATGGAGTCGAGATTGAAAAGAGCAACATCCTTCTGATCGGACCGACGGGATCGGGAAAAACACTTCTGGCGAAAACGTTGGCGAAGTTATTGGATGTGCCCTTCTGCATCGCTGACGCGACGACGCTGACGGAGGCTGGTTACGTCGGCGAGGATGTGGAAAATATCATTCTACGCCTTCTTCAGGAGGCGGATTACGACGTGAAGCGTGCCGAAAAGGGGATCGTCTATATCGATGAAATCGACAAGATCGGGCGAAAGACGGAGAATGTATCGATTACGCGCGACGTGTCTGGCGAAGGAGTGCAGCAGGCGCTGCTGAAAATGCTGGAAGGAACGATCTGCAATGTTCCACCTCAGGGTGGGCGGAAGCATCCGCAGCAGGAATACATTCAGGTGAATACCGAAAAAATTCTCTTCGTTTGTGGTGGGGCCTTCGTTGGGTTGGAGGAAATCGTGAAACGCCGGATCGGGAAAAAGGTTCTCGGATTTGGCGAGGAAGTCTCGACAGTCGCGAGCGATTCAGAAGTCGAGCGACAGCTCGGCAATGTATCGCCCGAGGATCTCCACAGCTTCGGACTGATTCCAGAATTCGTAGGTCGTCTCCCGATCGTGTCTACCCTGCGGCCTCTCAAGTGTGAGGAACTAGTCCGCGTGTTAGTCGAGCCGAAAAACTCGATGATCAAGCAATATGGCAAGCTGCTCGCCATGGATGGAGTTGATCTAGAGATCACTCAGGATGGGCTGGAAGCGTTGGCGATGGAGGCGATGGATCGCGGTACCGGAGCCCGCGCCCTGCGTTCGATCTTCGAAAAGCTGATGCTTGACGTGATGTTCGACGCTCCTAGTTATGAACAAAATACTCGTGTGATCATTGATCGTGATGTGGTGCAAGGGCGGCGTTCTCCCGCTGCAGTCGAGAGCGACGGATCGGCTCATGGCGACGAGAAAGAAGCTGCCTGAGGCCCTGCTGGAACGGGTGATTTCATCCGGGCGATCTCCGGGCAATTCGGTACAGCGCCACGGCGAGGATGCGCTAAAGTGTCCTGTGCGCGTACTTTCCATCGACCCAGCCCTGAGAAACACTGGTTATGCTGTGATCGAGGTTTCGTATGCGACAGCTCCGACTCAGGGGCGTCGTCAGTATCGTGCGATCACTTATGGAGTCATTCAAAATCGTCGGGATTTATCCCAGTCAGGCTGTCTCGTCGCCATCCGTGAGCATCTAGTGGAGGTGATTCGTGAGCACAAGCCGGAAGTCTGTGCGGTCGAAGGCGTAATCTACGTACAGAGCTATCGCACAGCGATTACTCTCGGGGCCGCTCGTGGGGCGGCGCTGCTGGCGGCTGCGGAGCATGGGCTGCAGATTTTTGAATACGCTCCTCGACGGGTCAAACAAGCCGTCGTAGGCCGAGGTGCCGCCGATAAGCAACAGGTCGCCTTCATGATGCGGGCGCTGCTCGGACTATCCGAGACTCCACCCTCGGACGCTGCCGATGCTCTAGCCGTCGGTATGGCCCACTGCTACGCCAGCGATCCGCAGCGTGCGGCACTAGCCAATCCGCCGATCATACTCTGATCGATGTTTGCAGGTTGGCGTCATTGCTGAAATTCTCCCTTTTCTCGTTGCGCGAAGCTTTGCCCGCCTGCTACGCTAGAGAGCTATGGATCTGGTATCAATACAGGAGATCAAACAGCAGGCAGGGCCAGTCTTTCAGACCTTTCGCTTTCGGGCACAGCTCGAACGCAGCGTGACGCGAACGACCAAAACCGGCAATCCTTATTATGAGACCAGCTTTGCGGATGCGGAAGGGTCGCTGCTCCTGCGTGTCTGGAACAATACACCCATGTTCGCCACTTGCGCCCAGTTAAGAGCGGGACAGTTCTATGAGGTAACTGGTGAATTCGGTCTCGGTGGGGACGGTCGATCTGTCGATGGCCGAGAGTGGACCGTACGTGCGCTCGACGATGCGGAGACCGCAGGAGTTCTGGCCGGCTCAGCAGTCCTGCGGATGAAACAGGATCAGGATTACGCCTTTCTCACCCAAACTGCTGCGGCGATCTCCGATCCTCGGCTGCGCGCACTCTGCTTGGCCTTCTTCGATCAGTTCGGCAAGCGAATGCGTCGAACAGCGGCGGCTCGCAGCTACCATCACGCCCGTCGGGGCGGATTAGTCGAGCACGTCGCCCAGATGACCCGTACCGCCATTCAGATTTGTATCGCCTATCCACTGCTTAATCGCGATCTTCTCGTCGCGGGCGTTCTCTTTCACGATGTCGGCAAGCTCTGGGAGAATGCTTATCAAGAAAACGGATTTGAGATGCCCTATTCTGAGTTGAGTGAGCTGCTGGGACATATCACTCTGGGGACAGAAATCGTGAATCGGCTCTGGCGCTCTCTCGCGGATGATCCGGACTATGGGGCTTGGGCAGACTTGGACCCTCCTTCTGATCGGGTGAGGCTGCACTTACTCCATCTCATCGTCTCTCATCACGGCGAGCTGCAGTTTGGTTCTCCCGTGGTACCAAAGACTCCCGAGGCTCAGGCTCTTCATTACATTGACAATCTTGACGCCAAGATGGAAATGTTTGACCACGGGTACCAAGTAGCGCCAGAACTTGGACGCAATGTTTATGATCGTGTCCGCCCGCTCACCGGAAATCTGGTGGCACCTCTTCCGAAGTTCGCTGTAGAAACGTTCGCTCCACCAGCTTCATCGATCGTGGCAGAGACAGATGGACCGGAGTTCATTCCGGACGAGCCGATGCTCGAAGAGTCGAGAGATCCGCAGGAGGGAGAAGTGGAACCACAGGGAAACGCGGATCCTTTCTGATTTCTTCGATTTGACTGTTCTCTGATTCAATGAGTGCTCTTTCCTCGCTTCGCACCTTTCTCGTCCTCGGGCGTGTGTCGAATTTGCCGACTGTCTGGACGAACGTGGCGGTCGGCTGGTTTCTCACGGGAGGAGGGTGGACGGCGGAGTTCGCCTGGATTCTGACGGGAGTCAGTCTGATCTATATCGCAGGCATGACTCTGAATGATGCTTTCGATGCCGAGTGGGATCGAGTTCACGCACCTGAACGTCCGATTCCCTCCGCATGCATCACTAGGGAGACTGTGTGGGTGACGGGGCTGTTGCAAATGGGCCTCGGAGTGATGGTTCTGCTACGTTTCTCGACTGCTTGGCCCTCACTGGTGGCGGCTCTCGTCGTGGCCGTTGTTCTCTATGACTGGCTGCATAAGCGCTGGGCAGGCTCTGTCATCGTGATGGGAGTGTGTCGGGCACTTGTATATGGAATCGCTGGTAGTGCCGTCGCCTCACAGACCGATGGACTTGAGATTCCCCATGCAGTTTTCGTGATAGCCGCGTTTTCGGTGTTCTACATCGCGGGACTCACTCTCGCGGCTCGTAGCGAACGATTGAGCACGCATGGCGATCTCGGGCTAGTTCCCCGACTCATGCTCATCCTGCCCACTCTCTTTCCCCTGATCGCAGCACGAGGCATCACGCCTAGCTTGATGCGAACCGCGCTGATCATCACCGGAATCGTGGTGATCATGGCTTGGATTTCCATGATGCGTCGCTCTTTGGCCGAGCATATTCCGAAAGGGATTGCTCAAGCACTGGCGGGAATCGCGCTCTACGATGCCGCAGCTCTCCCTTTCGCCGACATGAACGCCGCGCTCGCTGCCTTGGCGTGCTTCATTCTCACGCTAGGACTTCAGCGAGTGATTCCAGCGACCTAAGGCGAAGAAAATCCGGATCGGGAGCGAGTTCTGATCGCGGAAGAACTCAACCAATCAGGCGATTGAGAGTCTCGCTCGGACGCATGGCCGCAGAGGCGAGAGCATCGTTTGGCTGGTAGTAGCCACCGATGTCGACTGATTTGCCCTGCACCGCGAGCAACTCAGCGACGATTGTTTCCTCATTCTCTGCGAGAGCTTTCGCCAGCGGAGAAAATTCGGCCTTCAGATCGGCGTCTTCATTTTGTTCAGCCAGAGCCTGCGCCCAGTAGAGAGCCAGATAGAAGTGACTACCGCGATTGTCGATGGTCCCAAGCTTGCGACCGGGGGAACGCTCCTGATTCAGGAATTCTCCAGTCGCTGCGTCCAGTGTCTTCGCCAGTAGTTTTGCTCGAGAGCTCCCATATTGCTCGCCGAGATGTTCCAGCGAGACGGCGAGAGCGAGAAATTCGCCCAGCGAATCCCAACGCAGATAGTTCTCTGCGAGAAACTGTTGCACATGCTTGGGAGCCGATCCTCCAGCGCCAGTTTCGAACAAGCCGCCTCCATTCATCAATGGCACGATGGAGAGCATTTTCGCGCTGGTCCCGAGTTCTAGAATAGGGAAGAGGTCGGTGAGGTAATCGCGCAGCACGTTTCCAGTCGCGGAGATCGTGTCTTCACCCCGACGGATGCGCTCGATGCTGTAGAGAGTCGCTTCGACAGGGGAGAGGATTTTGATTTCGAGTCCGTCGATGTCAAATTCGCCGAGCGTCTCGCCGACTTTATTGATCAGCTCGGCGTCGTGAGCGCGGTTTTCGTCGAGCCAGAAGACTGCCGGACAGCTCGTGGCACGGGCGCGATTGACGACCAGCTTCACCCAGTCGCGCACTGCGGCATCCTTGGCCTGGCAGGCACGCCAGATGTCGCCTTCGGAGACGCTGTGTTCCAAGAGGACATTCCCCGCTGTATCGACGACTCGGACGATGCCTTCGCCGCTGATTTCGAAAGTCTTGTCATGCGATCCATATTCCTCCGCTTTTTGGGCCATTAGACCGACATTGGAGACCGATCCCATGGTAGATGGGTCAAAAGCGCCATTCCGTTTACAGTCATCGACGGCAGCGGCGTACACTCCGGCATAGCTGGCGTCGGGGATGACGGCTAGCGTATCCTGCTCTTTCCCGTCCTTGTTCCACATCTTGCCACCTGCCCGAATCATGGCAGGCATGGAGGCATCGACGATCACGTCGCTCGGGACGTGCAGATTGGTGATCCCCAGATCGGAATTCACCATCGCGAGATCAGGACCGACCTCGTAGCACGCGGCGATATCTGCCTCGATTGCTGCCTTTTCTTCTGCGGGAAGTGATGCGATTTTGGTGATCAGATCGCCAAAGCCGTTGCGGAAATCGACGCCGAGGCGCGAAAATGTCTCCCGATGTTTCGCGATGAGATCGGCAAAATAGGTCTCCACTGCGTGCCCGAAGATGATGGGGTCAGAGACTTTCATCATCGTGGCCTTTAAGTGGATGGAGAAAAGAACTCCTTCTGCTCGTGCGGCGGCCACTTGCTCCTTCAAGAAGGCGAGTAGTTCCTTCTTGCGCATGACAGTGGCGTCGAGAATCTCTCCTGCCTGTAGAGGCGTGGATTTCTTGAGGATTTTCGTGTTTCCATCGTTGTCCACGAACTCGATACGCACGTCTGTGGCCTCATCGACGGTTACAGACTTTTCATTCGAGTAAAAGTCGCCACTTTGCATGTGAGCGACACGCGTTTTGGAATCTGATGTCCATTTTCCCATCGAATGGGGATGGGCTTTCGCGTACTCTTTGACTGCCTTCGGTGCACGCCGATCAGAATTGCCTTCGCGCAGCACAGGATTGACAGCACTGCCTTTGACCCTGTCGTAGCGAGCTTTGATGTCGGCTTCTTTTTCGTCGGCGGGTTCCTCGGGATAATCGGGGACGGCATATCCATGTGATTGCAGCTCAGCGATCACACTCTTGAGCTGGGGCACGGAGGCGCTGATGTTCGGTAGCTTTACGATATTCGCCTCTGGTGTGGTCGCGAGACGCCCGAGTTCGCTCAGTATATCGGCGATTTGTTGCTCGGGCTTGAGAAAATCGGGAAATACCGCGAGGACACGGCCCGCTAGGGAAATGTCAGGGGATTCGATTCGGATGCCGGAGGACTGTGTGAAGGCTCGAATGATGGGAAGCAGGGAATAGGTGGCAAGTGCGGGAGCTTCGTCCGTCTTCGTGTATTGAATTGTGGGGGTATTCGGCATAGTCGTGTGAGCTGTGGAGAAAAAATGGGTAGAGAAAAATTGATTGGTCAGCGGAGTATCAGAGCCTGGGCCGATCATTCAGACTAAGGCAAAAGGAGAATCCGTCTGTGCCGGGAAGTTTACTCCGCTTGCATGATTCGTCGAGTGGCAAGCGAAGAAAGAAAGCCGATTCGTGAATTTCAGCTCTGTCGTCTTGGTTCCGAAGTGCGAGTCATTCCAGAGTTCGAAACTCGACGGAGGAAAACAGACCTAATGCGACGCGACTCCATGCATCGATTTCGCTGAGACCGTTCCGTTTGATCAGATCGTCGGCGTACGAGAGCATTGCTGCTTTCGCTTTGTCCGCAGGGGGGCGTCCGAGGAGTGTCTCGTGCAGGGCGACAGTGCGGGCATCAAGTTTGTCCGGGAATTCAGCGATCATTTTCTCTGCTAGTTTCGTCGCGTAGTAGCGGGGGAGGGGATTATTCCACCACCAGAGTCCCTGGGCAGGCGTCACGCTCGCGTCGCGGTCGTGCATGGGTAGGCCTGATGGATCGAATCCAAACAGCGGAAACATCTTCCGAATCTCGATCCCCAGTCCCAGTGGAGCACGGGAGGACGTGAGGATATACAGCGCTCTGTCCTTTGATTTCGAAGTATCCAAAATGGTCCCGGAAGGCTGACGCGGTACTTTCCCGATACTGGTGAGCATACTGTCATAAATCGTCTCTACTTCGAGCCTTCGAGCAGGGAAACGAGAATAGAGATGTCCGTCGGCATCTTTCGCCTTCGATTCTGGGGTTATTTCAGACGAAGCCTGGTAGGTGGCGGAACTCAGGATCAGGCGCTGGATGTGTTTGATCGACCAGCCGTTCTTTATCAGTTCACTAGCCAGCCAGTCGAGCAATTCTGGATGGCTTGGCGTCTGACCACGCAGTCCGAAATCATCGACCGTGGAGACGAGTCCTCGGCCAAAGTGCCAGTGCCAGATGCGGTTGACCATGACGCGTGCAGTAAGCGGATTTTTTGTATCGGTGAGCCATTCGGCAAACTGGAGACGTCCGCTCGCATTTTTCGGGATAGGAAAGGCGTGGGTGAGTGCCTCTCCTGCGAGCCCCGGATTTCCTCGTGGAACGGGTTTTAGCCCGCTAGTATCGGATATCCCGCCGGGATTGGGTGGGACTTCCGTCGGAGTCTCAGCATCGGAAACGGCGAGGGCGAGAGGCAGCACAGGACGTGATTTTCTCAATTCTTCGATGCGTGTTTCGATTGATTGGACGATGCCGAGTTGCGATCCGGTGAGAAAGTCACGCATTCCGCCCACGGTCGGCGCGTCCAATTGCTCCCGCCAGAGGGAATTTTTCGGATCGAGCGAGCCGCGAACCAAGACGAGACGGTCCAGGGTTGGAAAAGGTTCATTGCGTCCGACTTTGAAGCGCAGAAACATGCGTCCGGCAGGGCGCTCGCCAAGAGGGATCGCATCCCAACGGAAGTGCTCCACAGTCTCGCCATGAGTTGCGTCGCCCAGAACACGATGCTCACTGACCTTCCCTTCGATTTCCATCTCTACCGGAGCCGGGTCGGTCGCAGCGTATCGGACTGCGAGACTGTACGTTCCGGCCTCGGGTAGAACGAATCGATAGCGCACCCATTGATCGAGACGACGTCGTGAAGCGAGAGCCTCGCCTCCGCCCTCTAGAGGAATCGTCTTGAGATCCTTTTGCCCATCGAAATTCTCTGCCTGGACATCGATCACGGTGCCTGGAAGTGCGGTGACGGCTACAGGTTGAAGCTTCTCTCGCTCTGTGGAGAGGAGGTGAAAGCGCTCTTTTCTCAGCGTTTCGATCTTGGTATTCGCAGCTTCCACGCGGGTGATCTCCTCGACAGAGGCGAGCGGCTGCAGCGCTCGCGGTCGACCGTCCCTCCACTCATCGGCGAAGTGCGAGGTGATTACCGTGCTACGAAAAACTCCGGCGAGAGCGTAGTAGTCGCGCATCGAGATCGGATCGAACTGATGACAGCGAGCACATGAAAAATTCATCGCGAGAAGCGCTCGCGTCGTGGTAGAAATCTGTTCGTCCACCAAGTCAGTGCGCAGTTTTTCGGGATCGGTGCATTCTTCGAACCAGTGCCCGATGGAAAGAAATGCCGGTGCGACCATTCGATCTAGCCTGACTTTTTCCGACTCGTCTTTCGCAGTGATTAGATCGCCAGCAAGTTGTTCTGTGATGAAGCGATCATAAGGTTTGTCTTCGTTGAAACTGCGCACAACGTAGTCGCGATACGGCTCGGCCAGATCGATGGCTGCTACGCCGGGGACTTTGATCGTCCCTTGGACATAGCGTGCGATATCCAGCCAATGCCGTCCCCAGCGCTCGCCGTAGTGGGGCGATGCGAGGAGACGATCAATCGCCGAATCGATTTTCGAGCCGTTCGCGAGAAATGATGCAATTTCTTGTCGGGTGGGCGGCAGTCCGGTGAGATCGAGTGAGATGCGGCGCAGAAGGACAAGAGGTTCGGCAGGCACGTTTTGTTTCGCCCCCGCCTCCGTTAGCTTCGCTTGGATGAATGCATCCACTGGATTTCCCTCGGCCGGAGGCTCCGTGCGCGTGAGGGAGCGCAGAGACCATAGATGATCGGTCTTATCCGCAGAGACGATGATCGGAAGACAGAGAAAAAGTAAGCCGAAAAAAATTGCGAAGCGAGAAGCGCCATCGGCGGAATATCTTCTCGGAGAGGATTCGCAATGTCGATGCGAAAAAAATAGTCGCTGGATGATTCCAGACATCGTGTATCGATACAATCAGGAAATCGAAGAAGGAAGCTGAAAGGGGCGAAATCGAAGAAGAAAGCCGAAGGGGGGAATCGAACCCCCGACCCACGCATTACGAATGCGTTGCTCTACCCCTGAGCTACTTCGGCGCAAATGCTATCAGGATGAGGGAGGACTGTAAGCGAGATGCCTGTGCTGTCAATGATTTCCGCTCAGGCAAAAAGTGATGATTTTGAGCGGATTGATACGCTCGCTTTTTCTTACGATCGCGAATCTTGATATCTTTCCGTCAATTCCTCATTGACGAATTCGACCAATGCATCCCGCACAACAGGGTTTGCTCCGTGATCGAACCCTGTTTAATTTCTCTCCGTCATGAAACGCCTGCGCTTTCTTCCGAGTTTACCGTTCCTCATCCTTTCTTTCTGTGCCGGAACGGTTTTGGGCGGAGATCGACCGAATATCCTCTGGATCACAGCGGAGGATCTGAGTCCGGCTTTGGGATGCTACGGTGATCCGGATGCCCGCACCCCCCACCTCGATGCGCTGGCTAAGGAGAGCGTGCGCTATACCTCTGCTTTTGCGCCCGCCCCCGTTTGCTCTCCGGTGCGTAGTTCGATCATTACGGGCGTGTCGGCTGCCAGTCTCGGCACCAGCCAGATGAGATCTGATTTCCCGATTCCTGCGGATGTTCACGGCTTTCCCTCCTATTTGCGTAAAGCGGGCTATTTCACCACCAATCAGGTCAAAACCGACTACAATACCAGTGACGAAGCGAGGCTGATTCAGGAGTCCTGGGATGAAATCAGCCCCGAAGCTCTTTGGAGCAGTGAAAAGCGAAAAGCTGACCAGCCCTTCTTCTCGGTAGTCAATTTCATGACGACTCACCAATCTCGGCTGATGGTCTGGCCCTATGAAGTCTTCCAGCGCGAAATCCAGTCGAAGCTGCCTCCGGAACTGATCCACGATCCAGCCCAAGTGACCGTTCCCCCCTATTATCCCGATACCCCTGTCGTTCGACGGGAACTGGCTCGATTCCACGATTGTGTGTCCTTGCTGGACATTGAGGTGGGAGCCTTGCTTAAAAAGCTGGCAGATGATGGACTCGCTGAAGAGACCATCGTATTTTTCTACGGCGATCACGGTTCAGGGATTCCGCGACATAAGCGAACGCTCTTGGATTCTGGAATGCGAGTGCCTTTACTGATCCGATTTCCGAAGAAATATCGCTCACTCGCACCCGCAGCACCGGGGGAAACGTCTGATCGCTTAGTCAATTTTCTGGACTTTGCTCCGACGCTGATGGAGTTCACGGGTTCTACCAGACCCGATTTTCTTCAGGGGAAAGTTATGTTTGGCCCCAAAACAGAACCCGAGCCTGAATTTCTCTACGGCTTCCGCGACCGTATCGACGAGGCCTTTGACACGGCTCGGTCCGTTCGGAGCCATCAGTATCTCTACATTCGCAATTACCTTCCTGATCTGAGTTGGGCGCAGCCATCGGTGTTTTCAGATCTCGGGGCGATTCAGCAGGAGATAGTGAAATACGCTACGGAACATGCCGATTCCCTGACTCCAGCGCAGAAAGCTTACGTCGGACAGCGTTCCGTCGAAGAGTTTTACGATCTGACCGCTGATCCGGAGAATCTTCACAACTTGCTCGCCGAAAAAAGCGAATTATCAGAGCCTCAGAAAAATGCATTGGAGAGTCACCGTGCTGCTTTTCAGTCGCAGCGAATCGCCATCGGAGACGTCGGACTTCTACCTGAATCCGTGATGCATCAGTGGATCAGTGAAGAAGGTCGCCCGATTCGTGAGATCACGGAAGGAAAGACGAATCACCACCCCGACCTGATCGCACTCTGGAATGCCGCCGATCTGGTCGGAAGTCAGGACCGAGTCAAATTGTTAAAAAATCTGCATGATTGGGAGCCTCCTGTGCGTTACTGGGCTGTGGTCGCGCTGCATCATGCTTTCCCGAATGATCCGGCGATACTGGAGGCCCTTTTCGACTCGATGGATGACATTGAGCCATCTGTGCGAATCGAGAGTGCTGCGTGGATGGCGCAAGTATCTGAGGTCCATCGCGATGAGGCCTTGGCGGTACTCGGTCGCGAGTTGGAATCAGAGGACTGGTGGACCGCTCTGCGTGCCTGTCGGGCAGTCGAGCTACTGGGCGAGACGGCAAAACCTTTGCTCCCGACGATGGAGATGCTCTATGCTCAGAATCGTTTTGCTGACGGCGATGCCGCCCTTTTCCTCTCCTTTTCCTCGGGGGCGTTTTTGGAGAAAATGGGAAAACGGACGACGCCCTGGGACTTTTCTCCGAAGAAGTAAAATGATCTCGCTGAGTCGCGGAATCCCGCATTGAGGGGATTGACCGATCGGCTGAGTTCCCTCAAGATGGCATGATCTGACTCGATGCGCCTTTTCGCCCGTTTTCTGCTTTTCGCCACCGTATTTCCGTGGATTTTCACTGCTCCAGCCTCTGACTGGCCTGAATTTCGTGGCCCGACGCGGCAAGGATTAACCGAGGCCGACGTGCCTGTACGCTGGTCCGAGACCGAGCACGTCCTGTGGAAGGAAGCTGTCCACGGACGCGGCTGGTCCACGCCTATCGTGGTCGGTGGGAAGGTCTGGTTCACTACCGCGACGGAGACTGGACATCAGATGTCTATCCTGTGTTTCGATGCCAAGACGGGGAAAAAGTTGCTCGACCGAGTTTTTATCACTTGTGACAATCCCGAACCGCTCTACAACGACTTCAACTGTTATGCATCGCCCTCCGGCGTGGCCGATGGAGATCGAGTCTGGATGACCTTCGGAAGCTACGGTACGCTCTGTCTGGATGCGAATAGCTTCGATGTCGTGTGGGAGAGACGCGATCTAACATGCAGTCACTGGCGCGGCAGCGGTTCATCGCTCGCGCTCTGGGAGGATTTCGTGATCGTCACCCAGGAAGGAGCCGATCAGCAGTATTCTGTTGCTCTAGAGAAGATGACGGGGAAGACGGTCTGGCGGCGAGATCGTTCGACTGATTATGATGATGAAAAAGACGGCATTCCGGCGAATAGCGGCGATCTGCGAAAAGGGTACAGCACCCCGATTTTTATCGACGTGGCTGGCTCGACTCAGATGATATTGAATTCATCGAAGGCCTGCTGGGGCTATGATCCTCGCACGGGTGAGGAACTCTGGCAGGTCCGCTACCCCATGCATTCTCCCTCGTCCCGCTGCGTATACAATCAGGAGGCTGGTCTTTTGTATCTCAATACCGGTCTGGGGAAAGCGGAAGTTTGGGCGGTACGCATCACCCCAGACATGAAGGGAGATGTCAGTTCTACACATGTCGCCTGGACTTTCCTTCAGCGGACGCCGAAGCGCTCGTCACCCGTGCTGCGAAATGGACTGCTGTTCATGGCCAACGATGGAGTGATCAGTTGCATCGATGCAGTCACGGGTAGCAAAGTCTGGGCAGAGCGAGCGGGGGGCGACTACTCGGCCTCTGTTTTGGGGGCAAAGGATCGCGTTTACTTCTTCGATCAGGATGGATTGTGTACTGTCGTTCGGGCATCGCGTGAGTTCGAAGTGCTGGCAGAAAATCGCTTTGATGATGGCTTTATGGGTTCTCCCGCCGTCGTCGGAAATGCCCTGATCCTGCGGACGAAGTCAGCTCTTTACCGAGTCGAATAGTAGAGCGACGGATCTCACGCTTGATTAGAAAAGAGCGGTAGTCGGGAGTTTTACAGATCCGAGGACTCGTCTCGTCCTTTTAGCTTGATTAGCTTTTTCTTAATAATTTCCAGTTCGATCGTGAGCTGATAAGCAGCTTTCACCACATCGGATTTGATTTGCTCATCTGTGAGATGACGTGCGGCGGGAGTCACCTTCATCATCTCCAAGGCGATTACTTTGCAGGCGGCTTCGATTCGCTCGATGGCTTCACTTTGTGTCATGCCGAAAACTCTGATTTAGATAGAATACTTTGCAATGATCTCGTAGGGAATCGTCACGGGTTTTCCCGACAGTGCATTCACTAGTATGTAATCGAACCAACCTCTCGCCGCAGTTTTTCCATCGCTTTCACGAAAGATCGTGAATTCGACTTTCACTCCGTATTTTCGAATCTCTGCAATGTGTGTTTCGACCTCGGCGACGTCTCCCATCCGGAGTGCATCCCGATGCTCCACATGGGAGGTTCGCACGACCCATCCCATCCCCAATTCCGCGAATTCCTCCATCGACATTCCGTAACAACGCTCCATCTGATCAAAACGAGCGGCATGAACGTAGTCGGCATATCGCGAACTATGGACATGACGATTCATGTCGATGTCGTCAGGGCGCACAGGGATTTTGCTTCGGAAGACGCTGTAAGAGGACATAGATCGAAGCTTAGCGTTTCACTCGGAGAGGAATGGTGAAACGATGCTGGCTAAGCTCGGGCACGTGGATCGTGGCATCGACCAGAACTTCTCCGCTCACCTGATAGCTAAGCACTTCGACTTCGCCCTTGTCTGGGCGGAATCTCATGAGGCGCAGCACCGTGTCGCTCATGTAGTCGCTCATCAGAGCGTGAATGGTGTGACCGTCATCGGCAGCCTTGTCCAGTCTCCGAGCCGTGACTCGGCTCTGATCTCCAGAGAGGATGAAGTCTAGATTCGAGTGATGGCGATAGAGCTTATCCCACAGTTGTTCAGGATTGTTGCCCAAGGGACCGTGAATCTTGCTCCAGCGCATACGTCCCTTCGGATCAATGATAAAGCCCTCTTTCGTTTTCGGCTTTTCGATGATCCCCAGATCCATGTGTGTGGTGATGATCGCCAGTCGATCGCGATGACTTTCTAAGAGTTTGCCAGCCCAAGCAAGAACGTCGTCCGGTGCGTTGCACTCTAAACTAATGTGAAGGAAGTTGATTCCTCCAGCGCTAAATTCCTGAGCGCTGTTCACATTGTTGGCAGAGATATTTTGGTCCTCCCTGTCATGAGTGTAGGATCCGAGATACCAGGGATAATCTTTGAAACTCGAGGCAGGAAAGGTTTCCTGGAAGAGGTGGGCATCACCGCTGGATGCCATATCGTGATTGCCTAGGGTCAGACTGAAAGGAACAGTGCCACGCAGGCGATCAATATTCTTCTTCGCTACTGCCCACTGTTCGGGCACGTTCCGGTCAACGATATCGCCGACGAAGGAGACGAAAACAATGTTCTCTTTCTTCTGATTTGCGAGAATCCAGTCGATCTGAGCTGTCTGGTTGCGATTTGTCACTGGCTCATCCGAATCAGGAGAGGATTTCGCCCCTTTTCCCGTATAGCCCTGAGTGTCCGGAACGACGACGAAGGTGAAGGCTCCCTCAGGAAGCGGCGGCAAGGGCTCCGTCCCCGTCACTTTGGAGGATGCGGACTTTTTCACCAGGGGCTTTTGATCCGCACTGGGGCTATCCTTTGCCGTGAGGAAGGCAGCTTGGCACAGACTAAGAAGAGCGAGTGGAAGAATTTTTCGTATCATGTAGCGATAAATCTGTGGTGCAGCTGAGGCACTGACAAGCTCCAGACTGCCGCGATCACGCCTGATCAGACTTTTACACGGCAGTGATGAAAAATCAAAGTCCCGTGCATCGTGGGTGGGTGAGCGTTTCCATGCGCTATCGCGTGAGGCGGTCGATTTTGAATTGTCTCTACGAGGGGCTTCCGCTATTCTCGCCGTTTGATTGCTCCCGTCATGTCTCGATTTTTCCTACTCTCCCTCCTGTTCTGTGCTTTTGTTGGCTTCGAGTGTTCCGTCGAGGCAGACACGCTCTACGAAAGCGTTACGAAAGAGGCCCAGCAGGTTTCTCGATCTTCGTTGGCGGAGCCGCTCACGAAAGACGCTTGGCAATCGAGTCTTGATCCCCGCCGCGAACAGTGGCGGGAGATGCTGGGCCTGTCTCCGCTACCGGAGCGCACTCCCCTGCGCGCTACGGTCACGGGAACGCTGGAGCGAGGAGATTATGTGGTGGAAAAAGTCCACTTTCAGAGCATGGACGGAGCCTACGTGATCGGGAATCTCTACCGCCCTGCGAAGGTCGAGGGGCGCCTGCCTGCCGTGCTCTATCTATGCGGGCACTCCAAAGGAAAAGTGAATCCGACCTACCAGGCGCATCCACGCTGGTTCGCCCAGCACGGTTACGTTGCGCTGGTGCTCGATCCGATTCAGTTGGGTGAGTCTCAGGGGTATCATCACGGCACGATTCGGGGTGGACTCTGGGACTGGCAAAGTCGTGGATACACGCCTCTGGGCACCGAGGTATGGAACGGGATGCGGGCGCTGGATTATCTGGAGACACGTTCCGATGTGGACAAGGATCGCATGGGTGTGACGGGACTCAGCGGCGGAGGTGTGGTCTCTTGGGCTCTTGGCGCGGTGGATGAGAGACTGAAGGTAGTCGTGCCCGTCTGTCAGAGCGGCAGTATTGAGGATGTGGTGCGAAATCGATCCACGGATGGCCATTGCGACTGCGCATTCTGGATCAATTATCGACGCTGGTGCTGGCCGGACATCGGTTCTCTGATTGCGCCGCGAGCCTTCTTGATCGCGTCCGGGAGCGAGGATGTTCTGTGGCGTCCCACTGGCTATCGTGAAACAGCCTATCGAATCCGGCTTCAGTACGGAGTCCTTCATGCTTCAGATCAGTTTGACTTGGTGGAGGATACGACTCCCCATGGCTATACGCCGAAGCTGAATCGGGCGATTTTCACCTGGTTCAACACGCATTTGAAAGACGATCCGCGTCCCGTGGAGGATGACGTGACCGACTTCGTCGAGCCAGAGGAAAACCTGCTGGTGTTCGGAGGAAAGCTTCCGGAAAAGGACAAAATGAGCGAAGCGCCCGCGCTGCTCGTCTATCGTGATGGCGTGCCGGATATTAGTGATGAGACTGCCTGGGAACAATATCGGAAGGCGGCGCTGACCCGGCTTCGTGCGAGCACTTTTTTGCACACGCGCCCCAACGAGCTTCCTCGTCCTGTAGAGATTCTTCGCGATGGGAACAGCGGGCGTGGGAAAACTTTCGCGACGCATGTCTTCGATACTCGTGACGGTCTCGAACTAGGGATCAAGGTAGCTCGCCATGAGAATACGCCGGACCAGGTGCCGTCGCTGGTGTATCCCATCCAGCCAGATGCCATTTCTACCTTTCATGGGGGAGGTGGCTCTCTGCCGACGATTTCGAGCCCGATTCTGACCGCCGGTGTGGAGGTGCGCAACACGGGTGTGACTTCAGTCGGCCCCGGTTATTTGCTGACCTTGCAGCGCACCTATCCGTTGCTGGGAGAAAGTCTCGCCGAGCGACAAACACAGGATCTGCTGGATGGAGTAGCTCTGATCCGCGCCGAGACGGGCTCCGATCCCGTTGCTGTGTATGGACAAGGCTATACTGCCCCCTTGGCGATCTATGCGGCGGTTCTCGACACAGGGATTTCTGAAGTTGTTCTATCGAAGGCCCCGGAGAGTCACGAATCTCCGGAGACAGCGACCTTCCTCGGCGTGCTTCGCGTCGGCGATCTGCCGCAAAATCTCGCGTTGGTGTATCCGCGTCCCATTACCTTCGTCGGGGATCTGCCAACGGCTTACGAGTGGACGCGCCAGCTATATCAGAAATTGGGGAAAGGCGACCGCTTCCGCGTAATCGAAAGCACTGCCAAGTGGCAGCCTTGGCAGGAGAAATAATCCGAGACCGGGCAAGGGAATAAGCTCAACCGTGATCTCGAACTCATCGCTAACCAACGCCGCAAGCTATGGAGCAGCAGGACTTTCCCGCCACACACGAACCAACGTCCGAGATGGTTCGATTCTTTGACGAGAGAACGAGGCGACATATCGAATTGGTGCAAATGTGCCTGCATAAAATCGCATCGAAGACCGAGCATCGGGCCGAACTGCTCGAACGTGCGAAAGTTCACGATCAATCCAAATACAGTGATGAGGAGTGGTTGCCCTATGTGTGGCATACCGAATCTCATCGGTGCCGTCAAAGTGGAGAATCGTTCCACTTGCCCGATGGCATGAAGGAGAGAATTCGAGGGGCGATTCAGCACCATTTTAGCAGCAATCGTCACCATCCTGGATTCCACGGAGAGATCAATGACATGACAGAAGTCGATCTGATTGAGATGGTGTGTGACTGGACGGCGATGGCTATCGAGATGGGTGGTGATAGTGCTCGTGCTTGGGCCGACAAAAAGGTCGGTTCTCACTACCCGTTTAATGAAGAGAAGAGAAAATTTATTTATGATGTCATCGGGCTACTGGAGGAATGTGGTGTGGGAGATTCGCGGGCGGAATACGACAGGAACCCTGACAAATAGCCTGCACCAGTTCGTTGCTTGTCGAAGGTGAGGCAGTGCTGAGATGAGAACTCGGTAATCGGTCGGTACAAGGGCGGGTTATTGATCAATCAGATTCTCCAATCGGATTCTCAAATCTGTCGGAAGTTTTATTATTTTTGTACGAAGAGCGACTTTAAAATTGTCTGCCCTTTCATTTTCGATATACTCGTAAAATCTGCGACACAAGTTCGCGTCGAAAGTACTCAGCGTATGAAAATTTCTTGGAATCGGACCACTCTGATCGTGGGAGCCACCGTCCTCGGATTGATGGCGATAGACAGTTGGTCTCGGATACAAAGTATCTCGACAGGTGGTCAGGGATGGAACGAAGGTCCGCTGATCGCGGCCGAGGGTGTTGCGGCGATTTTTCTTCTCGGTTTGGTCGCTGGATTAGTCGCGGGAATCGGGCTCTTCTTCGTCTATCTTCTTCGGCGTGAAAAGCTGTTTTCAGAGCAGGAGGAGGTGACTCGTTTGCTCGACGAAGTCAGGGAGTCGGAGAACTACGCTAAGCTGATACGGAATGAGTCTTCTTCGGAAGAAGAGGAAGATCACGCGGAAACCTTGGAACCTTGGGAGCGTCCGGTCGATTGGTGGAAGAATGCCGACGATGAATGAGGTGCGATCTTCGCCCGGTCGCCGCTATCCTCGCGGGTGAAAGCGACGATGCACATCGCGTAGGTGTTTCGCATCCACATGGGTGTAAATTTGAGTGGTTGCGATATCGGCATGTCCGAGCAGCTCCTGAATCACTCGCAAATCCGCTCCGTTCCCGAGCAGATGGGTCGCGAAGGAGTGTCGGAGTAGATGGGGATAGACGTTCGTGTCAATCCCGGCGTATTTTGCACGCTCCTTTACGATCTGCCAGATGCGTGTCGTCGTGAGTTTTTTTCCGTGTTGTGACAGGAAAATCTCGCTGCCACTCCGTGAACTCACCAGAGTTGGGCGCTCCTGCTCTAGATAAGTTGCCAGAGCCTCCTGGGCGGCTGTCCCGACAGGCACGATTCGGGTTTTCGCTCCCTTTCCGGTCACTCGGATCAGCCCCTTTTCGAGCGAGAGATTCTCCAGCCGCGCTCCTGTCAGTTCCGATACACGCAGACCGCTGGCGTAGAGCAGTTCCAACATCGCGCGATCTCGACGTGAGAGTGGAAGTGTGTCGTCAATGGATTCGAGCAGTTTCCGAACCGTGGGCTCGTTGAGCGTATCGGGCAGGTAACTCTCAGGTCGAGGAGGATCGATGGCTTCAGCTGGATCGGATGGAATCCACTGATTCGCCGCGAGATAGCGAAAAAAGATCTTAATCGCGATCAAATGGACACGAGCACTCGAAGTTGCCAAGCGGTCCTTTAGCCGACGATGACTCAGGTAATCCGTGAGGTGAGCTAACTCCACAGAGGCTGGATCCTCAAGGCTCCGATTTTCCTTCAGCCAGGTCGCTAGCGCTTCCAGTGAGCGACGAACATGCAGTTGGTAATTTTCTGAGAGACCTCGCTCGACCGCCAGATAGCGGATAAAGCGATCAATTGCGGCCTCCATGGGTATCCTGAATCCAGCCTTCGGGGAAGAGCTTAGTAATGATGAAGTGCTTGATTCCGTGGTCGAAAGCTTTTTTCTCCAGAGTGATCGTGACAGCCAGAGGATCCTCCCCCAACTTCATGATCTTCGAGAGTTCTTTTTCCACATCAGAACCTTTCTTCACAAAGGCAGCATCGCTGAATTCTCCATCTCCCCCATAGGGCATGCTGACGTTATAGACCGAATAGTCACTCAAATCTTTGATCTGATCGCGGTCACTTCCGTAGTAGTCAGACAGTTGCTCGAGCACAACTCTGAAGGTTGCTGGTTCAGGCATGGAAGCTTCACGAAAGCGTAGATAGCGTCGATCGAAGAATTCGGAGAATACATCCCAGTCCACCTTCAAATTTCCGTCTTCCACACGGACGATGAGAGGAAAGCCGGAGTCGACCTCGCCGGAGGAAATAGTGAAGACCCAGAATGGTCCTCCCAGTGAAGGATCGGATTCACTCGTGAAAAAATTGATCGCGTAGCGCCCCATATTTCGATAGGGCCACTTCTTGTAATAATCCTCCATCGTCGGACGCAGACTCTCTCCGTGATAGGCATATTTGGATTGTGTCTGCCAGTCGGGAGCACGAAGGAAGGCATCGACTACGTCGTGAGTTTTTCCCAGTGATTTGTCGCTAGGGGATGGGGCAGGAAACGAGGCTGCCGGATTGTAGTTCTGCTCCTTTTGCGGTAGAGCAGAAGACTGAGATGCAGGAGTCGCAGGGGGCGTCGCAGGGGACTCGGGGCGCTGAGGCAAGAGTGATGCGGCAATCGCGTCTGCGTTTGAGTTCTCAGGCATTGCAGGCTGGATAGGAGGCTCCGGAGTCGCAGAATTGGCACTAGAGGCGGGGGCGGTAGTGGGAGGGGAGGTCTGCGCCAGCGGATTGGCCTTCACAGAGTCAAGGGTCGGAGCACCGATCACGGAACCTTGTCGCGTTCCAATCATCGTTTGCTGCACTTTTTCGTCAAAGGAGACAGCAGGAGCATCGACTGCCCCGGAAGCGCCTTCACGATGAATCGCAGGTTGGTCAGATTTTGCCTTCGCATCCTCGTCCTCAGAGAGGTTCGGGGCAGATTCCGTGGCCTTGGAGGTCGGAACTCGTGGCAAGTCTACTTTTTGAGCGTTTGCCGCCGCCCCGGTATCATCGGCAGGTTCACGGTACGCTTCTCCCGGAGATAGGCCACCCAACATCGAATTGATCACGAAAATCATTCCGATCCCCATCAACAGTGCTACTGCGACGATAGAGATCAGCATGATCAGCGTCGTCCGACTCGATTTCGGATCGTCCGCCTCCTCTTCCTCTTCTTCGGGGGAGGAAGAGCTTGGATTCAGGAAGGAAGGAGAATCGAGTGGAGGAGAGTCGGGAAGTTGGGGTATCTGAGGCAGGTCCGGAGGTAGGGTGGGGCGTTGAGTCGCCAGCAGTGTTCCGAAATTTCCTTCATGGAGGGACACGCCCACATCTGAGGGAAGCGAAGGAGGTTCTGGTCGAACTGCTTCATTCAGATCGGATGCATGAGTGAATGTCTGTGGGAAGGGAGGTGCGGTGATGACGGCTCCTCCGCTTCTCTGGTCCATCCAAGATTCGAAGTCTGTATGCTTTCCGAGGCTCACGGGTGCTCCTACAACTCCTGCTGAGGGGGGAGGCGTCTGCGGAGTAGGAATCGTCGGGGCAGCGAGTGAATCGACAGAATAATCCGGCGCTCGACTTTCCAAGGACTCTATATCGCCGAGATGATTAAGAGGTATCTCGGGCGGCGGAGCAACTGCCGACGCCAGCTTTTGAAAATCTTCGAGCGTTGGCTCATAGACTCTCGTCTCTGGTGAGGTAAACGGTTTCGAAACTACCGGGGACTGAAAGGTAGGAGAAAGAAAATCTTCGGGACGACTCGGTGAGGCCTGAGAGCCAGGGTTAGGGAGGAATACGCGCGTTTTAGCAGACGAAAGAACGTCTTCTCCAAAAAAGACGGCAGCTAGATCATCAGGGCTCTGTTTCGGCAAGGTCGTAGGATTCTCGGGAGAAGCTGCGGCATGAACCTCACTTTCGCTTGCACTTTGTGGATAGATCGCCGGATCGGGAAGCGCTGTGCGCTCAATGTGAAGAGGAGTTGGTGCGGCGAGATGAGCGATAGCGGGGCTCACTGACGCCGCGCTACCACTAGAAGAATGAGTCGAGGAATGTTCCCGAGCGATTACCGGTGTCGGCGTGAGTGTCGGGAGAGGAGTCGAGTGCAGCGAACTGGGCAAGGATTTCTGTTCATTGACTAGGGTAGGGGATGAAGCCACTCCGCTAGCGGGACTTTGCGACCGAGTCGTTACTACGCTCGCTTGAGTCATCGTTGGTGATGTGATCGGCGTCTTTGTCGGGGGGGTAGCGATGTGCGCCGAGCCTTTGTTGGACTCATATTCATCCGAAGAATCATCGATCGCCAAAGCGATATCCATCGGGGCGGTGATCAGTGAGCCGCACTTCGGACAGGGTGCAGAAACTCCCGCAAGGTGGGTGGGTACCCGCAGCTTTACTCCACAATGCGCACAGGTGAATTTAATTTTTTTCACTTTTTTCCGTCGGATAAGGTTCTCGCTAGTCGTGCTATCAATCAAGAAATACCATGAGAGCAGACGATCTGTTCCGATGGACTCTTAGAAAGGATTTTACCGAGTCGTCTCAAATCGCCTCGCAAAATCGATAAATAATTTCCGTCGAATCCGCAATTTTGCAATAATTCCGAAAGAAATTTTAAAATAAATCTACATTTACTTTCAAATTTGCGAAATTACCTAACGTGGCGAAAGTAAATCGCGACTGATTCTTGGGGAGTGGATACTCCCTGAATGGCGTGAGCTTTCTAGCTTCCCTGCGAGATCAGACAGGGGTCAGTCGTCGGTTCGACAGGGTACGAGAATCGCGTCTCGCATTCCGTGAAGAATCTTTTTATCCGAAGGACAAATTGTTGCGAGCACGCCACCCAGTCTGACGGAGTCGTCCTTCGCCGAAACAAAATAGTAAGGGCAGAGTCTCGCCCGTCCCTCCATGATTTCGATTCTCCCGGTCGTCGGGTTCCACCAAGGATGAGTGACGATCCGACCCGCCCGAAAACGCTGGAGAACGAAGGGAGCGAGCGGAAAGGACTGAATTGCATCATCGACGGCCTCGGCCCATTCGGACTGCGAGACATCCTGCCCCACGGTGACGCTGCGACTTCCCCAAGCACGGTCACTGAAGCCGCTCTGCTTCAGTACGAGCTCCCGTTCCCTCTGGGTAAAGCCTTTGAGTTCAGAGAAGCTCCCGATTTCCAACCCGGGGATCACTGCGTGATGAGGGATCTCGGCAGGGTCGATCACCCAGCTCTGGGGAAAAATTTGGCTCAGTCGATTCCAGTTCGCTTCCCGCAATTCACGCTTCCATACAGGGCGCAACGGGTGAGACCAAAAGAGGGCGCTCCAGAGCTTCTCCTCTAGCCAAGGCTTGAAAGGGGCAGTGACGCGAACTTTCCCAGATGTAGTTGCGTCGATTAGCTGTGAGATGCCCGGAAGGTTCGGGAGATCAAATAGCTCAAAGAAGCGATAGATCTCTCGGTCGCGAACTGTGTAATTCTCGGCATTGACCACGCTCCAGTCGCCAGCCAACCTTCCAGCCAGCCATTCCATCTCGGGGCGATAATCGGATGCCTCCTGAGAGACTAGAATATCAACTGCTTTGCCGCCAAATATCGAGGCAAAACCTTCGATCATGCCTCGCGGTCCACCCAGAATGCGATGGGAGTTGTCCAATGATGCATAGGTTTCCCCCAACCAAGCAGTGAGTCCGATCCCCCCAGGGACAGAATCGAGTTCCGCTGCTGCGAAACCGTCTGCCGTGAGAATCAGATCGGGGCGAATGACTCGTGGCGTTTCTTCGTGAATCGGATGAGAGAGCCCTGCTTCTAGCAAATCTGAGGGTTTTCCACGGTCGAGATAGTCGGCGATCCAAGCAGGAAGACTCCCCTTCCGGCTACGTCGATAGAGAAGGTCACTGACGCGCTGAAAGCGCAGAAAAATCGGGCCGAGCGCTTCGAGTAGGCGAACTTCGGTGCGAGAAAGTGGAAACGGCTCGGGTGAAATGCGCCACTCCTTCTCGGCAAACAGGCCGTTTTGTGGTAAAGCCGATCGTACACGCTCCGCCTTTTGGATGGGGGTGCTGGTCATCAGGATCGTCCGACAGGATGGAAAAACGATTTCATCGTTGGAGGAGACGCAGTGCGACCCGCAACATTTCATCCGGCTTGAGAATGTCGGTCGGAATCTGTGAGATCGCCTTCTGAGCATCGGTCTGTTTGTAGCCGAGTGAAATCAGCGCCAGGAGAGCATCGTTCTTTGCTGCTGCTTCGGGAGCAAGGGTTGCCCGTGCGGACTGAGCACGCCAAGCGTCCTTTACACCCACTTTATCGCCGAGTTCCAAGATAATACGCTCGGCAGTTTTTTTCCCTAATCCTCGGATTTTAGCCAGTGTCGTAGCATCTCCCTTAACGACTGATTCTTTAAAGTCAGACGCTGCCATTCCGCTCAGCACCGCCATCGCCATCTTCGGTCCGATTCCTGAAACATGCAGGATTAGCAGGCGAAAGAGATCGCGAGCCTCATCATCTGGAAACCCGTAGAGAGTCTGCTCCTGCTCACGGATATGGTGATGAGTGAGAATGCGAATCTTTTCTCCAGACTGGCCAAATTGCTCGTCTCCGAAAACAGGCACGGTAATCTCGTAGCCCACACCTGAGACGTTGACCACGAGCCGTCCCGGCCAGCTTTCTTCGAGGATGCCTTCCAAAAAGGTGATCATCTGAGTATTGTGATTCGATATAAATTGACTCGCGAATTGTCGTAAGTTCTCTTTTATCGAACTCTGTTCTCCCCTTTATGGCAACCGGAATTCAAAAGAACTTGCTCTTGATTCTCGCGATCTGTTCGAGTCTCGGCCTCTGGGGCCGTCTCGATGGAAACGAGCCTCAGCGTAGAGCAGGGATTATTTTTGGCGGTGAATTCGAGGGGTTTGAGGTTTCTGGAGATCTTCCGGGAGCGAGAACTACGCGAATGGCTGCGTTCTACGAATGGGACTACGGCGTCCGCCCTTTCACTAAAAAAACCTGGGAGGAGAAAGGTTGGACTTGGGAGAAGTTTTATCCTGTGGCGAAAAAACTGGCCGATGAGATCGCGGAAACAGTAGAGCCTCAAATCGTGCGCGATCATCGCAATGTCGCGCTCTATGCGATCATCGCGGGAGAAGATCCTTTTCTCACCAGCACGATTCTGTCGTCGAAGCTTTATGATAAGGTGCGAGAGATTTTGGGCGATCATCTACTGGCTGTCCTGATCGAGAGAAATCGTTTTTATCTTTTTCCGGCGACCGGGGGCACACTGGAAGACTTCGGTCCGTCTATCGTTGGAGAATATCTGCGCTCCCGTCTCCCGGTGAGTCTAGAGATTCTGCGCATGGACGGTCGCAATCTCAGTGTGGTGGGGATATTGGATCGGGCTTTAACAACACCGGAGCTTCCTCCCGTGGATAAAGATACTGAAAAGAGGAATTAATCCTGCGGTTCTCAGGCGAATTTCGTGAGCAGGGCATCGACTTCTTCTCTCGCTCGCCACTCACTAAGCCAGGCTTTCGGAAAAAGATCGACGGAGAATTTGGCCCCGTACACCATGCCGAGAACTAGACCGCGGGCAGCACTATCTCCCCCGGCGTTCACGTTTTCGATCAGAGCCTCCATCGGTTCGCCTGGATGGCGCAGCAGCAGGTGGCAGACACAGCGGAAGGCCTCGTCGGTGGAGCAGGTGAGGCCATGCTCATACAGCGCCATGGTGTCGGAACTCTGCCCGGCGGCGGATTCCCTTGCTCCCTCCAGCCACTCCGGCTTCAACCCCGACCATTTGCCCTCTTCCATCACCTGATTCAGGGCTTCGTCGATTCTTGCGCCATCGACCACTCGGAGAACGACACGGCAGAAATACTCCGCTGCTTCCACCACCTCGGGCTTGGAATGGGTGAAAGCGGTTTCGGTCCGAACCACGGCTAATCTCCCGTCGATACTGCTCGCTGCCAGCAGAAAAAGAGGCGCGATCCGCGCTGCCCCACCGAGATCGTGTGATCCGGAACTGACCTGATCCACCGGACTGCCGGCTTTCAGCTTTTCCAACACATGACGAGTCGCGCTGTCCCGATAGCTTTGAGTTTTCTCATCCTCCCAGAAGGCAAGCCAGTCCGTGGCGAACTGCGTCAGGTCAAAGCTGCTGTGTGCCGCTAGGGAGCGTAGTAGCACCAGCGTCTGGTCGCCGTAGTGCGTCTGGTCACCTGCCTCTTTTCCCGGGTGGTAGGTCGTCATCGGCGCTTGGTAGCTTTCCACTCTCCCGAACTTCGCCGCGATGGCTTCGTGTTTATATTCCCAGTGAGGGCCGAGGGCGAGAGCATCGCCGATCAGAGAGGCCCGGACGATATTGGCCGCTGTTTCATGATTCATCATACACAGGAAAGCTATCTCGATTTGATGAACTGTCCACGACCACGCCATGACTACGGACAAAGCGACAATCATTCGCATCAGCCAAGGGCGCATCGAAGGATCCCCGACGGGAAAGCAGCGCGAAACTGTACCTTGCGCTCGAAATAAGAGCTTACAATTTTTGGCATGCGGGTGTTCTCATCGCAACTGCGTCACCCGGCAACTGCATCACCCTAAATTCTCCCCGATCCTTGCCAAAAATTCGACGACAACTAAGCAGTATGCTTATGAGACCGCATCTCCTGATCCTAGCCCTCCTAGGTGCCACCTTCCTGACAGCCCGGGCTGGTCTCCAAGTTGCGCCATTCGATGTCGACGTCACCCCCGTCATTGGTCAGAGGCTCGCTTATGTGGAGATGAAAGGTGTGGACCAGCTCTCTCTGCGGGCACGCGGTTATGTCCTGACCGGGGCGGGCGCCCCCATCGTGCTCTGCGCCGTGGACTGGATTGGCATATCGGGAGCCTCGTATGATATCTTTCGCGACGCACTTGCAGAGGCCGCGGGCACGACACGCGAGCGAGTCGCTGTGCAAGCGCTGCACCAGCATGATGCACCGGGCAGTAACTTCACCGCTGCTGCCATTCTCAAGGCAGCAGGGCGCGAAATGGGACGCCACGACCCGGCGATCACCCAGCCCGGGATCGACCGCACGGCCGAGGCAGTGAGGGAGGCGATGAAACACTTGCAAGCCTTGACTCACATCAGTATCGGAAGTGCGGAGGTGCGGCAGGTTGCCTCAAACCGTCGTGTCATGGGACCCGACGAAAAAGTCATCGGAGTGCGCTACTCCGCTACGAAGAATGCCGAACTCCGCGCCGCGCCCGAGGGTCTGATCGATCCAGAAGTGACAGTGATCGGACTGTGGAGTGGGGACACGCCCGTCGTCGTCACCTCCTACTATGCCACCCACCCGATGAGCTACTACCTCGTGGGCTACGCGACTCCTGACTTTCCGGGCATGGCGCGACTGATGCGCGAAATCGCGCTGCCAGGTGTGCTGCACGTCCATTTTACCGGAGCCGCTGGCGATGTCACTGCCGGGAAATACAACGATGGCTCGCATGAGAATCGCCCGATTCTCGCACAGCGTCTGGCGGACGGTATGGCCGCCGCATGGGAGCGTTCGAAAAAAGAACCCCTCGCAGACGCGGACGTCAGTTGGGGCGTTGAGCCAGTGAGCCTGCCAGTTTCGGACTCCATGAACGAGGAGGATCTGAGGAAAAAACTTAGCGATCCGACCGTTCAGGGAAAAGATCTCAACATCACTGCCTCGCGTCTGGCTTGGCTCCAGTGGAGTCGCGAAGGGCACAAGATCGATATCTCCTGCCTGCGACTTGGCTCCGCATGCATTCTTCACCTGCCGGGTGAGCCTTTTGTCGAATACCAGCTCTCCGCGAAAAAAATGCGCTCCGACTTGACTGTGGCGATGGCCGGATACGGATTCCGTGGTCCCGCATATATCGGCACCGCTGCGGCTTATAGCCAGGGAGGATACGAGACCAGCGTATCTCGAGTACGCCCGGAGACGGAGACGATCCTCATGGAAGCCATGAAACAGCTTTTGAAAAAATACCTGATTCCGTGAGATAATTCTTATGTTCGAAATCTGCAAATTTAGAGGGTTCAATTTCGATAATCAGAGCACGTC
>JBDHQE010000260.1:0-5146 GCA_039806885.1 Verrucomicrobiales bacterium
TGTCCGCTATGCGTGCCGCGAAACCTGCCGAAACCGAACCGCTGCGAAACAATGTCACTGCCAACGCTACGCGCACCGCGGCAAGATCAGGAACGCCGAGTTGCTCCAAATCCACTAATAAGGCTTGAGGGGTATCTCGATTCATGACTACCACCATACTCTCCTTACGTGCAGTGGCCAACGCTGTACTGGGATTGTTTTTCAGTTGGCGGATATTGACGGCCTGCATGATGGGACACATCATGCAGGAATATTCACAATGTATCAAGCTCCCAGCACGGATCGAGGCTTCATCGCGAAGAAACCGACTTCATCATAATTTCGATAGCCTGTTCCTAAAAATTAAGACGTCGGCGGTCCTAGGCATGGCTTTCGCGGACAAGATGTCCGCGTTCCTTTCTCCCCTCACCAGCGCTTCCGCATTCTTTCGCATTCTTCTGATTCTAAATTCAAACTAGCCCGTCTCTTAAAACCTCAAGGCCTGCGGTGCCCCCACACGGCGCGATAGACTCGGCGCGAAGCGCTTTGGAGTGCGTGCGTGAAGCGCCGCTTTCCGAACTAAGTCTACCATCCTCCGATCCACAGGGACAGCTTATCTATCATCTGGACTGAAACGAACTTCGCTGGCATCCCTCCGGGATGGATTACACAGACAAGAATGTCCGCGCTCCTTTCTTCCTAGCCCAACACTTCTGCATTCCGAATTGAATCCAGCCTTTCTTCGAATCGAATTGCGAAAGTCGGGTTAATGGCGGTCACCCATTCACCCACATCTCTCCAATTCCGCCAGCCGATCCGCCATTTCAGAGGCCTGTAGAGCCTCGATCACCGGTTCCATCGCTCCGCTCACAATCTGATCCAGATTATACAGCGTCAGATTGACTCGATGATCTGTCAGTCGATTCTGGGGAAAATTATACGTGCGCACCTTTTCCTCTCGTCCGCCCGACCCAATCAAGCTCCGCCGATGAGCCGAATATTTCTCCGCTTCCTCACGAACCTTGGCTTCGAGCAACTTCGCTCGCAAAATCTGTAAAGCGCGTTCCTTGTTCTTTCCTTGGCTCCGCCCTTCTTGGCACTTCACCATGATCCCCGTCGGCAGGTGCGTGATCTGCACGGCAGAATCCGTCGTATTGACGTGTTGCCCGCCGGGGCCACCAGAGCGTGTGGCTTGAATATGCAAATCCTCCGGCTTTAACTCGACATCGACCTCCTCCGCTTCCGGAAGTACAGCCACCGTCGCTGTCGATGTGTGGATGCGCCCCTGCGTCTCTGTGGACGGAACGCGCTGGACGCGATGAACACCGCTTTCATACTTGAGAAAGCGAAATACCTCTTCGCCGCTGACCCGAAACACCACCTCCTTAAAGCCACCGACATCTGAAGAACTCGCATCGACCGACTCTGTTCGCCAGCCTCGGGACTCTGCGTAACTCTGATACATGCGATAGAGATCTCCGGCGAACAGTGAGGCTTCATCCCCACCCGTTCCAGCCCGAATCTCGATGATCGCGTCACGATCTTCGTTCGAGTCATGGGGCAGCAGGGCATACTGAACCTCTGCTTCCAAAACAGCGATTCGATCCGTCAGCACCTTTACCTCTTCCTCCGCCAGCGACGCCATCTCAGGATCGGATGACTTTGCTAAATCCTGGTTGTCCACCAGATCAGACCGTGCCTTTCCGAGAAGGATCCAGTTTTCGATCAGATCCTTGAGGCGATTGTATTCCCGCGTTAGCTCCCCCGCTCGCTTCGGATCATCAAAAAAACCGTCCTGCGCCATGGAGGACTCCAGCTCCGGAATGCGAAGCCGCTTCCTCTCGATCAGCGGGGCCAAGTCCACGAAGAGACGGTATGAATATGGTTCACGCGGAAGACCGCACAAGAAATCGATGATGAAACGAATCCGTCTCAATCACCGAGCGATCCCGCAAAGCAGAATCAGATTCAGGCCTGCAGGTCTGACAGCTTCGGGCGTTTCCGCCGCTCCGTCTTCGACTTAGACTCACCAAAGCGCTTCTGGAACTTGTCCACCCGGCCTGCCGTATCGACAAAGCGCTGCTCCCCCGTGAAAAAGGGATGGCAGGCAGAACAAATCCCCACATGAAGATTCGGGACGGTCGAGCGTGTCTGGATCACATTGCCACAGTGACATTGAATCACGGCATCCTTGTAATCTGGGTGAATATTCGCTTTCATAATCTGTATCCGAGGGAGAATCGGAAGGGGCGGAAGCTAGCAGTGAACCTGATTTGAAGCAAGTAAAAAATACACATTTCCTGATCACTGTGCTTGCCATCGCTCCCATAACGAAAGACTTTTCTCAGTGAACTCAGACGCCTCTAGATTTTCTCAGCGATCCCAACTGTTCTGGCTCATCCTGTCCAATCTCATTCCGCTGATCGGAGTGCTCTTTTGGCACTGGAGCACCTTCGAGGTCGTCGTTCTTTATTGGGCGGAAAATATCGTGATCGGCATTTTTACCTTCCTGCGCATCCTCCTCGCCGGATCAGAGGGGATCGAGAGGGTATCATCGAAACCTGAATCTACAGGCCCCCAAACTCCCGATACTGAATCTCCGGGAACGGCGATCATCGGCAGGATTATTCTGGCATGCTTTTTCACAGTCCACTACGGGATGTTCACTTTCGTCCATGGAGTGTTTGTTATGGCATTGCTCGGAAAAGGACAGACCTTTGTGCCATCTGATCTGAAAAAATTTCTTCTGATCCTCCTCGCATTGGCCGCGAGTCACGGGATTTCCTTTTTCCAGGGATACATCTTTCAGGGTGGGCGTTTCCGAACCAATCCGATGAGCGAGATGAAAGCCCCCTATCCGCGTATCGTCATACTACACATCACGATTTTGTTCGGAGCTGTCCTGATTCAGGCCATCGGCTCCCCCTTACCCTTTCTCATCCTGCTGATTCTGGGCAAAATCATCCTCGATCTCTGGATCACCTTCTTCTCTAAGAAACTCGGAGCGATCATTCAACAGCGAGGGTGATCCCTTATTTTCTCACGGCACCCGTGGGAATTTCGAAAAGTCGGGTTTCCGCTTCTCGACGAAGGCATCTCGCCCCTCTTTTGCTTCCTCGGACATGTAGTAGAGCAGGGTCGCATTTCCCGCCAAGTCCAGCAGACCGATCTGACCGTCGCAATCTGCATTCATCGCCATCTTGAGACAGCGCAGCGCCAGCGGAGAGTGAGCTAGAATCTCGTAGCACCATTTTAGAGTCTCCGTCTCCAGTTCGGCCAGTGGTACCACAGTATTCACCAATCCCATGTCTAGCGCCTGCTGCGCATCATACTGGCGACAGAGATACCAGATTTCTCGCGCCTTTTTCTGTCCGACGATGCGAGCGAGATAGCTCGAACCCAACCCTCCATCGAAAGAACCAACCTTCGGTCCCGTCTGACCAAATCGTGCATTGTCCGCCGCGATCGTCAGATCGCAGACGACGTGCAGCACATGCCCCCCTCCAACGGCGTAGCCTGCGACCATCGCGATGACGGGCTTGGGCAGGCTCCGAATCTTCTTTTGAACATCCAGAATATTGAGCCGAGGCACCCCGTCCTTTCCGACATACCCCGCATGGCCGCGCACCTTCTGATCGCCTCCCGAACAAAAGGCCGCATCTCCCTCCCCTGTCAGGATGATGACTCCGACCTCTGGATCCTCGTGCGCCAGCTCGAACGCAACGAGCATCTCCTTCACCGTCAACGGGCGAAAGGCATTGCGCACCTCCGGCCGATTGATGGTAATCTTCGCGATCTTGCCATCTTCAGAGAGTTCATAACGTAAATCTTCAAATTCGTGAGCAGATTTCCAGTTCATAGTTGATCCGAGAGCGTGTTCCCTCCCGGCGATTCCGTCAACGAGAGTTCTCGTGAATTCTGGAATGCATCAAAAAACTGAACCCTCTCTCTTGTGAGGGAACACTTGATCGAATAGGCTGATCCGATTCTTCAGCACAATAAATCGCCCATCCCTTCTGCCTTCCGCCTTCCCTATGATTTCCCCTCTCCTCCGCATCGGCATCGTCGGGATGGACACGTCCCACGTTCCCGCCTTCACGAATCTCTTCAACGATCCCGCTGCCAGTGGTGATCTCGCAGGGTTCCGAGTCGTCGCAGGATTCCCGGACGGCAGCGACACGCCGATGAGTCGCGAGCGCATCGCTGGCTTCACCGAGGAGGCCCGTGGATTGGGCGTCGAGATCGTCAGAACGCCGGAGGAACTCATCGAGCGCAGTGACTGTCTCATGATTCTCAGCGTGGATGGTCGGATTCACCTGCGACAGGTGGAAACCTTTGCCGTTCCGGGAAAACCGCTTTTCCTCGATAAGCCCGTGGCGGGTTCTCTCGCGGAAACAATGGCTGTTTTCGATCTAGTAAAAAGTCGTGGAACGCCCTGTTTTTCATCATCATGCATGCGCTTCGGATCACTGATTTCAGACTCTGCTTGGCGAGAAACCGTGGGGGAAGTTCTGGGAGCCAGCAGTTGGGGGCCTCTCGCCTATCAGGAAGGAATGCCGGAGCTATTTTTCTACGGCATTCACGGAATCGAAGCGCTCTTCACGGTGATGGGATCGGGTTGGGAGAGCGTCACGAGAACCAAAACCGCGCTTCACGATGTCACCGTGGGCGTCTGGAAAGGTGGTCGCGTCGGTGTGTATCGCGGAATCCTAGAGGGAAACAAGGCCTACGGGCAAAGCATCCATGGCACCCGCTCCGGACTTCATCTGGCCGAAGAACCATCCTATGAAGCGCTCTGCCGTCAGATCGGTCGCTTTTTTCGCAGCGGAATCGCCCCGGTCACAGCGACGGAAACCATCGAAATCTACGCTTTCATGGAGGCAGCAGAACTGAGTCTATATGAGGGCCGCTCCGTCGGGATCGAGGAGACTTTTCTTCAAGCAAAAACGTCTGCTCGGGAGAGAAATCTCTGAGGCTATTCGTCCCTAAAAACCCCAAGACCTGCGGGCACCCACACCGCACGATATACTCGGCGTGAAGCGCTCTGGAGTGCGTGCGTGAAGCGCCGCCTTCCGAACTAAGCCTACCGTCCTCCGATCTCCAAGGACAGGTGATCTATCATCTGAAACGAACTTCGCTGGCATCCCTCCGGGATGGCTTACACAGA
>JBDHQE010000261.1:0-5121 GCA_039806885.1 Verrucomicrobiales bacterium
CACACCTGGCATCGCCCGACGCTCGAACCAACTGATGTAGGCCGACTGACTCGATACTGCTCTGCCGCCAACAGCGCGGAACGGAGTGATTTTTCTGTGACCGAACTCCAGTAAGCCAGTACGCAGTCTCCGATAAACTTGTCCACAGTCGCTCCAGCGCTTGCCATGATCTGCTCGCACTCTGCATACCAGCCGCCGATAATCTGTGCCAGATCACTAGATTCTACAGCCTCAGATAGAGCGGTGAATCCCTTGATGTCGCTCACCAAGATGATCATCGTTTTCTGACGTCGAATCGCAATGGTCGGAGTTGATCCCAGAGCTGCGGCACGGGATGAGCGCATCTGTGGTGCCGAGTAAAGAAATTCGTGATCGGCGAAGTTAATCTGATCACCGTTCTTCAACTCACAGCCTGCAGTGACCCGAACTCCGTTTAAATAGCTGCCGTTGAAGCTGCCGAGGTCAAAGAGGAAATCGACTCCGCCCTGCCTTCTGATCATGGCATGCCTGCGCGATACCTGTGGATCATCAAGCAGAATCTGACACTCCGCACTGCGTCCGATCAGAGTGACCCCGTCCAGCGTGTATCGCTGCTTAGATGTACGATGCTGTAGATAAGAATTCAAAATTCCAGAAAAACTAGAGAAATTAAATATTAATTGAACGGTTCTATAGTAAATTCTTATGAAAGTCAAACAAATGAACTTTGGCAGCGAATGATTTCAGATTTTTTTGTCAGAGAGAAGCAATCTTGGGCTACGGGAGTGTTCGGACTCCTTTCTAGCACGGCTTCGGAACGTAGAGAAGCCTGCTTCATCGAGGATCTCCACGGGACGGGGCTTTCGTATGGAGAGGTGGAGGATCGTGCACGTCGTTTCGCCGCATATCTCCGTGATCGTGGAATTGGGCGGGGAGATCGAGTGGCGATTCATGTGCGCAATCGAGCGGAGGTGGCGATTGCGCTGTTCGGCACCGCTCTCGTGGGGGGAATTTTTTGCGTGTTGAATTCGAAGCTGCGCCCCCGTGGACTCGCGGCGATTTTAGAGCAGGCGGAGCCGTCTCTGGTCGTTCTGGATACGACAACTGCATCGAATTTTCAGGAGGTAATGGCGATGGCAGAGGGGGCACACCAGATTCCGAGCGTCATCGTGGGTGAAGATTCGTGGAGAGAGGCGATGGACCATGAACCGTGGCAGAATGATTGGCCGGGATGCGATGTGGACGCTGCCTGTCTGGTATTCACCTCGGGCAGTACGGGAGTCCCGAGAGGCGTCACTTTATCTCACGATAATATCACTTTTGTCGTCGCTGCAATTCAGGCTCGACTCGGCTATAGGCCGGAAGATGTGATCGGGGTATTCCTTCCTCTGGCGTTCGACTATGGGCTGTATCAGATATTTATCGCCGCTATCGCGGGATCGGGACTCTACATCGGTGATCCTGATCAGGTGGGACCGCGTTTGCCCCGGCTTCTGCGAGAGCAGGGGGTGAGCGTGCTTCCGGGCGTGCCGTCGGTGTTCGCCGCGCTCCTGACGCTCGCCCGCCGGAGTCCTCTTGAGTTACCGTCGCTCCGAGCAGTGACGAATACGGGGGAGCGTCTGCCCGTGGCCGTGATCGAGAAGTTGAAGGAATTATTTCCGAGTCTGGAGATTTTTCCTATGTACGGACTGACAGAGTGCAAGCGGGTTTCCATTCTGCGTTCTGATGAACTGGCGACACATCTCGACACCGTAGGGCGCGCACTCGACGGGACAGAGGTGTACACGGTCGATGTCGAAGGACGTCGCCTTTCTCCCGGCGAGACGGGAGAACTGGTGGTGCGCGGAAGGCATGTCGCTCTCGGGTATTGGCGAGCGCCAGAGGAAACGGCACGGCGTTTTCGCAAACGTGCTCCGGAGAGCGCAGTCGAACTGTTCACCGGAGATTCCTGCGCTGTAGATGCAGACGGCTACATTCGTTTCGTCTCTCGCGATGGGGATTGGATCAAACATCGTGGACACCGCATTGGACCAGCCGAAATCGAGGCCGAAGCCTGTCGCTTGGTAGGAGTTGCCAACGCGGCACTGCTTCAGCGAGAGAGTGATGACACGCTACACCTTTTCGTGGAAGCGGCAGAAGGAGTTTTGACGGAGGGAGATCTGCTCCGTGCGCTGGATGCCGTGCTGGAGCCGGCCAAGGTGCCCGACGTGATTCATATTCTGGCGAGTATGCCTAAGTCTATGAATGGGAAAATCGACCGGAAAACTCTCGCTGCACAGCTCGTCGATTGAATTGACTATGTCGTATCGGATCACAGAATTGGGCGGAAGCGTGGAGGAGAGGGAGCAGGTATGTCGCTTTCTGGCCGACTTTGTGAAGAGTGGACAGTTGTTGAATCCACGCTCGGGCGATGATGATCCGAGGATGTGGGAGCGGCGCATGGGTTGGTGGTGGGACGATAATCCGCACTGCGCCAAGGATTCTCCCAGAGGGTATATTCTGGAACACGAGACTTGTGGCATCGTCGGCTTCAGCGGATTCATCCCCTCCCGTTACGAGGTAGATGGAGAGGAGATTCCGTCGCTCTTGGCTACGACGCTGTTCGTGGATCAGGGACATCGTGCGGCAGTGATCGGACTGATCGCCCGACAGAGGAAGCTGGGGAAAAGCTATCAGATCGTCGATGGCTCTCCTTCTCCTGAGGTGCGTACCATTCTCGATAAGATCGGTTATCGGCATGCGACTGGACGGATGCAGGCTCTTTTTACTACGGGCCGAATCGGTGGGAGGCTGGGTCGATCCGCCTTGCGCGGCATGAAATGGAGTTTTCCGCTACCGCGTGCACACGAATTGGATGGATATCGAATCATCACTGATCTGTCACAGTGGCAGGAACCACCTTTGCCCAAGGATGGCCGTATCCGACGAAGCAGTGATCGCGCAACGATGGAGTGGCTGATCCGCAGTGGGAGTGAGTCGCGCCAGTTTTTCGGATTGCTCTCTCCCGATGGCCGTCCGATCGCTCGTGCGATGGGCGTATATGTCAAACAGCGAGGAATATTGGCCTGCCGCCTCCTTGACTATAGAGATTGCTCTGTCCCTGTCGATGGGTTCTCTGGCTGGGAACGAGGACTCGGACTCCTAGTCCGTAAGCTGCTGCTCGCTCCGGAAGAGGCCGAGTTAGAGAAGGAGACAAAGTTGCTCGTGATCTCACATTATTTCCCTGAAGGGAAAATCCCTTCCTTCGGACGCCCTGCCGTTTCGATACTCCGCTACAGCCTGCCTCACCCTTGGCAGAATCGGGAGAAAGTCATCCTGCCTGTGGAAGGGGATATCGTCCTCTTATAGCTCTTTTTATTCTATTTATTATTTATTCAAAACTCCCAAGCCTGCCAAAAGCCGATATGAAATGTCTCTGGATTACGCGCAAATATCCCCGTCCTATCAATAGTGGCGAGCTGATCTATTCCGATGGTCTGATTCGCTCCTTCTCCGATGCGGGCGCAAGTATCGTGGCTATCGCACATGATAACGAAGAGTCTCCAGTCGGCGATGGCAGTGAATCCAGTGTTTTTATTGATGAATCCAGAGTCGAGTGGCGGCTGGGAACACCAAAACTGGGGTCGCGTCTCGGAAGTCTGCTTACCTTGCTTCCTGCCGACTCTTGGCGACTGAAGAATGGAGGGCCGGAGGCTGCGTTGCGGCTCGCGCTGGCGACGGAGAGTTGGGATGCTGTGATTATCGATCATGCAGCCCTAGGATGGGCGCTCGCGCCGATTCGGCAGCAGTGGAGAAAGGGCGGGATCGCGGGAGATCCTGTCGTCGTTTATATTTCACACAATCACGAGGCGAAGGTACGTCGCGAAGTGGCGCGTGAGGCATCTGGGTCGTTACTTCGCCGTCTGGCACTCCGATGGGATGCGGAGAAATATGCGCGACAAGAGGAAAGATTATGTCGTGAAGTGGACTTGGTGAGCGCGATTACTCCGGCAGAGGTAAGTTCTTATCGGACGCTGTTCCCGACGCAGAATTTCCTTTGCCTGACTCCGGGATACAGCGGCCCCCGCTTTCCTGATCGTCGGATTACGAAGGAAACTCCTCGTCGCTTGGTGATGTCGGGTTCTTTTGAGTGGATTGCCAAGCAGATTAATCTGGAGCGATTCCTCGAACGCGCTGCGAAACCCATCGCTGCAGCCGGAGTGGAGCTGCAGATCGTAGGAAAAACAGACGAAGATTTTCGTCAGGCGATGCTAGCTCGTTTCCCCGGCGTTGACTTCGTCGGTCGCGTGCCCGAGATGAGTCCCTATCTATTGAATGCCAGGATGGGGCTGATCGTCGAGGAATTTGGAGGTGGCTTCAAGCTAAAGACTCTGGAGTATCTTTTTCACGGATTGCCGCTGGCCGGTCTGGTTCAGGCTGTGGAAGGATTACCTCTGCACAGTCCGGAGCACCTGCTGCTGGCTCATGATGTGCCCGAACTCATCGCGATGGTTCTGTCTCGGATAGACGATGTAGAGCGTCTCGATGCGATGCGGGCAGAATCGTTGCGCCTCTGTGCTGAGTCCTTTCGCTGGGAAGATCGCGGGACTGATTTAAGAAGAAAAATTGAGTCCATTCGCTCTGAAGAATCCCCGGTGGAGCGACCGAAAAAGAAAAATCCGAATGCTGTTTTGGTATAACGAAATGTCCAAAGAAATGCGACTTCGACTTCGCTAAGGCGCATTCACGTTGACATCCCCGAAAATGAAGCTTTTTTCCACTCGACTATTATGAGTTCAGACTCCTCAGATCCCGATCATCCGATTTCAAAATTCATTGGTAACGCATTTCTTGTGGCCGTACCACTTCTTCTGGTTACCCTGCTGGGCTACGTAGGATTTCGCTTTGTGAATAGTGTGGCCTCACATAAGGAAGTGGAAGCCAAGCTAGCGGCCAAAAGTGCGCCTCCTGCAGCAGCTACCCCAGCTCCGGCAGCCTCAGCTCCTGCGACGGCGACGCCTGCTGCTGCGCCCGCCCCTACATCGAATACGGCGGCCGCACCCGCTCCAGCTACTCCTGCAGCACCGGCGGCCCCCGCTGCTGGCGGAGCTGTTGATCCTGCGGTCATGGCGACCGGAAAAGCGGCATTCGCTACCTGTGCTG
>JBDHQE010000262.1:0-5120 GCA_039806885.1 Verrucomicrobiales bacterium
GCGATGGAAAGGAGCGCGTCCCCCTTTTTCACGATGTATTCAGTTTTCCCCGCCATGGGGATTCGAGAGAGGAGTAAATCCATGTTGATCTCGCCTAGAATCCGCTTTGCCTCTTTTGTAGAAGCGGACTCGGGGAAGTACTGCATCAGGTAGGAGAAGCGATCACGAGCCGAAACTAACTCTCCTGTCTTCACTAACTCGATCGCGGTATCGAAGTGTCGTTTACCCATATCGAGCGGTGCTTGCACTGTCCCGTTCTGCCCTGCGATTTGTCGATTTAATTCGATTTCAGGCTGGGCGAATTTCTTCCAGTAAAACCACGCAGCCGTGACACCTCCTGCGCAGATCAGAAGCGCAATGAAAGCCAGAAGAAATTTGATGCGAGCCATCGCTCAGGCAAAAGGGAACGGAGTAGAAAGGAAAAAACCCGAAATGCTAGGAACTTCGATATTCGATTGTAACACTCTCATGGAGCGGAAAATTTCTCAAGTGAGCATTCTCCGGAAGCGGTTCTTTCGGAGTCTATAGATTCGGACGAATTCTTCCAGTATACCGGATCGAAGGGAAATGGTATAGCGTCAGAGCAGACCTCGTCTGTGAAAGTCGAATGCGTTCATTCTCAGTGAGCGTGCGATGGTCTCAATCGTGAATTTGATCAGAGATACTTCCCAGGCATCATCGATTCCGTAGATCAAGGCCCGGCTCGGGTCGCCCGTAGAGCGAATTTCTTCAGCAATACGATCTTTCACTGCTTCAATAGGAAGATGAACTAGATCTTCGGAAAAACCGCTCTTCACGAACTGAAATCCATATTGGAGGAAGGCGCTGTTGCCATTCTGGCGGAACCATTGAGAAAAGGCTTCTGCCTGCTCGCCGAAGCCTTCGAAGGAAAAGTCGTCATACCCATCTGGACGCAGAATTTTCGGACGATCCGCCTCCATCCGTCCTTCGCGAATCCGTACAGCGCCTGCTGAGTCCATCGGCTCGGTCAGAAGATGGAATCTGAAGCTGGTGGTCCCGAAAGTGTCGATGAGTCGATCCGGTTCACAAACAACGACAGTATTTTCCATCGCGTAGCTGACGTCGTCTGGAGAGAGGGAGGACATGAAAAGGGTAAGCTCAGGGAAATCAGCTTAGGGTGCAAGCGAGGAATGTACAGGAGAGAAGAAAATAGGGCGGAGTATGATTTCGCGGTAGCGTGCTCGACTAGACAGGGTATAGCGCTCAATAAGACAGGGTCTGCTCGGTCTCTGATGGTGGGCTATTTCTACAAAAAATGCGTCTCATACGAGACGCATATTAGTGTGAATTCTGAGGTCGAAGACACCTCCGAACCCCTGGTATTCAGAATCAGGCAGATTCTTACTCCGCCTGCTTTTTCAACTGCTCTTCGATATAATTAATGACGCTTTCGACACTCTGAAGCTTCTCTGTATCGTCGTCAGAAACCGTGATACTGAACTCATCTTCGATCGCCATGACCAGTTCCACTACGTCCAGTGAGTCCGCGCCAAGATCTTCAGTGAACCGCGCCTCGGGCGTCACTTGTTCTTCTTGCACGCCGAGTTCTTCGACGATGATGTTCTTAACCTTTTCTACGATTGATGCGTCAGCCATTGGAATTGTGAGATGGATGTTAAAAGTCGATGCCTTATTAACGGCGCTCTCCCGCTTTGGCAACGACTTTTTGTCATCATTTCTCATATCTTTTCCAAAAATTCTTTTTCTATGGAGGATTTGATCGAAAAATGCATCCGCAGTTTCAATCCGTTCGAGAGATTGCGATAGCCGGCAGGTAAGATGCATTGCTCTTCTGTCTTGCGTGAATATCTTATCGATCCATGTCCTTCGTAGACGCTCTCACCTCGCTGGAGTCCTGCGTGCACCAGCGCCCTCATTTAAAGCGATTCCAATCTCTGCTTGCACCACTTTCCGGACCCCGTTTGGAGTCTCTGGCGGCAGAGGCTGTCGTAGTGACGCGCCGTAATTTTGGGCGAACGATGCATCTTTTCGCTCCGCTCTATCTCTCAAATGAGTGCATTAACAATTGCGCCTATTGCGGCTTTTCCCGAGACAATCCGATTCTGCGCACGACTCTGACCGTCCCTCAAGTGGTAAAAGAGGCTCAGTATCTGGCGTCTCAGGGCTTTCGCGATATCTTACTCGTGGCGGGAGAGCACCCGCGTTTCGTCTCAGAGGGATATCTCGAGGAGTGTATCGCGGCGCTGCGTGATTTTGTTCCTCGGATATCGATTGAAGTGGGCCCCATGGAGACGGAGGACTATCGGCCTCTCGTGCAGGCAGGCTGCGAGGGGCTGATCGTCTATCAGGAGACATACGATCAGGAGGCTTATCATGAATACCATACGGCGGGGCCAAAGAAAGATTTCCACTGGAGACTGGCCTGTCCGGAGCGAGGCTACGCAGCCGGGTTTCGGCGGATCGGGATCGGAGCATTGATCGGTCTGGCTCCATGGAAAGAGGAGGTTCTCCGACTGGCAGCTCATCTGGACTACTTGCAGCGCAGTTGCTGGAAGGCTCGTTTCACGATCTCTTTGCCCCGTCTTCGACCAGCGGCGGGTGCGTTTCACCCTCGCTATGCGATGAATGATGCGGAATTCGTGCAGGTGCTATGCGCCTTTCGCGTCTGCTTTCCGCAGGTGGGCATCGTTCTGAGCACGCGAGAATCCCCGGCCCTGCGCGATGCGCTCTTTCCTCTCTGCATTACTTCCATCAGCGCCGGGAGCCATACCGAGCCTGGCGGATACACCGGAGTCGGTGCCAGCGATGTCCACCTGACTGTTCGAGGCCGTCGGGTGGAACTGGCCTCTCCCGCATCGGCGGAAGCCCATCTGACCCCTGCCACGGGGCAGTTCGATATCTCCGATGAGCGATCCCCTCATCAGATTGCCGACTATTTACGCGGCATCGACCTCGAACCCGTCTGGAAAGACTGGGAAAGTTCTATCCTCTCGCCTGAACCCGCCGCCAGTATATGACAATCATTCTGAATGGATCTCCCCGCGAGCTGCTGGATCAGCCGGATTCGCCATTGACGCTCTCGCAACTCCTCGCGATTCTGGACCTCGATTCTCGCCCGGTTTTGATCGAAAAAAATGGAGTCGCAATTCTTCAGCGAGAGTTTGCGCAAGAAACCGTAGTTGATCAGGATAGAATCGAGATCGTGCGCATGGTAGCTGGTGGCTAAGGCCTGGTAGGCCACAGGATGGGGGATAGGTGCCTCAGACGAAGCTCGTCGAGACCAGCAGAGCCTTCTGTAGCTGGGCGAGATACTCGTGCCGAGGAATCTCCCGAGCACCGAATCGGTCGAGATGTTCCGTCGTCCACTGTGTATCCAGCAGGAGAAAGCGTCGCTCTTTCAGCCGTTTTACCAGATGTACCAGAGCGATCTTGGATGCTTCCGTCACTCGACTGAACATCGATTCGCCGAAAAAGGCTCCTTGGATGGCGACTCCGTAGAGTCCTCCGCACAGAACCCCGTCCTGCCAGCATTCGACGGAGTGGGCATAACCCAACTCGTGCAGCTTTTCGTAGCTTTTGATGATCTCGTGACTGATCCATGTGGATTCGCGGTCCGCGCAGCCCGCCATGACCTCAGAAAATGCTTGATTGATCCGCACCTCAAAGGGGCAGTGACGAAGAATACGTTTCAGGCCATGAGGGATATGGAACTCATCCAGCGGGATGATGCCTCTGGGATCTGGAGAGAACCATCCGATTTCGCCGTGGTCATCCATCGCCATGGGAAACAGACCCCTGCGGTAGGCTGCGAGCAGCACCGCTGGACGAATGTATCCTTCTGGAGTGAATACTGATTCTGCCATCCGATGATTGATCTAATCTGAGGACGATTCTCTTCGAAAACTCTGAATTCGAGGAATTCGCAGGATCGTCCTCTGAGTTATTAGCGTAACTGAGCGCCTATCGCACTCAAATTTTTCGAGTGAGGATCGTCTATCGTATTCGGGCCTTTAGTCCGCGATGAAGCGATGCCCAAAGGCAATCTGAATTATTGTCAAAAAAATAATTCGTCCTAATATAAACTTTGTATGACGCAACGAGATAGAATCTGTGTGGCGCACTGGAAGGCTCTGAGCCGATGCTTCCTAATTCCGGCCCTCTTTAGCCTGCCGCTGTTCGCTGCTGACAGCCCAGAGGCTCTGCGCTTTTTCGAGATGAAAGTGCGGCCGCTCTTGGCCAATGAATGCTTTGAGTGTCATGGAGCAGAGAAGACGAAAGGAAAGCTGCGCCTAGATCACTTAGACTTCATTCTCAAGGGGGGAGAAACTGGCCCCGCTCTAGTCAGCGGAAAACCAGAAGAATCCCTGATGGTGGAAGCTGTGAAGCGGGTTAACAAAGATCTGGAAATGCCGCCGAAGAAAACGCTCTCAGACGATCAGATCGCGATTCTAGAGCGCTGGATCGCGATGGGTACTCCTTGGCCCGCAGAGACCGCTGCCAAAGGAGAAACAGATCAGTATGGCTTCAATGATGCTGATCGGAAGTGGTGGGCCATCCAGCCCGTAACTGATCCCGCCGTGCCGAAAGAAGCAGAGAAGGGATGGGCGAAGAATCCGATTGATTGCTTCATCGCAGAAAAGCTGGCCGAGAAGAAACTCGCTCCTGCGGCGACTGCCGATGCTGCGGAGCTGATTCGTCGCATGTATTATGATTTGCATGGCCTGCCTCCGTCTCCTGAAGAGGTGGCTACCTTTACCGAGGCGTATAAAACCGATCCAGATCAGGCTACGGCAGAACTCGCCGACCGACTCTTAGCCAGCCCTCGGTATGGTGAGCGCTGGGGGATGCACTGGCTCGATGTCGTCCGCTACGCCGAGAGCGATGGATATCGAGCCGATGACTACCGTCCGGATGTTTGGAGATACCGTGACTACGTCATTCGTTCACTGAATGAAGACAAGCCCTATACGCAATTTGTTCGCGAGCAACTCGCCGCAGACGAGTTCGCTGCCGACGATCCAGATACGCTGATCGCCACCGCGTTCTTGCGCCTCGGAATCTATGAGTGGAATCAGCGGAATGCTCGGATGCAGTGGGAGCTCATTCTCACCGAGATGACCAATGTCACCAGCGAGGCA
>JBDHQE010000263.1:0-5114 GCA_039806885.1 Verrucomicrobiales bacterium
AGACACTCGTTGACCTTCCTCGACACTCACCGGTCCCTGGATTTCTTCAGAGGCCTTGCGCGGCGTCAGATCGACCTGAATGTCGCCGAACCCCTCCTTCTTCGGATCGAAAGTGGCGAGTTCATACGGCGTGGTGTAGGCATTTCCCGTCATCGCGACGCGATCACCTCCCAGATTCGACCAACCGATACGAAGCTGCATCACGGGCTTCATGTCGGGAACGCCGATGAATACGGCTTTTCCATCCTCACTGAGGTAGCTACTGGACGGTACGAGCGCATCGATTCCGGTGGTGCCGTCCGCTTTGTATTGTGCACTTCCATAAGTGTGGGCACGAATGTAGTGCCAAGACCCAAGCGAGAAGTTATCCAAGTTCGCCACCTGTTTCGGATCGACGGGTTCGAAGAATCGCAGCAGCACGCCTTTATCCATCGGGACGATCTCCTGGGGTTGCCCCGTGGCTTTGCCTGTGTAGCGCACGCGACCGAATCCCGCTGGAGTCGTGAGGATATTGCCCCATCCGATTACTTGGAAGCCCGCGAGATAAATATTCCCATCGATCGGATTTATCCCGCCATTGAGTGGAGTGAAATCGAATTCGTCCGTTAGGCTGACCACAGAAGCCTGTGGACGACTTCCTCGCTCGTTCATCACTACCTGAAGCAATTCGGGACGATTAAAGCAGATTTGCAGCATACTGCCTTCCAGTGGTCCCATCTTTGAGTCGAAGAGCCAGATTTGCGACATGGCTGAGGTGTTGACCGAGTGCGGCATCCAAGTCAGCGGTTCGGCGATGGGTGCGGGATATTTCTCCTGTGGTAATTTCGCGCTGAGGTAGCCGTAGAACTGATGATCCCTCACTATGTGGAGAGGTGTGCTGGGGATGTATTGCCCCTCCTGATCGCTGGAGGTGACGAGTCCCGTGCGAAGATTCACCCCGATGCTGGGCTGGCGAAATCCGTAGCCGAGGACTGTGGATTTCTTTCCATCCGCCGAGATACGGAGAACGCTGCCGTTGTGTTTGCCTATCGTCGTAGCCTCCTGTCCGCCCTTGGCGATCACGAACTCTCCGCCCGGAGCCAATCGTATGGTGCTGGGAAATTCACGCATGTCCGCCGTCTGGGCGAAGGCGTTCGAAAACAGTTCGTGAACATCGGCCTCGCCGTCGCCGTTGGAGTCGATCAGATGCCAGATGCCGTTCCGGTCGAAAACGTAGATTTCTCCGTCGCGGATGGCGCTGGTCATCGGTTCGTGTAGGCCCGAGGCAAAGCGCTTCCACTGGAGCGATCCCTCTTTCTTTTCCAGTCCGCTCATTTTCCATACATCACCGTCGAGAGTCACCACGATGCCCGTGCCGTCGGAAAGAAACTGGACATCGCCGGGGCGAACGCCACGCTTCCACGGGTTCGGCTCCGGCAAATCGATGTGATCAACGACATAGGGAGCTGCCGAGGTAGAAGGCGTGATCTTTGTCGTCACTTTCTCGAGCCAACGAGGCCTGGAAGCTTCTGTGGGAATGGCTTGCGGCTTCACGATAGGGGCTGCCTGTTCATCAGCGAAGGTGACACAAAAGCTTGCCGTCTTCTCATGGGCTGGGACTTTCGCGATCCAGAGATCCTTGTGATCGAGCAGTTCGGCGTCACCCGTGACTGTCACCCCCGCCTCGATCTCTTGGGCGGGACCGTTCATTCTGGCTCCGAGGATCAGTGCCAGAGATTTCGTCGAAGGCGCGACTTCCACTTGGCGTTCGACAGTAATCGTTCCATCATAGTCGGCTGATTTCCAAGACTCCTTCACAAGAGCTCCCGCAACGTAGTATTCCAGCACGACGGTGTCTTTGACCAATCGAACGGCTCGGAATCGTCCCAGAGATTCGTCGATAGGTCCGCGTCCGACCTCCTCGGGACTCGGAGCTGGTTCACGAGGATCGAGGAGAGAAACCTGCTCTGCCCGTTCTGCTACCTGCCAGCCAGGGAAAATACCGTTTCCCAGCCAGAATTTCCCATCGGGCTGAGGTGCCGGGAATTGTCCTCCCGGTGTCTTGCGACCACCGTCGTGATAGGAACCGTAGGCCAGTGCTTTATCGGAGATGCCTTTTCCTCGCCAAATCGCCGAGACGCGCAGCAGATCTATGTCGAAGCAGACCCAGCAATCATGCGCCAACGGTAGAATGATGCCACGAGGAGTCAGGTTATTTTCACCGATCCCTTCGCGCTTCGCATCCAGCACGGAGGAAAAGAAAGGGAAATTCGGCTCGATCCAGTCTGCACGCTCAAAGAGCGGGAGGATGGGTTCCTTGACAGGTTTTGCTTTTTTCGCTTTATCCTTCGGCTTCTGAGACTGTCCGTGAACGGGCACAAACAGCGCGAGAAGAGAGAGGACGAGGAGGATTCGGAAAGTCATAAATCAATTGGCAGAATAAACGCTCAATTCAGGCAGGGGTTGCGCCGAGTCCGACGCCATTCAGACAACTTGTATCCATCGCTCCATCGTTCACTTGGAAAATTCCTGGGAATCGGTCTCTCCATCCATCGTTGGCTGCGGGACAATACTGACGCGAATTCGACTCGATCGCAGCGACTCCAGGGACGTGCGCTGCGAGTCCGGCCGAGTGGATCAGCGAGGCTCCGGGGCAGGTCAGATCCTGTACGCAGAGAAAGAGTCCCATCTTCTGTGCTGCGGCAGCCATCAGTAGGGATTGAGACTGTCCTTTACAAGCCTTCAGCGCTGCCCCTGTGTAGCCGATCGGTCAGGGACTCATCGATCACGACAGGCCTCAGCTTTGCCGCTTCGTGCATCTTGTTTTCCGGATGAGCCTTCAGATCGCGACTGGTCGGTTGCTCGATGTATTGAACCCGATCAAACCCACCTGGAGTGCGCTCTTTCAACTGGTGCAGCAGCTCCAGCAAGTAGGATACGCTTTGGCACTTTTCGTTGAAATCCAGTGAATAAAACCATTCTGAAACCCCGCGCTTTACCTGCTCCTCTGCCGTGATACGATCCGTTTTAACGATGCGTTCCAAATCCCAGTCGAGATCGTCACCGTTGAGCTTAATCTTGAGATGAGTTAAGCCATTGTAGCGAATCCATTCCGGCAGAGTCTCCGGTAGTCCGTCGCCCACCGGATTCGTGTTCTCTGCATCATCAAGCGGATCGAGCGCTCCCACCAGATGGTAGAGCGGCATTCGTGATTGAGGCGTATCGTGAACGTAGCGATCCGGATACTCGCCCGCGTATTCAGGTCCGAGCCAAGTCCCGAGATCCTGATTCATCAATTCAGATGAATAGGTGTGATAGCAGTTTAACTCTAAGGATTTTCCATAGGCATCGTGAATCGCTGCGTCGAAAGGGCTGCCTACCACCAAAGTGCAGAGCTTTGGAATCGCTTGCGCTAGTTTCCACTCGCGACTCGCCTCGTCGGCAGCCGCTAGAAATCTATCCTCCAGAGCTAGGCCCAACTCGATCGGATGGCCATATTCTCCGAAGTCCTGACAGACAGACGCCAAGCGTTCGGCGAGTCCCTTCATCGCTTCGAGTGTCTGATGATGAGTCAGCGCAGTGGAGGGGAACCCCCACGTGTTTGCGAGAGGCATCGAGCCAAATCCGCGAGCTGTTTTTCCGGAACGAGTTTCAACGACGCATTCGACATCGAGAACGGTCACGGAACTGACCGCTACTCCTCCGAATTTGATTGGCGTCCGATATTCATTCGCCTGATAGCGAGTACTGCAGGAGACGATGCGGATGTCGGTCGATTTACTCATTGTTGGAATTCAAAAGGATCTCGCTTTTACTTACCCTTGAGATACTTGTCAAAGAATCCTAGGACGAGCGGGCGCAAATCGCGTTGCTTGGGCTGGAGATGAAAAGAATGGCGCGCATCGGGAATAATCACCAACTCATGCGGTGCTCCAGCGGTTTTCAGAGCGGCAGCCAGAGCTTCTGAATCGGCTACGTCCACTGTCGTATCCGCAGTGCCGTGGAGAATCAGTAGCGGTGGATCATTTTTATCTACATGATTGCGAGGATCGGCTGCACGATAGCGCTCCGGTGCCTCCTCTCGCGTTTGACGAAACATCGACAAGTCGCGCTGTTCGAACCAGAGCACAGGACCGTAGAGGTCAACTCCGCATTGCACCTGAGTCGATCCTTCACCCGGAGGATCGAGTTCCCCTCCGGTCAGGGTGAGCATCGCGGCGAGATGTCCACCAGCGCTGCCACCGATCACTCCTATGTGATCAGGATCGATCTGGAGCCTTTCCGCATTCGTCCGCAGCCATCGCACAGCGTTCTTGCAGTCATAGATATTCTGCGGCCAGGAGCCAGTTTTCCGATCCCCTTTTCCTGCGAGCAGATAATTGATGCTCATTCCGACATAGCCGTTCAGAGCCAGAGTTGTTCCAATATTAATTTCCCGAGCAGCTCCTTTGTCTCCGCCCGACCATCCGCCGCCGTGGATGATCACGACAGCGGGGAATCGATCTCCGGCCTTCGGATTTGCCGGCAGGTAGAGATCTGCCTTTTCCTCCCGATCTAGACCGAGGTAATCTACATCGTGTTCGATACGAACGTCCGATTCATTCGCCAGCAAGGCGGCAGTGCTCAGCAGTCCCACGCAGAGAAGAAGGAGTTTCATAGAAATTAAGATGGAATTAACGAAGTTTACTCAAGGGTTTGATCAATCGACTCGAAGAACTCAACTTCACCAGTTTCGAGAGAATACTGAGCGCCGATGATCTTCAATTCGCCTTTTAAAATTAGATCCTCCAAAATTTCTGATCCGTGGCAGAGATGATCCACCGAAGCCCGGACGTTGGCTCGAATTCCGAATCGGATCAGAGCGTCGCGATCTTTTGCTAAGTCCGTCTCGAAGAGCGTTTCCACAGATGGGCGAATTCGGTTCACGATAGAGCGCAGATTTCTGGATCGCGTTCCTTCCGGACGCTGCAACTCATCGACCGCAGCGGTGACGGCTCCACAGCTCGTGTGCCCCATCACGACCACCAGTTTCGCGCCTGAGAGTGCGGTACCGTACTCAATGCTACCGATTTGAGAAGGAGCGACGATATTACCCGCCACACGAATGACGAAGAGATCGCCGAGTCCTTGATCGA
>JBDHQE010000264.1:0-5101 GCA_039806885.1 Verrucomicrobiales bacterium
TTGCATAATAAATTCCGAAGAAGCACTTTTATAAAAATTCTCTCCTAGGCTCACGGCTTCAGATCTGCAGGTCGAGGGAAAACTTCTACACGCCGTGATTTCCATCGATCAGACTGTGGCAGTCCCGAAACGTCTTCCTCCTTCGATTCCTTTATCAGAGCATTGGCGGGCAATCCCTGCGCCACCAGCTCTTGTATCACATTGTCAGCCCGCCGTAGCGCTAGTTGTTCATTGCTAGCTCGACTTCCAATATTGTCCGTATATCCAGACACAATCAGACTGACAGAGGCACCAGACGCCTTCACCGCCGCAACAATGTCGACGATTTTGGTCTTCTCCAGCTCCTTCAATAATTCGCTGTTTTTTTCAAAGTAGATCGGGAGTGCCTTCAATTTCTCCGCTAGTTTCGCCAACTCTTCCGGCTCCAGAGTCAGGCGAGGGAAAGCAGATTCGGCATGATTCAGTCGATTTGTAATCTGAGTGCCTGCAGGGAAAGTATTCACTGCCAGATTCTGAATCATCTGTCGATCCGATGGCCCCCGAATACGACCTTCCAGATTCAGCTGTCCCGAGTGATACTCCAGTTTCCCAGAGTCAATTCTCTTCAGAACTTCTGCAAAAAAGTCTATGAGTCCACCCGTCCATGAATGCGATACATCTTCAGGAATCGACTGGATCTCGTTCTTCACGAGAAGATTCGGAAGTTCACTCTTTAACTGCTTTTCGATTAAATCTCCGATCTGCGGATTCGGAAGCTTACCCGCCAGCTTCAAGAGTCCTTCTTCGTATGATGCCGTCAATTCCGGTGAAGCGACAGCGACCGTCGGCAGCGTAATCTTTGCCACGATTTGCAGCGGTGGCGTAAGGGATCGAACAGGAGACAGCAAGGAATAGATTTCCTCACGCGCTTTCTCATCCTTCCCCACACCCTCCACTCGGACCTGCTCCGCAGAGAACTCAGCCGTCATCTCTCCTACTAGTTTCTGTAAAAGTCCTGGAAGAATCGAATCTAGGTTTTTCTGCCATGGCGCAGCACCGCAGTCATCGCTAATCTCGATTCGATCCGTAATTGCTGGGGCTACTTCTTCCGCACTCACAGAGCGATCAATGAGCCGGATCAACTCATCTCGATCTTCTTGATTGGGATAAATTCCTGTCACGAGAATTCCGAAGCGATTGTGCGTCACCTTCAATTCTGCGACTTTTTGGAATACCTTGCGTTCCGGAACCAGAATGTGATCTACCACCCGATCCGGCGCTATCGATTGGGCCAGTTCCAAGAGTCCCAACTTTAACCCCTGATCTGGAATTGTTCCCTCTAGTAACAATTCATCCTTGTCGAGAGCAACAATGGCCTTTCCCTCTTGAGCCAAGAGAGCGGATGCGACAGAAGTGAACTCAGTCATCCGAGAAAAGGGCAAAACCATGGAATTTAACTGCAACTGATTATCCACATCCACTACCCCTTTGACGGCTCGCAATCGCTTTCCCAGCATCGAGCGCCCTGCCTCCTCGTGTAAGGCTAACGTTCCCTCAATCTTCACCGATGACGCCATCTCGGCACGAGTCACCACAATGCGCGGCGGAATACTCGGACGAATCGCAATCTTCACATCAGACGCATTCGGCCAATAAGCGGCAGATACCTTTTCGCGCAGGAGTTTCACAACTGCCGCCACGTCTTCAGGTCGATCCACCGTACCAGTCAACTGACCGTCGAGGTGATCCATGGTAACCTGAACGTCCGGAAACCCTCCTCTTTTCAGAACTGTGCGCGCCCGCTGCTGCAGTTCCCCCTCAATTCCTTCTCGCAAGGCAAACTTTGTCAGCCAGGTCGAACCAGCGACAGTCACACAAAAGAGTAGAAGAATCGAGAAAAACCTCATCTAGCGGAGATGTCAACGCTGAAAGTATAGAGAGTAAAGCCCTTTTCTCAACCCTACTGTTACATTCAACACGAAGAAAACAAAAATAGCTCTGGTAGCAGAGAAGATGTAAGTCATTACGCAAAAAAAAGCCCGCACTCCAATCCGGATGCGGGCTTTCTTTCAAATAGACTCTACCGGTGCGCTCACGCTTCGCTGTCCATCTCCTCAGTCGCAGACTGACCGCGTTCTGCCATCGCCGCCTTGCGACTCAGCTTCACGCGCCCGCGCTCATCGACACCGATACACTTGACGTGAACCATGTCTCCGACTTTCACGATATCTTCAACTCGGTTGACCCGGAAGTCTGCGAGTTCGGAGATGTGAACCATGCCGTCTTTACCTGGAAGCACTTCGACGAAGGCTCCAAAATTGGTAGTGGAAACAACCTTCCCATAATATGTAGTGCCGATCTCGATCTCCGCAGTCGTCCGACGAACGAGTTGGATCGCCCGATTCAGAGCCTCCTGATGTGCCGCATAGATCTTCACGGTGCCATCGTCAGAAATGTTGATCTCTGCCCCTGTTTCGGCCTGAATCCCCTTGATATTCTTACCACCGGGCCCAATCAGCTCTCCGATCTTCTGAGGATCGATCCGAATCGACTCGATCCGGGGAGCGAGTTCATTGAGCGGACCGTGAGTCGAGATGACCGCATTCATCACGTCTAGGACCTTCATCCGTCCTTGGCCTGCCTTATCCACAGCTTCGAGGAGGATATCGAGTGGAATTCCAGGCAACTTCAAGTCGAGCTGAAACCCCGTAACCCCTTCACTGGAACCACAGAGTTTAAAATCCATGTCACCCATGAAATCCTCGTTCCCGATGATGTCGAGCAGAGTGACGTAGCGCTTGATCGCCTCTCCTTCAAATTCTGTCACCAAGCCGCATGAAATCCCGGCGGCGGGCCGCTTCAGCGGCACTCCCGCATTCATCAGAGCCATCGATCCAGAGCAGACAGAGGCCATCGAAGTCGAACCGTTCGATTCCATAATCTCACTGGAGACGCGAATCGCATAGGGAAATTCTTCCTCACTGGGAATGAGAGGCTCGATCGATCGCTCTGCGAGAGCACCGTGCCCAATTTCGCGACGATTCAGTCCACCCATACGCCCCGTTTCCCCGACCGAAAAAGGTGGGAAATTGTAGTGCAGAATGAAGCGCTTCGTATCCTCACCACCAGCATAGTTGTCCAGATACTGCTTCTCATCACTCGGAGCCAGTGTAGCGATCCCCAGAGACTGGGTTTCACCCCGAGCGAACAGGGCGGAACCATGCGCACGGGGTAGGAGTCCTATCTCCGCAGACAGTGGGCGGATTGTGTTGATATCACGACCATCGCAGCGCACACCCTTATCAAGAATACTGATGCGAAAGGCTTTTTTCTGAAGATATTCAAAGGCTTGGGAAATCGCGAAACCGCTGGCACTAGAATACTTCTCCTTCACCTTTTCTTCCACTTCAGCTCGCAAGGCTCCCACCGCAGCACCTCGCTCGATTTTGGATGGCTTGTAAAGCGCCTCTTCGATGCGATCACCAGCGACCTCATAAGCGATCTCTAGTAGTTCATCCTGCACCTCGACGAGAGGGGCTTGCCGCTTCGGCTTTCCGGCTCGACGAGCCAATTCCTCCTGTGCATCCAGGATCGGCTGAATCGCCTGCTGAGCAAAAGCGAGCGCTTCTTTGAATCTTGCATCAGGAATCTCATTCCCTCCGCCTTCGATCATGATCACCTTGTCACGTAGCCCAACGTAAACGAGATCTAACTCGCTCTCAGCGCGTTGTTCAAAAGTCGGATTGACTACGAATTCGCCATTGATCTGGCCCACTCGAACTCCCGCCACTGGCCCAGCGAATGGAATGTCAGACAGACACAAGGCAGCGGAAGCGCCATTGATACTCAAGATATCCGAGTCATTGACCCCATCCGCACTTAAGAGAAGCGATACCACCTGCGTGTCATAAAGGTAACCCTTCGGAAACAAGGGACGCAGCGGTCGATCCGTCATTCGACAGGTGAGAATCTCTTTCTCCGTCGGCCTTCCCTCACGCTTGAAGTATCCACCGGGAAAGCGACCTGCTGCGGCAGCTTTCTCCTTGTACTCAACGGAAAGCGGAAAAAAATCCTGCCCTTCCTTAATTTTCGTGGACGAAACCGCCGTGACGATCACGATCGTGTCTCCCACCCTAACAGTCACCGCACCATCGGCCAGCTTGGCCATCTTTCCAGTTTCGATGATCATTTCCTGCGCACCGACTTGGCACGCGACTCTTTCTATACTCATATTTCTTCCTTTTCTTGCTTTTCTAAAAATAAAACCCTTCGCCTCATCCGCTCCTCACCCCGAAATGGAGCGACGAAACTCGGACGCGAATCAACACACTGCGGTCAAACAAACGAACCTGAACGAAAGCCACGATTCACTAGCAGCGGAACGAGACACCAAACGACCTCGCCACAGCAAATCAAGCGATCCCAAATTCTACACAAACAACTCCCCAGCTCACCGAGGCGAAAATCAGCGACGGAGTCCGAGAGTTGCCAGAACCTTCTGGTAGCGATCCTGGTTCGTGCGAGCGAGATAGTCCAGCAGCTTGCGCCGACGAGCTACCATACGCATGAGTCCTCGGCGAGAGGAAACATCCTTCTTGTTCGCCGTAAGATGGTCAGTAAGATGAGAAATCCGCCCAGAGAGGATCGCGATCTGTACATCGGCACTGCCGGTGTCACGATCATGCAATTGTAGGCTGACTGTAGAAGTAGTTGACTGGCTCATTATATGAAATACGGGCATCACCTTGACGCCGACATGTTTTTCTTTGCGTTTGCGGCGGGAAAGAACCACAATTCTATCACCTTGCAATGAGAAAGTGATTTAAAAATCCCATTCTTTCACGAAGTCCGTGACTTAAGCGCGACTTCTGTCGTATATCAAATCTGAGGAAATGAATCCCACGGATATCAACGCCGAACACGAAGGCTCGCCAGACTCCATTCCGGTCATGATTCTGGATGGGGCGACGCTTTTCCCGTGTGGATACCTCCCGCTCTTCATTTCCGAATCACATCATCGCATGATGCTCGAAGCGGCACTGGAGGGAGAGCGAATGTTCTGTGTCACGAGTCCCCGGATCGGAAATGATGCGTCGGCACTCTACCATGAACTTTCGACAAT
>JBDHQE010000265.1:0-5098 GCA_039806885.1 Verrucomicrobiales bacterium
GCATTCGTGCCGCGACTGTGCTGATTGAATCCCATGCACCAGGTCGAAGTGATGCGCAGATCGCGATCGGCGAACAGGTCTGCCAGCATCCGTATGGTGTCGGCGGGCACTCCGCTGAGCTGCTCCACATACTCAGGTGTATATGGCTCTAGCGCCGCCTTGTATTCGTCGAAGCTCATCGCGTCTCCCAATAACGGAGCCGATGGCGAGGCCGCAGGATCCTTGGGATCTTGGCGGAAGTTGCAAAAGCGCTCCACAAAGCTCGCATCGTAAGCATTCTTTTGGATCAGCAGATGCGCGATACCATTCATGATCGCTAGATCGCTGTGAGGTCGGAACTCGATGTAGTGATCAGCGAACTCGCTCGTACGCGTTCGGCGTGTCCCGAGATCGATCAGAGTGACCTTCTGCCCCCGCGTACGGCGGTCGAGCACTCGACTGAAGAGCACCGGATGCATCTCCGCCATATTGTTTCCCCACATGATCAGCACATCGCACTGATCCAGATCATCATAACAGCCCGCTGGCTCATCCACCCCGTAAACGCTGAGAAATCCGGTGACAGCGCTGGACATGCAGAGGCGGGCGTTGGGGTCGATATGATTATTCGATAGCCCTCCCTTCATAAATTTGTTCGCCGCGTAGCCTTCGGGGATCGTCCACTGCCCGCTGCCGTAAAAGGCGAATTTCTCGGGAGCAGCCATGATTTTCTGAGCAATGGTATCGAGGGCTTCCTCCCACGAAATCGGCTCCAGCACGCCATTTCTGCGGAGCATGGGCTGGGTCAACCTGTCTTTGCCATAGAGAGCCAGTCCCACATGGTAGCCCTTCACGCAAAGTAGGCCTTTGTTTACCTCCGCAAGTTGGTCTCCTTCGATCGCTACGATGCGGCCATCCCGGACTCCCACACGCACATGGCAACCTGTACCGCAGAAACGGCATGGGGCCTTGTCCCAAGTGATGCCGTCGCTGCTGGCAATAGCGGCTGCCGGGGCTTCTTGTGCCCGGGCTTGGGCTACGACGGTGGCCGCACTGAGGGCGGCTAGGCGGTTGAACTCTCGACGTGCGATCATACTTGGAGGACGAATGAGGAATTTTTCAGAGAGGAAGCGGCTCCGGTTCAAAATTTACGTGAATCACATCCACAAAGACGACTCCTGATTGTGCGCCAATCCAGTCGTGTAAGCTCCGACTTTCCCTATCATCCCGCGCTTCCATCGCGACAGGCAGCCAGCGATCTAGTGGAACGCCGGGTAGAAAGGCTGGGTGCTCTTCGAGAAGACGCATCAGCTCAGAAATTTCAGCATCCGGAGAAAGACTGAGAAGAAGGCCAGCGGTGATCATCGGGATCGAATATGAAGAGTCAGAGGAACTAATTCAGTTTAACCTCTATTATAAGGAAACATTGTAGGCATTTCTCGAAAACGAATTAAATAAGCAATGATTATTTATTAAAGGATACGTCTCCTATTGAAACAAGGGTACGAAGAAAAACGTGAGATTTTGATTTCTCGACGTCGGCGACGTTCTGACAAGCTTGGAAGTTAAGGCGCGAATCGCGGGCGTAACCGGAGATGCCCAATCTTGGCTCGCACTTTAGATAAGCTCTCCACAAAATTCGGAATACGTCCAGAACTCACGTGGCATCCCGTATCTGCGCTTTGACACTGGTTTGACACAGAGTCGCCTTTCCCGCAATCTCATGTCTGTAATTCTCTCACTTCATTCCCCCGGAAAGTCATGACTCGACTTCATCGCCTAATCTGCCCAGGCCTGTTCCTTTATAGCGTAACTTGCCTCACCACCATCCACGCCGATTCCCCCAAAGCGCCCGTCGATCCTCCTAAACCAGCTCCCGCTGCTCCCGTCGTCCCAGAAGATCTATCTCCGAGCATCCAGACTCCCCTGCCCGGCGTGAAGCTGACCCTGCTCGTAGAGCATCCAGACATCGTGACTCCCACCGGCATCGGAATCGCCGCAGACGGCAGCATTTATACCATCTCCAGCCATACCCATCAGCGTCCGGAAGGCTACACGGGGCCTCAGCACGACGAGATCCTCGTCTTCGACGCTTTCGGTAAAAATCGTCGTGTTTTCTACAATCGCACGACCATGACCATGCAACTGTTGCACGGTCGTGATGGATGGGTTTATCTGACCGAACGAGGGCGGATTCTGCGGATCAAAGACACGGACGATGACGGAGTCGCGGATAAGGAAGAAACGCTCGCCAGCCTCGACACTATTTCCGATTATCCGCACAATGGGCTGAGCGGCATGGCCTGGCATCCGGACGGAGACTTAGTTTTTTCCCTCGGAGAAAACTTTGGAAATGACTGGACGCTCACCTCGGTCGATGGATCAAAAGAATCCGGACGCGGTGAAGGCGGAGTTTTTCGCTGCTCTGTGGACGGGAAAAATATGCGCCGTATCGCCCGTGGATTCTGGAATCCTTTCGGTATCCATGTCAATCGCTACGGGGAAATCATCACCGCAGACAACGATCCCGGTAGTCGTCCTCCGTGTCGCCTGCTCGAGGTCGTCGAAGGAGCAGACTACGGATTTCAGTGGGTCTATGGAAGCTCTCCTATTCATCCCTTCGTCGCGTGGAACGGTGAACTGCGCGGGACACTGGGCATGATTCACTCCAGTTGCGAAGGACCCTGTGCCGTGCTGGAGCTGGGCGGCGGCGTGTTAGTCCCCTCCTGGAGCGATCACCGAATCGACTACTATCCGCTGCATCGCAAAGGTGCGAGCTATCAATCCGAACGTATCACCATCGTCGAAGGCAACGAGTTCTTTCGTCCCACCGTGGCGGCAAAGGGGCCGGACGGCGCTTTCTATGTCAATGACTGGGTTTTCAGCTCCTATCCTGTTCATCAGCGGGGACGCCTGTGGAAACTCGAGATCGATCCAGGGGTCGCGGACTGGATGAAAAAGGACATCGACGAGCCAAACGACGCCTCGCGTTTGGCTGAGGGCTTGCGCAGCGGAAAGGTCAAAATGGAAGAGGGTCAACTGTTCGACCTAACCCTGTCAGATGACCACTACATCGCAGATGCAGCCCTAACCGCCCTCGCTCGAATCGGAAATAGCTGGACACCTGAATCTCTGCGTGCGCTTCCCATTGAGAAACGGATCACCGCCTTCGTCGCTCTGCGTCGGAATGGGCTAGGAGAAAGCAAGTGGGTCCGCGCTCTGATCGACGATCCTGATCCGGAGATTCAATTCGAGTGCCTGCGCTGGATCGCCGATGGTGTCCTCACGGAGTTCACCGCTCACGTGGAGAAAACGCTGACGAATCCGAAACTGAATTTCCGCCTCTTCGAGGCCGGACTCGCTACCTCCAACACCCTGCGAGGCGAACCGGGAGCGGGAGTGACCAATCCTGCCTTGCTCACAGAAAAAATCTTGGATCCCGAGACTCCTCTACGCATCAAGAGCTACTCTCTGAGACTCGCCCCACCGAAGGCAAAAGGACTGACCGTCCCCGTTCTCATGGATTTATTCGGGAAAGGCGATCCACTTCTTTCCGAAGAAGTCGTCCATGCCCTGACCGCACAGGATAGCGACGTAGCGAAAAAGGCACTTGCCGATATCGCTGAGAATTCTACTCACGATGCCAAACTGCGAGCCGACGCCATCGACGGCCTCGCCGCTTCCACCCTGCCTGAGCACCACGCACTTTTCCTCCGACTCGCCACGGATGCCAACTCCCCTGCAATCGTGCGTGATGAGGCGCTACGAGCTCTGCGCGGGGTGGCTCTGGATGATGCTCAAAAGAAAGCTCTCATCGATCTGGCTCGGCGCGACTCCGGTGCCAAAGAACTCGCTGACGCAGCCCTCGATCCTGCATCGCTCGCTGCAGACCGCCCTGCTTACACCGATACCGCGGCCTGGCTAGCCCTGCTCGACAAAGCTCCCGGAAAGCCCGATCTCGAAACCGGACGCCGTCTCTTTTTCCATCCTCGTATCGCGCTCTGCGCCACCTGTCACCGGAATGATGGCCGTGGAATCGTTCTCGGTCCTGACCTCAGTCTTATCGGACGGCAAGGTACTCGCGAAGCGATTCTGCATTCCATTCTCGATCCACAGGCTGAGGTCGCGCCCCAATTCTTCCCCAGCCAGGTGAAGCTGACAAACGGGGACGAATTCATCGCGATTCTTCTGCGCTCGTCGAATGTCGACGTCTTTCGCAGCCTCACCGGTCAGGAATTCAAACATCCAGAGACAGAAATCGCATCGCGCACTGAGCTACAGACATCCCTGATGCCTACCGGACTCCCGGCGAATCTTACGATCAGAGAATTCCGTGATCTATTGGCATTTCTGATGGCGAACGAGAAGGAGTGAACTTTCGCCTAATTTGCGAGGCTTGTGCTCCCTTTTGTCTGTGCCCGTCATGAAGCTGCCCTGCGCTGCCCTCATTCTACTCAGTACCTTCTCGCTCGTATCAGCAGAAAACTGGCCTGAATGGCGTGGTCCACGTGGTGACGGATCGGTGATCGATGCCCCGCAGCTTCCGGTCGCATTCAATCCCGCGACTGATACCGTTTGGAAAACCGAGATTCCAGGAATCGGGCACGCCTCCCCGATCATCTGGGAGGATCGGATCTTCCTCGTGACGGCTGAGGCCGAAAACCGAATTCTTCTTTCTCTGGACCGAGTGAGCGGGAAGATTCTCTGGAGTCGTGTAGTTTTGACCAGTGCGCTGGAAGACCTACATCGGCTCAACAGTCATGCATCGAGCACTCCAGCCACCGACGGAACCCGAGTCTTCGTGAGTTTTCTCGATCAAGACCAGATGTTCATCGCTGCCTACGATTTCAGCGGTGAGAAACTCTGGGAATCGCGACCGGGAGCATTCTCCAGTCGACACGGCTATTGCTCGAGCCCTGTTCTCTGGAATGGAAAGGTTCTCGTGAATGGAGATCACGATGGCGACGCCTACTTAGTAGCGCTGGATCAGACGACGGGAAAGACGATCTGGAAGACGGATCGCCCGAACAAAACGCGCAGTTACTGCACGCCTCTCATTCGCGTGATCGACCGACAGCCTCAGATGATTCTCTCGGGCAGCTTGTCCGTAGCCTCCTAC
>JBDHQE010000266.1:0-5087 GCA_039806885.1 Verrucomicrobiales bacterium
CCAGCGTCGTCGTAAGCAATCATCTGCACATCGGGGAACCAAAAACACCCGATGGAACAGTCCAGTTCGAGGTCCCAGCGGCATCGAAAGAGGGTCGGGGGACGGCTCCTTGGCGACTTCATTTCCCGCAATCTCGCTTCTTTCTGGAGATCGGTGGTGTGACGGAGTGGGATCGTAGTGACCGCTGGCCAAACTCAGCGCTATGGACTCCGATACCCGACTCGTGGTTTCCATTGGGTAACGAACGATGGATGATCTCACCCTACAATCGCACCACTTACGCCACGGCTGGTCAAGAGGATGAGATGACCTTTCGCGTTCACAACGGCTCCCCTTCCCCACGAAATTTTGCTCTAAGTCTCGAATTCCCCACTTCCCCTTGGGATGTGAAGTTGCCCATGGATCATGTCGCGCTCAAGGCGGGAGAAACAAAAAATCTCACGTTAAAATTTCGTTACTCTGCAGAGGATGAAGCGGGCAAGGCGGCTGAGCGAATCGCCTACCTTCGCGCAAGTCCCAGCGATGGTGCCATCAGCACATATGCATCTCTACATGTCCGAGAGGGAAAGGCTCCTGTGGGGCAAGCCCTATCCCTACCGATGCAGTTAGAACCTTTTCAGCACGAGAATCGACAGTTCGGCTACCTGCCCGATTATCCAGTCCGAAGTCAGATCTATTTTGATCAGAACAACAGGGGCTTCGCTCTCGGTCCGTGGACTCTGTTTCGACAAACGGATCACGGATGGGACGAGCGTCGTCTGGATCAGTTGGTCGTGCGTACGGTGCCCGAAAGCGATCTCAGCGGTTGGGGGGCTGAATCCATGGGCACCAAGGTCGCTTTCGATTCCGAAAATGGAGTTTATTTATTGGCGAATTCAGGAAAGAAGGCCGCGCTACTTCACTCCGCTGACGGGGGAGAAACCTTCGTTGCTTACCTGATCGAAGGCCGCGAGGATGAGGCGCGTAATTGGGATATCGAACAGTTTTCTGGTCACAACGTACCGAAAGGACCGCCGCCCGTCGTTCGGATCACTCGCACCAGTCATCCGAGCGACAATCCACGGCTCCACTGGCGCAGCACGAACGATGTAGAGCTGATCATTCCGGAAAAAGGTAACGATGGAGTGATTCACTTCCGTGATCCGATAAAACTCACACAAACGGCGCTCGCCAGCTCGATGCACTCGGGGATTCCTTCGATGATCGTTTCACGGGATTCAAAGGTCCACGTCGTCTGGGCCGAGGCGACCGATCCAGAGATCAGTCGCGAAAAAATCCCCGGAGTTCCTGCTTGGGTAGCGACCTACGACCGCGACAGCGGAAAGCTGAGTAAGCCGGTCTTCATGAGCTTTGGCCCTCCGCCCAATGACGGACACAACACTCCTAGCATCACGATGGATAGTCAGGGCTACCTACACGTCGTCGTCGGGACGCACGGTGCTCCGTTTCAGTATCTCCACTCGCTGAAGCCGAACGATTCTGAAGGTGGCTGGACGGAAGCGATCCACACCGGAAATGCTGCCGATTTGCGTCAGACATACGTCGGTTTGGTCTGTGATGCAGATGACACCCTTCATCTCGTCTATCGCCTGTGGCTCGCTAATCCCGACCGCTGGAATGGACAAAGCGGAGCCAACCTGACTCATCAACAAAAGAAAAAAGGTGGCAACTGGGAGGCACCTCAGGTGCTGGTTGCTCCGGCCTTCTCCGATTACAGCGTCTATTACCATCGGCTCACGATTGACCGAAAAAGCCGCCTGTTCGTGAATTACGACTACTGGTCCACCTCTTGGCTCTATCGAAATGAAACTGCCAGTCCGATTTCCGCCGGTTCAGGTCGATACGGTCGCGGCTGGGGGCGAAGCACGATTTTCTCTGACGATCAGGGGAAAAATTGGCGACTCTGGTGAGAGATGGATAATTCGCGCATGAGTTCGCTCTTCTGAAAGAATTTCTCGTCACCCGTTCCGAAACCGCTATGATGAAAATCGCTATGAAAGCCTCATTGATCGCATTGTTTCTCGGGATTCTGACTCTCAGTCCCTTCGCACATGCAAAGGATCGCCCGAACGTGCTCTTCCTGATCTCTGACGACCTCGCCGCCTACCTCGGCAGCTACGGAGATCCACTGGCCAAAACCCCGAATCTCGATGCTCTGGCCGAACGAGGCGTTCGCTTTAACAACGCCTACTGCGCCTATCCCCTTTGTGGTCCCAGCCGGAATTCCCTCCTGACCGGCCTCTATCCGAACGCAACTGGCATTCACCGCAATGTGCAGCTCTTTCGCCAGACGATCCCCAGTCATATCAGCCTGCCTCAGGCATTTCGACTCGGTGGCTACTTCGCGGCACGGATCGGCAAGGCCTATCATTACAATGTCCCGAATTCTATCGGCACCGATGGGCATGATGACCCCGCCTCTTGGGAACTGGAACTGAATCCTGCAGGAGTGGACCGAATCGAAATGGATGAGATCTACAGTCTGATCCCAGGGCAATTCGGAGCAACACTGAGTTGGTACGCGTCACCTAAGAGCGATGAGTTTCACACCGACGGACTCCAAGCCAAAGACGCGGAATGGGTGCTGGAGCGGTGCGCACGAGAGAAAGATCGACCCTTTTTCCTCCTCGTCGGCTTCTTTCGCCCTCATACACCTTACGTGTCTCCGAAAGATCCATACTATGGCATGTATCCAGAAGAGAAAATGCCCATCCGCCCCACGATCGACAAGAATCCGCCCGATGTCCCCAAGGCGGCCTTGCTCAGTTATAAGAAGGAGCAGGATCAATTGACCGATGATCTGCGCCGCAAGTGTATTCAGGCTTACTATGCCAGCATCAGCTTCATGGATGCCCAAGTGGGAAAAATTATCTCTGCCTTGGATCGACTTGGCCTAGACAAGAATACCATCATCGTCTTTACCAGCGATCATGGATACCACATGGGACAGCACGGCCTCTGGCAGAAGAACAGCCTCTTCGAAGGCTGCGCTAAAATCCCCTTGATGATGGTCGCCCCGGGCGTTACGACACCTGGCGGCGTGAGCAATACTCCCGTCAGCCACGTCGATCTGTATCCGACACTCACCGAACTAGCCGGAATCAAGGCCCCTGACAACCTGCAGGGACAAAGCCTCGTTCCCATGCTCAAAGATCCCTCGGTGAAAGGCCGTGGTTGGGCACTGACACAGGTGATGCGATCCGTGCCTCGTCCACAGGAAAAAGGAAAGAGGAAAGCCGATGAAAATGGAAAGCCGATCAGACTGGGACCGATCACCTACTATGGCTATAGCCTGCGCACCGAACGGTGGCGCTACACCACATGGAATGATGGGAAACTCGGACACGAACTCTACGATCACAAAGTAGATCCCGAGGAGCTCGTCAACCTCGCAGACAAGCCCGAACACGGGGCGACCTTGAAAGAACTAGAAGCCCTGATGCAAAGCGCCGTAAAGAGTAGCTTCCCACCCGACGGAGTCACGCCACCGGTGATAGAGGGTCCGATGTGGGTACCGAATTTAACTGATCCTCAATAGCTTACCTCCAATATACTGAAAACAATGAGAGATTTTAGATTTTTCAATGTACGATTCTGCCTATTCTATCTGTTTCTCAGCACTTCCGTTCTGATCCTAGAAGGATTCTCCGCCGACTCTCCTGCTGCCTCAGAGCGTCCGAACATCATCGTCATTCTGGCCGATGATTGCGGTTGGGGAGATGTATCGTGCAACAATCCTGGCTCGAAATTCCCGACTCCCCACATCGATCGTATCGCTCACGAAGGGATGCGCTTCACCGATGCGCACACCTCATCCGGGGTCTGCACTCCCTCGCGATACAGCCTGCTCACGGGACGCTATCATTGGCGCTCTCGCCTGCAACAAGGCGTGCTCGGTGGGTTTTCCCGTCCCCTCATCACCGAGGGGCGCACCACACTCGCCAGCTTCCTCGGATCGAAAGGCTACGATACCATCTGCATCGGCAAGTGGCACCTCGGCATGGACTGGCCTCTCAAAGATGGCAGCATCGCCGACGACGGCGGAGACTTCACCCACCCCTACCCGGATGTTGAGAAAGTGGACTATCGCCAGACCATTCAGAACGGGCCGGTGGATCGAGGATTTCATCGATATTTTGGCATCAGTGCCTCGCTCGATATGTATCCCTTCGTCTGGGTGAAAGATCGTCTCCCGACGGAGGTTGCGGATACTGAAAAGACTTGGCTCCGCACCGGTCCCGCTGGAAAGACATTCGAAGCCGTAGATGTGCAACCAACCATCACACAACATTTAATCAGCTACCTTCACGAGCGAGCCGAAAAAGGGGAAGCCGGTCAGCCTTTCTTCGCCTATGTGCCTCTCGCTTCGCCGCATACACCTATCGTCCCCACATCTGAGTTCGAGGGGAAAAGTGGACTGAACCTCTATGCCGATTTCGTCCTCCAAATCGACTCTGACATTGGAAAAATTCTCGATGCATTAGAAAATACCGGACTAGCCAAGAATACGCTGCTCGTCTTTACCACCGATAACGGATGTTCTCCATCAGCCAAAATTGACGAACTAAAGGCAGCCGGGCACTCCGTCAGCGGTCCCTATCGAGGTCACAAAGCAGATGTGTATGAAGGCGGGCATCGCGTGCCTTTCCTCGTCCGCTGGCCCGGTAAAGTCGGAGCTGGGACGACCTCTGATCGCCTCGTTGGGCAATTGGATCTGATGGCTACCTTCGCCGATGCTCTGGGGGAATCCCTACCCGACGGAGCGGGCGGCGACAGTGTCAGCTTCCTACCTTCATTGCTCGGACAGGAGGGCTGGAGAGGGCGATCCGAGCTGATCGCTCAGTCCATTCGCGGAGATTTTGCGATTCGGGACGGAAAATGGAAGCTGTTGCTTTGTCCCGGATCGGGAGGATGGAGCTATCCTCGTCCCGGCAAAGATGACACTTCTTCCCTGCCCCAGATGCAGATGTTCGATCTTAACGCCGACCCCGGAGAGCAACATAATCTGATCGAAACCGAAAAAGCCCGAGCGGGCAGAATGCAGGCAGCTCTAGAGCACACCATCGCCCAAGGCCGCAGCACACCCG